>DAFX01000004.1:1982-19065 GCA_002495535.1 Euryarchaeota archaeon UBA433
AACAAGTTCGTTTTTGTTCATTCAGATTTATTCTAAACATCATCGGCCCGATTCCATGTTTGAATCCCCCGCCGGTTGGGTTTCAATGCCCTTGTTATCCCCCTTATTTGTCCCGTACGCACACAACACTCAAACACCGAACCACATTGGTTTGACTCGATTGCCATGAATCGTGAGAAAAAAGAGCGGCTGCTCAAAAAAGAAGCGCTCGAGTATCACGAGGCGGAGCCAAGAGGCAAAATCAAGGTCGTGCCTACCAAACCACACAGCACGGCTCACGAACTGAGCCTTGCTTATTCGCCCGGAGTCGCTTACCCGTGTTTAGAAATCGCCGATCGCCCGGAAGATGCCTACAAATACACCTCAAAAGGCAACCTCGTCGCAGTTATTTCGAACGGTACGGCCGTCCTTGGACTTGGTAACATCGGTGCTCTGGCCAGTAAACCGGTCATGGAAGGCAAAGGTTTGCTTCTCAAAACATTCGCGGACATCGATGTTTTTGATATCGAAGTGGACACCGAAGATCCTGAAGCCTTCATCGATACGGTGGTGAACATCGCTAAAACATTCGGCGGCATCAATCTTGAAGACATCAAAGCACCGGAGTGCTTCGAAATCGAGCGCCGGATTGCAGAAGCAACCGATATTCCAGTGATGCATGACGACCAGCACGGTACCGCCATCATCTCTGCTGCAGCCTTGCTAAATGCTGTTGAATTACAAGACAAAAAACTCGACGAAATCAAAGTCGTCGTCATTGGCGCAGGTGCAAGCGCCATCGCGTGCGCCAATCACTACGTTGCCATCGGCGTCACCAGGTCGAACATTTCGATGGTTGACAGCAAGGGCATTGTGACAAAAGCCAGGCTTGAGGCCGGTGAATTGAATGAGTACAAAGCACCCTTCGCACACGCACGGGAGCCGGGTCAACTTGCAGACGCTTTGGAAGGTGCGGACGTCATGCTCGGCCTTTCCAGAGGAGGATTGGTAAGCAGGGAAATGATTGCGAGCATGGCGGCAAAACCAATCGTATTCGCCTTAGCCAACCCTACGCCCGAGATCCTTCCCGAGGAGATCCTCCAAGTACGGGACGATGCCATCATCGCTACGGGGCGTTCAGATTATCCGAACCAAGTCAATAACGTGCTTGGTTTCCCTTACATCTTCCGAGGAGCACTCGATGTTCGTGCACGTGACATCACTCAGGGCATGAAGATGGCCGCTACACGGGCACTTGCAGCGTTGGCCAAGGAACCAGTTCCAGATTATATTTCAGCCGCATATGATGGCGCAGTCATGCAATACGGCCCTGATTATATCATTCCAAAACCATTTGATCGGCGCGTGTTGCTGTGGGAAGCATCCGCAGTTGCACAAGCCGCGGTCGACGAAGGCATTGCTGGCGTTCTACCCGATGAGTTTTCCATCAAACAATACCGAGAAGAACTCGAAGCTCGACTTGGACAGTCGTATTCCATCATGCGTCACGTCATCAACCAAGTTCGTGGCCGCGGAAAGAGGATCGTTTTCCCCGAGGGCGATAATGAAATGGTCATACGAGCAGCGGCTCAACTGGTCGATCAAAAGATCTGTTATCCTATTCTGCTAGGGCCTGAAAAGAGAATTCACCGCATGGTCGAAGAATTGAGTTTGACCTTTGATTATGAGGTCTACGACCCTCGTAAGGACGAGCGAAGAAAGGGGATCTACTCACAATCAATGCTCGATCGTCGCAATCGGAAAGGTATGACGGTGGCGGATGCAGCTCGACTGTTGAAGTCCCGGCCATACTTTGCAAGTCAAATGGTCGCTAACGGCGATGCGGATGGTTTCGTTGGTGGCGTGAGCCGAAATTATGCGGACGTGCTTCGACCGACCCTCGAGCTCATTGGGCCCGATGACGATGCACATTGCATCGTGGGGTGCTACATGATGAACGTCAAAGGCAGGACCATTTTCCTCGCCGATGCAACGGTCAATGTGTATCCAGACAGCCGAACCCTCGCTGAAATCGCAGTACAAACTGCGAAGGTGGCACGCAGATTTGGCGTAGATCCTGTGGTTGCTATGCTGTCCTTTTCCAACTTTGGAAGCAGTCGGGCCCAACGCTCAGAACGCATCGAAGATGCGATTCAATTTGCTCGCGAACTCGATCCTTCTTTGGTCATTGACGGGCCAATGCAGGCCGACACCGCCCTCAATGGCGATGTCCAAGGCGAATACCCGTTCATGGAATTCACAGGTGCGGCCAATGTCTTGGTCTTGCCAAACTTGGCCGCAGCAAACATTGCTTACAAATTGTTGGAAGAACTTGGTGATGCTGAAATGACCGGGCCGATTTTGGAAGGGATGAGCCATCCAGTTCAATTGGTTGCCCGACAAGATGGAGTTCGCCACATTGTCAATATGGCCGCCATCTGCGCCGCTGATGCGATTCGCCAAGAGCCCTATTGGGAAAGCCTAGTCGACCCTGTAAAGGAATCCTGATTCATACGTCATCCCAAGTGACAGTTGGCCGCCGAGGTCGCCAAAATGCCCCGGTAACAAACCCGGCACACAGGCCGCCGAACAGGAGATTTGCCCAACCAGTGAAGGCGTAATCCCCCATCCCCCTCAGAATTGGAATGGCAAATGAAGGAATGACGCCAAGCAAGAAAGTGCACACGACTTCCATTCGGATGTTTGACGCTAGATCGGCAGATTGAGGCACACGTTTTGGTTCACCTTGCCGAATTGGAGCGATCACCAAACGGGCCACGACTCCTTGAATGGGGCGGTCAAGCGGCACGCTTGACAAGGCCGTGATACCCTCTTTGTTTGGATGGGTCTCGATTGCTGCCCTGTGCAAAGCCATTGGCCCTAGGCCCTCGAATCGGCGAGGTCGGCCATCCATCATTGCACCTCGATAATTTGAGTTGACGGCATCGGCCAGAACCTCGATCTGTTTTTTCCCTAGTCCGAGGTCGAACTGTTCCTGAGCACAACGCCATTCTGCCTCTGTAGGGCAGCGTACTTCCCACTGGACCGCAGGGTCGAGACCCTTGACACCTTGCTCAACTGCAGTAATTCCGGCATTCATCAGTTGTTTCAGCGCTTCCACTTCGACGTTGAACAACCCGTCTTGTGCATCCTCGCCTTTACCAGCAAACATTGCCGCTTCTCGAATCGAAAGGGGGTGATTCATGATGTAGTAATCGGGCAAACGAACTTCATGCCTTGGTCGTTGACTTGCATAGATCCAACCGCCTTTGTCTGTGCCAACAAATGTGGTCCTCGCACTGACTGGCTCAAAGCGAATTCCGGAAATTTCCACAGGTCTCAGGCCAATCCCTCATTGGAGTGAATTTTCCATCCGGCGGTACCAGGCCATCCCTTTCTCGTGGTCTTGTAAGAGTGAAAACTGAGGGAAGGGGGAGATTGAGCGGGTGTATCCAAACACAGCGAAATCAACCAAATCAGGAGCAGCTCCTCCAAAGAATGGTTCTTGGCCGTGTTCGTCCGTGAATTCAGTGAGCAAATCATGCCAGAGTTTTTTCGGACTGCGACCGTCCTTTTTCACACGCTTACGAGCGATGATCCCCCACATAATTGGGAAGCCAGCCCACGCATAGAGTCGCTTTGAAAAGAAGCCGAACTTTTCCAATTTCGAAATACGAGTTGTCGTTTTGAGGGCAGCGCCAAGTGTGCCGTAGAGAATTGGTACGGTTGCTTTCGAAACATTTGCATCAGCCCATTCAAGCCACTTTTGTTGGCGTGCCGCATCACCCATGGCAGCCATCTTCCCGCCATTGTAGGTGATATCAATGTGCTTCATGAGGGGCGTTGAATCGACAAAATGTTCTCCATTCTCGTCGGTGAAAACTGGGACTTTACCCCAGTCGCCAGCGAACGACACCTCTTTCTTGATCTTCATGCCGTTTACGCTGATGTATTCGACGTCCATGCCGAGGTGTTCAATGACGCCACGAACCTTCCAACAGAACGGACACGTGTAGAGCATGTGGAGGGTTGGGGTTTGACCCATGGTTGGGCCTACGAACGCCCCTTCTTCAAGCCTCGTTATCCCCAGACGGAGCAGGTTTCCAGCCAGATTTCCAAAAATCAAGGTCGTCAAGCCATCGCATCCACTCGTCATCTGAACAACTTAGGAGACGAAACGCCCGCGCTTCGAGGCCTTCTCGGTTGGCTGCACTTAGGTGGCCAGATTCCATTGCATCATGCCATTCCACCTGCATGTGTCGTATCCTCCGGCGTGCCTCCTCTGGTTGTTCAAAATTCATTTCACAGAGATCGCGAAGTTCAGAGATCCAAGTGCGGGCGTCCTTGAGCAACGGATCATCCACGCGATGGCGTTTCGTTGACCTCTTCCCCTTGAACGGCCACCATCCCATGGCTCGCTGAAGTTGAAAGAGCGCTTAACGCCATCTGTTGAAAATCACATAACTTCAATGAAACGGCAATGTTGTGAACCCCGAGGTACGGGTGGATGTTCTTAGATCTGTATCGAAGTTCTGGATGTAAGTTCATCAACAATGGCCTCCTGCCTCAGGTATGCCTCGCCTGGTCCTGCATTTACACGGACTAATGAAACAAAAAGACCTTCGCAAGGTGTTCGAAATGTATTCCGAACGCGTCCAGAACCGCGGCGTCAAGGTGGAAATTCATTCCAATAAACTCACTGCGAAGGCCTACATCGAATTGCTTTGTGAGTTGCCCGGGCGACTTTATTTGATGGATGAAGGAGGTAAACTGGAACCTTCAATCGAATTTGCAGAACGATACAAGGCATGGAACATTGGTTCGGAAACAATCCATCTAGCGATCGGTCCAGCAGAAGGGTGGACCGTCGCACCTTCGTCTCCATGTGAGCGTCTTTCGCTTTCTTTGATGACGATGCCTCATGAACTTGCAAGCGTGGTTTTGATCGAGCAGATCTATCGTGCTACAGAGATTCTTCGCGGGTCAGACTACCATAAGGCCTAGCCAAAGGGTCAAGAAGCACAGTGGAATCCCCTAATCGGAGGCAAAGCATGTTGCTCTTAGAACAGGACAGCCTCCGTTGGATTCTCGTCGGTTTTGAGATCCTTATCGGGGTCATTTTGATCTTCGGGTCTCGTAGTCAACCCTTCCCTCTCCCCTCGCGACGATTTGGCTGGTCGATCCTCACAATCGGTTCGTTCCTCGCACTTGGCCAATATGCACCTCGCCCAGTTTCCGTCATCGGCCACCTGTTCGTGTTGACCCTGGTAGGTTCGTTTGGATTGTTGGTCGGCATTCACCATCTTTTGCGAACCCGACGAGAAGTTCTCATCGCTCCATTTTCCGGATTCATGTTCTGTGTAGGTGTAGGGGGCCTGATGATTACAACATGGGACGATCTAAACACCTTTGAACAGTGGTCGGGATTCCTTGCGCTTGTGGTGCTCGGCGGAGGCCAGACGTGGTTGGTATTTCGTGGCCTCTTGATTGGGCGATTACCATTGGCATGGAGTCAGGCCGGCATGGTCGCTCTTCAAAGAGGATTGATCGACGGTCAAGACGGAGCCATTGCCTGCTTCGAGAAAGGGTGGGACGCGGAAGAAGAACATCTCAATCCAATGGCCTATGTTGCTCTTCATCGATTGAACCTCTTCATTGGGAACACAACAAAAGCCGAAGAATGGTGGATTGCATTGGAAGACGTTGGTGGCGAAAAGGGAGTCGCTCCCGAGTGGATTGAAGCTATTCACGCTGCTCTTCTTCGCATTGAACCAAGTGCGGCAGACCTCCTCCCACCGTTGCAGAATGAAGCCGAATAAATCCGTTTTCCGGAAAGTTTGCACCCCATAGGTGTAAGAAACCTCGCGTTGTGCCACTTTAGGAGCAAGATTGTGAACAGGGAAACAAAGGACTTAATATCTTGGAAGCCGATATAGTATCATGGAACAGGAAGAAACTAACGGCAAGCCCATGACAATGAGCACCTTTCTTTGGTACGCTATTTTCGTTTGGTTTGCTTCGAGTTTGTTCTCTCAGTCGTTGTACATGGCTTTCAACGGCGAGCCTTACGATGCCATTTCATTGCTCAAGGGCCTTGGCCCCCTGTACTATTTGGTCGTCGTCGTAGAACTTGCAGTTTGGATCAGTCTGTTTTCACTTCTGGTCAAAAAAGCGGTGCAAAAATCTGGCCTCGCCACCACGCTTCATCCGGTTGTCGCGTGAACCCATCACTTCACAACGCAGTGAATTTCAGGTTGTGTGAAAAAAAACCCGACCCCCCAAATTCGGTCAAAATCAAAGGATTCCGCCGATGACTTGAAGGTCCGTCAAGTAAAGGAACGTATGTGAGAGAAACAAGGGACACGCCATTCTTTTCTGGTCGACCAATGGACACATGTTCGTTGCGAGACCAAGAGGTTGCAATGCGAGTTCTCCCTCACGGTGCTCGAATTGTGACCATTGAAGAAGCGCGTGAAAATCTACCAAAGGCAACACGTTGGTTGGCAGAACTTCAAGCAATGAGTGATGAGGCTCACGATTTGACCGAAGAACTTGAGGTTCTTTTGGAATCGTTGGAACCTGAACATGAGCACGTGGTGGAAGTTGCTGAACATTTGGCACAACTCGTCACCAACTGGCAGCACATCACCGGTAAGATCGAAGCAACAGGCACACGGATTGCGTGTTTGGAGCCAGGGCGCTTGGAATGGTATGGCGTGGTCGATGAACACCTCGCCCTTTATTCATGGAGCCTCGGCGAAGAGGATATTGAATGGTATCATCCGATTGATGCAAGTTTCATGGCCCGAAAACCCCTCATAGAAGCATGACTTGGCTCGTTCTGAGGAGAGCACATGGTCAGAATTAATCGAGTCTACACCGGCGGTGGAGATGGAGGCGAAACTTCGCTTGTAGATGGCTCCCGTCGTTCGAAAGCCGACCTTAGGTTTGAGGTGGTCGGAACATGCGATGAACTCAACGCTGTGTTTGGTCTTGTCGCAATGGAGGCAGGGCGCCTTCCTAAACACGAAGACGGCGGAAGTCGTGCGACCGTCGAACGGGTTCAAACAATCCTGTCGATGGTGTTGACGCGTGTCCAAAATGAACTCTTTGATCTAGGGGCTGAATTGGCATGCGTTCCTTCAGAACTCCCGGAATACATGGTGCTGATCAATGAAGATCAAGCCAAAGTGCTGGTCGATGAAATGGATGCATGGCTCGAGCACTTGGAACCTCTTACAAGTTTTATTTTGCCTGCAGGGCACGGACCTGAAGCGATGCTTCATCTGGCTAGAACGGTTGCTCGAAGGCTTGAGCGTGCGGTGATTCGCCTCAAGGAATCGGAAGGTGATGATGCGGTGCGTCCTCTGGTTCAAGTGTACCTCAACCGTCTTTCAGACTGGTTGTTTGTGCTTGGCCGATGGGTCACGGCGGGCCTCGGTCACGAAGAGACTCTGTGGCAACCCCTCGGCAAGAGGGGCCCAGAATCCGGTGTCGCAAAGCGCATTCGACAGATCTATGCTTCAGATGAGGACTTTGAGGCGCTTTGATTATTCGAGTCCGAGTGCGGCCATATGTTGCCTTGCCCGTCGCAAAACCATCCTCGTTTCATCATGGGATACCTGCTGTTCGGCCATGTCCCAATCAAGCCACACATAGCCGCGATGCTCATGAGAGAGCGTGACTGTGAGTTGATCTGTTTGCGCAAGGTACCAATAGACCTGCTTCTCTTTCTTTTTGCCCCTGTGTCTGAATGAATATTCGCTTCTTTCAACAAAGCCATCAACAAATTCAATCTGGTCAATCCCGGTTTCTTCTGTAAGTTCTCTGCTTGCGGTGGCATGATGGTCTTCATCATCACCTTCGACGTGACCCTTTGGAAAGTCCCAATGACCTTGTGGGTATTGAAGCAGGAGGATGGTTCCATAGTTGACCAGCACGACCCCGCAGGAAGTCTCCATGCACCTCACACAGAGGCCACCAGTCAAGTTACTTGCGGCGCTTTTTGTCGCTGCAAATCTTATTGTGGCCGCAGCCCGCCCTTCTGTTTATGCGAGGGGAAAATGGTGTTCTCGAAGCTGCAGGTTTACCTCACTTCACATCCATAATTGCAGATTCAGATTTGGATGGCCTCTGTGCAGCAGCTGTGCTAAAGGCTGCAAATCCAGATGCGGTCGTACATTTTGGACACGCAGCCCTCGTCCGCTCGGGCGCCCTTGACCATCTCATTGATCGAAATACAGCAATGGTCGACCTTCCGTTTCACCCTGCTTGTGGCTGGTACCTGGATCATCACCAAACAAATCGGCCAAATGAAGCGGAGGAGGCAGAATTTACCGCCAACGGGGGCACATGCCATTGGGAGGCAACGCCGTCCGCAGCCCGCTTAGCCTATGATGTGCTCAATCCCTTCATCGATTTGCATCACCTCGAGGAAATTATGCCAGTTGTCGATGCACTAGATTCCGGCCAAATTTCACGTGATGAGTTCATCAAAGACGGCCCTATCCTCCAACTTTCACGCTCCCTTTCTATGCGTGAACCAGAACATATGCAACGTCTTCTCAGCATGCTTGCGGCGGGTACACGGCTTGCAGACGTGTTGGCAAATGAAGAAATCGCACCCCATGTCGAGCGTGCGAAACAAGAACGTCAAGCAGCACAACGCGTGGTTGAAGCGCATACGACGATCGTGGACCGATTAGCAATCTGCAGGATGGATGAGAAAGGCGTTCGTTCGAATGGCTATCTTGTGACGGCTTGGGCAGGGGACAGAGCCGATGCTTGTTGCATCGTCCACGGCTATGCCGACGGTTCAATCGAAACGCCCGAACGCCCGGCGCTTTCAGCCAGTTTCTACGCGAACTCATTTCTTCCAAACGGCCAAGGACGCTTCGATCTCTCGCGGCTTGCAACCGCTCTTGATCCAACTGGAGGCGGCCACGCAAATGCCTGTGGTTGTCGAATACAGCCACCGGGTCTTGATTCAAATCTTGAAGTCTGGTTGGATATGTGGAAAAACCGCTCTGAAGTTTTGGCTCTTCAATGATCAGCCAATCACTGTAAACAGGTACAGGAATCCCAAGAACGCGTGGATAAACACGAGCACCACAATCAAATCAGCAGCTCTCCCATGCTTCAACGCATGATGTTTGAATTTCTGCCCATCTTCTCTGGCTCTTTTGGTGTTGCGGCCCATACGTGCCAACATGAACAACAGTCCAAAACCAACGGGGCCCATGAACCCGTGAAGTTGCTGAGGCATTAAGTTGGAAAACACATCGCCATCGGTCCGGTACCCAACGACGGCTCTTGCAATGAAGGCGATGAGGATCACGCCAAAAGAAGCCCAGAGCAACCGCTCACCCATTTGTTCGTGTCTTGAACGAGCAGCATTGCGTTCTTCGCCTTTGAGTTCATGGCTTTTTTTCCGCCAAGAATACTGCCACCACACCCAAACCAACAACGCTGACGCAAGCACTGGGTGCAACAACAGCACGATTGCGTTCACTATGTCCATGGGCTTCGCCTACAGTTGGGCCAGGATTGCCAGCCTCATTGATGTTGTTGGGTTCGTCTCTGCGGGGGAGCGTTCCCCGAGGAGTACAGCGTGCCGGTGGGTTGAAGGAGGGTAGGTTGAGCCAACAGGTGAGGGGCGAGGATTCTGCAGGAGAACTATCTGGCGAATTGTCTTGAAGCAGCGTTCAAAACGAACGCAAATAAAGCCCGTCGTCAGTCTTTTGTTGTCAAGACTCCAGATTGGACCTTGTTGGAGAAAACATGGCGACCTATCCTTCTTTTGGCAGTTGCTGAGACCGAATTGCCAGCAGCTGATGAAGACGAAAACGCTTCTTCGATGCGCAAACCCTCTCACATGCGCCGGAGCCGTGGCCGCCGAGGTGGTCGTATGTCGACAGGGCCATTGGATAACCTTCCAAGTGCTGCTGAGATGGTGCTTCCCTGTGACTTCTCGGACGCTTTTAGACTTGCAGTTCTCCTGGCCCACAAACTCCTCAACAAAGACGATTGGGATGAGGCTTGGGAGGCAACAGAAACCACATTGCGTGATTCGTGTTTGGAGAAAGGGGTCCATCCGGTGTGGGGCAGTCTTGCCCAACGCACACCTGTTTTGGGGCAATTTGCGGCTTTCCCAGTTGCCAAGCCAAAGAAGAAGACTTCAAAGGTGAAAATTGACACAGCCTCCTGCTACATCGATCCAACACTCCCTGGAGATTTAGCACCTGCTCTTGACGCACTAAGCGGTGCGATTGAATCTGCCGAAGGGCAAGTCGCCTTGCGAACAGTTACCTCACAACTCTCTTCAGGCCGTGCGCTCAATCCAGCACCATTGCTGCTGGAACTTGAGGGCCAAGCTGCTCTCATCTCCGCTTTGCTGAATATCGCTATTGGCAAAGATGCTTCAGCAAGTCTTGCCCTGGTTGAGAAAATAGATTCAACGCTCGCCTCAGATCTGTCTGATTTTGTCCGCCTTCTTGACGGGAAAGTCGAGAATTGGAAGGAAAGTGCAAACGCAAAAGGCGATCATTCATTGGCGCATTCAAGGCGATTTTTGGCATGGCATCACCCTCCAGAAACCACTTCAAAACTCAAGGCAAAGGTGTTGAGCGAGGGACTGGAACTTCTCAAATCAGGAAACGCTCCCGTCCAGGCCATTGAACGCGTGACGTGGTGGCGCTTATCTGCTCTCCACAAAGAGGGCAAAACCGCGGAAACTGTTGAAACGCTCACGGCGTTGAAACTCGACGCCCATGCAGAACTTTCTCATCTCCTCCCCCTCATTTCCGACCTTAATATCGAAGAAGTACAACGTTGGCTCAACGGCCAAATCCCACACCTTGACGATGGTGCTTTGGTTGAAATCATTCGTTTCAATGGCCTCGAGGCCGAGGTCCAAGCTTTCGCTGCAAAGCACCTCAGCGAAGAGAACGGAGAGGCTTGGGAAGACGTGCTCCCAATCGTAATCGACATTTACACCCGCTCGATGAACCTCCGCAGGTTGTCTGAGATCATCGTCAAGAATGATTTGGCGCCAATGTCTCACCCTTACGAAACCCTTCTTGCTGCGCACCTTCTTGCTGCAGGCAAAGACAATGATTTGTGGCATGCTGTTCGTTCCGCACGAGAAAAAGCACTCGATTCAATCCACAGCACGGACGCACCTCCGGCCTTCTCCTCAACGAGCGAGGCTTTGCTCATGCTGTTTGAGGGTGAGAACGTCGATGATGAACGACTAGGCTCGCTGCTTGACAAGAGCGGCCTGCTTGCATTTGGCGTCATCCGCAGAGCGCTTCGAGAAGGCGGTTCTGGAATCGTCGAGAACAAAGAACTCAAAGCGCTTGAAACCAGCATCGAAGAAGCGGATTTGTCGGTGATGGAACAGCACCTCTTCACCGCAGTCATTGACACACTCCGCCTCAATCGCGTTGCATTGATGCTTCAGCACGGCACCTCGGATGAGGCAACCGTCGAGAGCGTCAACACCATTCTCGGAAATCAAAATGTCCCTACTGCAATGATTCATTCGGTTCGCCATCTTGTGCTAGAACATGATTTGGGCCTCCCTTCTTTGGTGCGTTGGTACCAAACGAACGACCCTCTTTCTCCATGGCACACCCTTGCTCGAGCCTCGGTGTCCACATCGAAAGGCGAGGAACTTAACGCGGCACGTGACTACCGCAGGGCGGGCGATCACAAAGGATTCGATTATGAACACAAGATTGTTCTCTATCGTAAGTCGCTGATTCACCTTGCTTTCGCCGAACAGTGGAAAGAAGCAATCGAACTCCTCGAAGCTCAACCGGCACTAAGGAGCGCGATCACAAAGCGCTTCCAATTGTACTTGCGGGTATCTTTCATGTCCACCAAGGACACGAATGCAGCAACCCGTTTGTTGAAGGATTTCGTGAAATCGACGAAGACGATTACTCAAGAAACTGCAGAGGGTGAAATCGAGGAAGTCGAAGTGACGTACTTTGCAGAAGACGATCTTGACATGCTCAAAACCTACCCGATGGAACACCACCGAGAGTTGCCTACAGATCCATTCTGCGGTCGAGTGACGGCGGCTGTGAGTTCGTTGCAGAAGAACCGCCGACGACAACGCAATGCGTTCGATACCCGATTCAATCAACTGATGCAAGGCTCTTCCCCTTCGCTCAATGAACTGTATGAATTGGCAAGAGAAGCAGCCCAAGAGCGGCCAATCGAGGGCTTGATGTTCTTGGAGCGTGCTCAAAACAAAGGTCAGTTCAATGTGCGCGATATCAAGCGAATTGTCGATGCCGAACGAGGTTTGTTCTCGTCCTACAAAGACAGCATACCGAACGCATCCCGCCGCTATTTGCGAAACTTATCCCTTTCACCACTCGTGATCATCGATACCAATATCCTGATCGATGCACTCATGGATGCAATCAAGCAACGTTTGGAAGTCTTCACCGAAGCCAGTCTTGACATTGGAGGCCAAGGACATTTCCACCATATGTTGTTGAAGCGTGCCCAAGAAGGCCGCATTCAACTATGGTTGCCGAAAATTGTCAAGCAAGAACTCTCGGGCATCGCCAGCGACCTCAATTTCTTGCGAAGCAGGTTCAGTGGTTTGTTGGTCCCTCCAAAAATGCTTGATACCGTGTTTTGCCAGGATGTAATTTCAGAACTTGTCGATCAGGTGCTCAATGATTACAGCACCTGGCGACCTTTAGATTTACAACTTGAAACGGATGCAAACAACGAGGAATACAAAGAGCAAGTTGTTGAATTCCTCAAGGATTTCACAGAAATTTATGAAGAAATCACTGCGATGAAGCGCACCAGAGGGGAGCCAGCCCGTACCGTGGTCGACGGCTTGGATGTCTATCCTGAAGCGCCCGATCGAACATTGATGCATATTGCCATTCATCTCGCCAAGCAATCCCTCGGAAACCTTGGAACCGTTCTTATTGCTACCCGAGACAGTGATTTCACGCTCGTCTCTCGTGCTTTCGAAGAGAGGTTTGGCTTCGGCGTTGCCAAGAACAGCCGTGCTCTGAACAGTTTCCTTCACGGATGAGTTCGCACTCACATGTGTGAAATCATAGCATCGCCAAAGTCGCTGCAGGAGAGCAATGTGGCATCGTCCATCAATCGCTCAAAGTCATAAGTCACTGTTTGAGCAGAAATTGCTCCTTCCATTCCTTTTACGATTAAGTCAGCGGCTTCACCCCACCCCATGTGTCTTAGCATCATTTCAGCAGAAAGGATTAGTGAGCCAGGGTTGACTTTGTTTTGTCCAGCATATTTTGGTGCAGTGCCATGTGTAGCCTCAAAGATTGAAATTCCAGTATCATAATTGATGTTAGCACCAGGTGCAATACCAATTCCGCCAACTTGTGCTGCAAGTGCATCAGAGATGTAATCTCCATTCAAGTTCATAGTTGCTAGAACTCCGTATTCAGCAGGTCTAGTGATGATCTGTTGTAGCATAGCATCTGCAATCACATCCTTGATAGTAATCGTGTTACCAGTGTTAGGGTTAGTGAATGTGCACCAAGGCCCACCATCTAGCTCAGTTGCTCCGAACTCATCCTTAGCAAGTTGGTATCCCCAATCTCTGAATCCACCTTCTGTGAATTTCATGATATTGCCCTTGTGAACAAGAGTCACACTGTCTTTGTCATTGTCAATAGCGTACTGAATAGCGGCGCGAACAATTCTTGCAGTACCTTCTTGGCTGATTGGTTTGATTCCAATTCCAGAAGTATTTGGGAATCTGATCTTGTCAACTCCCATTTCATTGACTAGGAAATCGATGACCTTTGCAACTTCTTCGGAACCTGCTTCCCATTCAATTCCAGCATAAACATCTTCACTGTTTTCTCGGAATATAATCATGTCAACATTTTCTGGAGACTTGACTGGAGAAGGAGTTCCTTCATACCAGCGTACTGGCCTCACACATGAGTAAAGGTCGAGTTTCTGTCTTAATGCCACGTTCAAAGAGCGGATTCCCCCACCAACAGGAGTAGTTAGTGGCCCCTTAATCGAGACAAGTCCTGAGCGCATAGCATCCAGCGTTGCTTCAGGCAACCATTCACCGGTTTGGTTGAATGCCTTTTCTCCGGCGAGTGTTTCGGTCCATGTGATTTCTTTACTGCCGGAGTAAGCCTTGGAAACAGCAGCATCAACGACATCAATCATTACTGGAGTAATATCTACTCCGATTCCATCTCCTTCTATGTAGTATACAATTGGATTTTCTGGAACTGATAGTACTCCGTTTTCCATGGTTATAGGGTCGCCTGACATGATGCTCGTTACGGCCCAACTTGAGCCCCTTCATCAACACAGCGGTCAACGGTGGTTTCTTCTCTTAGGGCTTGATGGCTCAAATATGCAAGGCAAAGTCGAATGGGCTGGTGGCAAAAATATGGTTGGTACCAACGCTAACGGTCAAAGTATCGAGATGAATTGGGATGATGGGCCTAGTCCTATGCAATTGGCACTGCAAATGGTTGGTGCTTGCTCATTGGTTGATGTCGTTATAGGTCTAAAAGAACGAGATTTCTCCAAGGTTTGGGTTGATATGGAATCAACTAGAGCAGAAGAATCTCCTCGCTACTTCACTTCTATGCATATGGTCTACCATGTTGTTGGAGATGTTCCTTTGAAACTTGTTGAAAGAGTAGTCCAGAAATCTCATGAGAAGTATTGTAGCGTATCTCACAGCATTAGAGATGATTGTAAGATGACTTACGATGTTGAAATTCACAGTGAATGAATCAGACGATATCATGAACGATCCATGAACCATTAAGAGATGGTGCGGAGATACTAACTTCGGCTCCACTCGCAGTCAATAATTGCCTTGGCAACGTTTCCAAGCCTGTTAGCAGTAATCCGCCCAATGCATCGTGAATTTTCACCCAACTGTCTGCAATGCCATCAGGGGCAGGAACAATCTCTGGTGAATCACTAACCTTTACTGAAGCCCATGGCCTTACCAATCCCGAATCGCCCATGTCTACAATCATGGATAGAGTCATTGTATCGCCGTCGTAAGTGACATCGGTTGAAGACGGCACTAAAAGACAATTTTCAGGAAGTCCAGACAGCCCTTCTTCTCCTCTATCTCTTCTCATTGTGACTAATCTTCTAATCCATGCAAGCAGAACACTGTGAGAATAATTGATTGAACTAGATGGCATTTCAGAATCAGCTCTTGTATCATTTTCCCATCCCCATTCACATCCATCAGAATTGATTGGCAATAGGCTTGGCATCCAAGATAATTGACTAGGTTGAGCATCAGGGTGATTGATAGAAACCGAAGGAGTTCCATCACTGAATTGGGCTTCATTACGGGTCAAAATTCCTGGGACTGAAATTACTAGTCCAAGAATAACAGCCAGTGGGTCTAGTGCCGGAGGCCATCCATTCAGAGGCTCAGCCTCTTCTTCTAGCCATACTCCAAGTGCTAATTCATCGCCTAAACCTAAACCATCAGCGAATTGGAATGCTTCGGACCATCCTGTCTTTGAGAGTCCAACATCCAATGCTGCTCTACCCATTGATCTAGCAGCCGGTGCTAGGCTTTCTTTGTCATTCAAAGCCTCCAGCCATTCTCGGAGAATCTGGTCTCCATCTCCGAAAGATCTTCTATCGGTCTTAGAAATATCAGTTAACCAAGATTGTTCTTGTACAGATCTAACCTTGTCACTAATGCCCAATTGTTTCTGTAGGGTTTCGAGCATTATGGCACCATCACGAGATAATGCACCATCAGACCAAGCTAATGCTAGGCCATGCACGAATGGAGTGGGAGCCATGGATTAGCCTCCAATAATATCTCTAACTAGTTGTAGGTGTCTTTCGAAACTGAGTCCGAGTTCCCCTCTCTTGCGAGCGAGTAATTCCACTTCAGAGGGGTCTAGGATATCGTCTACCCATACGGTTTCCAGAAGAAGTTTGTATGTTGCTTCTGAACTATTATTTGTAGTAGGAGCGGCAGTTTCTATCGCGGGTACATTGGCTTCTTCGAAAGATAATACGACCTCTTCCATCTCATCCTCTTCATCATCAGAAAATGCCGCAAGAAGATCATCTTGTGCGTCAAACTTCCCAGATGCAGAAACATCGTTTTGTGAAGAAGGTCTGGAGCCAATTTGTAGCTCTTCAAACGGGTCGATCTCCTCCTCTTCTTCTTGTTGGATTTCCTCGGTATCAAACGGGTACATTTTACTCAACTAAAATAACTCAAGTTTCTCATACTTATTGAAACCATGTATTGATGCATCCTATGGTCAAAGCCATTTACCATGAAACTCTAATGGCATAACTGTAGTGGATTATCATGCTGAGTCGGGATGTCATCGGGTGGCGGTTGCTAGCCTTGACATTCCTCGTGCTCATTGTGGCGACAATTCCTAATCTCGATTATATCGAGTCAGAATGGAAGGAGTCTATCGATTCATCAAATGAAATAGTCGAACAGCCGATTGATAATGTTTCTAGTGAGGATAACAAACAACTCGATGACGATTCTGATTATTCGGAAGATAATTCCTCAGAAGATGAATTTTCAATTGAATCAGCCGATGATGATGACTCGTCAGATTCTGCTGCCGAATCGACTACTGAATCAGATGATCTAAGAGACGATACCCCCCCGCTCAAGACCGTTAATCTCGAGCAGCCTGAATGGATTCTACCTGCAACTCAGATTATTGTTCTGACAATGATGGCAATCATGGCAGTCGGATTACTAACCTCAACAGCAACAGCAATTTTTGCAAGTGAGGGTGCAAGGTTTGCGATTCTTCTTGCAGTAATGGGGCCTCTAATTGCAATCACACAACGCGGAGAAGGCGGTATATTCACCCGAGGTCGTTTATTGGGGTTCATTGAAGCACATCCGGGAATACATTTCTCCGCACTTAGGGATGCATTAGAATTAGGCAACGGAGTAACGGCTCACCATATCCAGATTTTAGAGAAGGAAGGTCGCGTGATATCATGGATGGATGGTCGCGTCAGACGCTTTGCATCATCAGGAGTTGACCAAACCCGTTTACAGGAACTCCGGAACCCTGTTGTTGGTATGCAGGTA
>DAFX01000084.1 GCA_002495535.1 Euryarchaeota archaeon UBA433
AGTCATGGCCGTTCGATGACCCCTACGGGGTCAGAGGAATTGCTGACCAATTGAAGCACATTTTGATCATTCACGCTTACGCAATCCGGTAATCGCAGGTTCGTCGAAGGAAGGTTTCCGGACAGTTTCAAGGGTCTTTTCCGCAAGTTCCATCTGTGTTGAATCTTGAACTTCAGCCACCTGTTCGACGGCATCAATCGAACGGCTCAAGTCTTCGAGAGAACCGTGATCTTGAACCGCCTGGTACGGAACAAGATCAGCCGTTTGACGAACCTGTTGAATGGCCGTTGGTGCTTGGGTGAGCGGCGCTGAACCACCGATGCCAGCAAGGCCTTGGAGTGCTGTTGAGGTCTGAACCGCTGCAGAAGTCGCTGCAACCGTGGCTGCCGTGGTGATAGCTCCCGCGGTAATCACCGCTCCTTTCTTTAACATCGATGGGGATGACTCAGGTGCTGTCGCATCTGTAATTGGCACGGCTTCGTTGTGTTCATAAATCCAATCTGGAGGATCGGACCCTGCTCCCAGCGCTGCTAGCGTAGTGAAAGCAGCGAGGGGCATAACGGCGAGTGCTGTGAGCAAATCCACGAAGGAAGTTTCCGGGATTGAACGGATTGAAAACGAAGTCTCGAACAGTTCTTTTTCCACGCGGAAACTCAAACTAATTCCGTCACCCATTGAACCGAGGACAGCGACGTTCGCAACCCTTCCAAGGATCCACAAAACGAGGAAGGGCGTGAGGCTTGTCACCGAGCCCATTGAACCAAGCCAGCGTCGAGTGAATGTGGCTAGACCGATGTAGTTTCGTGCGATGACCGGAAACGCCTTCATTGCCAGGACAAAACATCCCAGATAGACCAAGAGGGCCATTTCCAATCGTCGGTCTTCGCGCATGATGGTATCCGGGACGGCAAGAACGAGTGCCAATGGGACGGTGGCTAAGAGCACTTGAAGAGGGATGGCAAGCAAAACCAAGCCACCATGCGTCGATGTGATTCTGTGTCCAGCAAGATGGCGCTCATGGACCAGTAACGAGAGGCGACCATGTGCTGATGTGGCGTAGCGACGGCGAGCTTCGCGACGCAATTCTGCGTCCCCTTGACGAGAGGTCAGACGCAAAACTGCCAACCAACCACCTCGTTCAATAACACTCAACGGCCTGAATCCACCTCCAAAGCAGAGAGCAAGAAGCAACGCTAGCATGGCGTAAACCAGAGAGGCGCTGAAGATCCAAGGGAGCATCTCCTTTCTAAAATCAAGATCAAAACCCGACCCGTCGATATTGAAATCAAAAAAGTAGGTGACAAGGAAAGCCAAGAATGGAGTGATGAGGACTTGCCCAACAACACGTAAAGTGAGCCATAGGAGACCAGAAAATGACTTTCTTGAACCCCCTCCCATAAGCCCTCGTGGATTGATTCACACCTCAAAGATTCCCCTGAAATCAACAAGAGGAAAGGAGTTTCTGCAATGGTTAAACCACGCCAAATCATTCCTCTTCAGCGATCAACTGAAGGTGATGGCGTTCAGTGATAATGGGGTAGCCATCGCTGATCAACAAGCGCAGAAGTCCAACCACTCGTCCATCGGTTCGTTTTCTACCGAGGTCAGGGCGTGCCATCTTCCGCAATGTGGAGGTGCAATTTGTACAGCGGACCTCTGTCACCCCCCAAACCGGCGTTGGCCAAGAGCAGCAGGCCCGCTCTCCTGAACTTTCATTGATGATCATCTGGAGCTCAATCGCCATAGATCGAGACCACGGGGGTGAAAGGCCTCCGAGGAATGTTTGCAAGCGACTAAGCACCAACCATCCGGAAGAAAGCCAGAGACCAAACCCGAAAGCGGCGTTGCCCCAGCGAACCGATGCCAAACCAAGCCCCAGTGGCAACACCGCCACAACCAAACTCAGCCAGTAGAACGTCCTCAGATGCAAGATTCTTTGGTTCAAATGCGGGCCAAGCGGCACGGGTTGAGGGTGGGGTGGAAAGTGCGTATTGAAGCCACGTCCTCTGCTCATGAGTAAGACTGGAAACCTTGGCAAAACATGCCCGAAAATGCAACCAATGAGGAACAGGAACACTTCGGACAGCATCGATATCGCCTCTTCATTCAGTACCGAGCAAGCGTTTCAAGGTTGTTTCGACTTTATCCATGCCTCGAGAGATGTCTTCTTGACTGATTGTGTAGGCAAAACGGAGGTGGCCCTCTCCTGATGGGCCAAAAGCGGAGCCAGGAGAACAAAGAACACCATCCCTAAGCAATTCCATAGCGAGTTCTTGGGAATTCATGCCTGGAACCGTCACCTTGGGGAAGACATAGATGGCCCCTTGGGGCTTGTGGCATTCAACACCTGGCATTCGGTTCAGGCGATCGACAATCAGGTCGCGCCGTTGTTTGAATTCTGCTGCAACCTGATCGGGATAATCACTAGCGTGCTCCATTGTAGCAAGTATGGCATGTTGCATAGCATCGTTTGAACACGCTGCAATGTAATACTGCATTTTGATCACTTGCTGCATGGCCTCAGAATGTGGGGAAAGAATGTAGCCCATTCGCCATCCCGTCATAGCGAATGTTTTGGAGAAGGAATTGACAATCAGAACTTTGTCATAACCGGCTCCTAAAAAGGAAACATGTGGGCCATCGAAAACAATTCGGTCGTACACCTCATCGCTGATGATCCACAAATCGTGCTTGCGGGCAAAAGCCAACAAATCATCTCGTTGTTGCTCTTCGAGCGTGCCACCGGTTGGGTTGCTCGGAAAATTGTAGAGAATGGCCACGGTTCGCTCATCGACCAGTGGCTCCAAATCGCTGACTTGAGGGATGAATTCGTGTTCAAACAGACAGGGATAGTAGGACGAAGTTCCACCTGCAATGGAAACATCAGGCCCGTAAAGAGGGAAATATGGTTCAGGGAGCAGCACGTTGTCTCCAGGGTTCACTAGGGTCAAGAAAAGGTTGAGCAAGGCGTTTGTTCCCGACATGGTGATGCACACATTTGATTCATCCAATCCAGTTTGATATGGAGCCCAAGATTCTGCTATTTTCGTTCTCAAAGCAGGCAAACCAGCGGTTGTTGTGTACTTGTTTTTGCCATCCAACATGGCTTGGTGAAAAGCCTCGATTGAAACTGGAGGAGGTTGGAAGTCAGGTTCACCCAAACCAAACGATATGACATCGTCGCCTGCAAGGTCAAACATTTTCCGGACGCCAGTCGGCTGAATACCCAACGCACGGTCACTGAAGTCGCCCATGGCTTGGCGTTGTCTGCTTGACTTTTGAAGGCGAGGGTGAAAGGCCTCGCTGCAAGCCACACCTTGAGGGTCAAGTCCGAGTGTCTGAATACTTCTTCTCGTCCTCAACAAGTTCAGCATCGACGACGGACGCTAAATCTGCATCGGCTGCCAAAACAGCGTCTATGGAGTCGTTTGAGTCGCTGGAGACAATGGAAAGGGGTGGATCAATTCGAGCTGAGCGAGCGATTCCAATCACGCATAGAATCACCAGAACACCTGCCAGCGCCACATACTGCATGGAAGTCCAACCAAATGCGGTACCGTCGAGTGCATCACCTGTTCCTTGAACGGTGGCGAAGACAGGCAGTGATTGAACACCATCGGCGTTGAGACCACGAATTTCGACGGTGTTGTTACCGGCTTGCATGGCTCCAAGATCAAGTCCAACGGTCCATGTGAACCGTTCAAGAGCGCCGATTTCCCCGCTTGATTCGTTGAAGGATGCGCTCTGCCAAGACCCATCGTTGATACGGAATTCAACCGCACCAACAGAACCACTTTGACCCCATGCTTCACCGCTCAAAACGTACAATCCAGAGTCTTCATCAAGCATTTGATCGAGCAAATGAACTTGAGTTCCAACATCGATGAGACCGGTCAAATCATTGTCGTGCAGGTAGAACGAAAGTTCAGTGGCAGCCAAAGCGTCAGCCATGCCCCAACCGAAATCTCGATTCCAAAATGGATCGACGTCTGGTTGGCTTGGTTCACCGCGTCGCTCTGCCGTGATTTTGAGAATTTCTTTGACCTCAAGTGGGGAGAGGTTTGGATTGGCTTCAAGCATCAAAGCGATGATACCTGTGACCGAAGGTGTGGCGTAGGAAGTTCCTGAGCCTCGCCCGGTGTACCCATTCTGAGATGCGTCGCCACCGATGAAATTGACGCAACTTCCTGAAGTTACGCATCCTTCAGCTTGAATGATGTTGGTACCGGGTGCTGAAATTTCGGGCTTTAGTTCGTTAAGCGGGTTTCCGTCAGCGTTGTCCCGACGTGGCCCCCGTGAAGAATAAGATGCGACCGTGTCGTCTTCCCTGTCAACAGTGTTGATGTCATCTGTCGCACCGACGGTAATCGCTAAGTTCGAAGACCCCATACCCGATAGGCCATCGTTATCTGGTCCGTCATTACCCGCAGCAACACTCACCACAATACCGGCCTCCATTGCTTCGTTCAGGATTCGGCTGTGCATGTCTTCCCCGTCGGAGCCTCCGCCTTCATGAGAGGTGATCCCCCAAGAGAGAGAAATAATGTCAATACCGTAGTTGGATTCATTGGCACCTTGCCAAGCCGTGTCTTTGTTATCGATGATCCACTGCAAACCATTCATGGCTGATTCATAGAATTCCTGCTCCAGAATGTAATTTTCAAACGGTCCAGCGCCTGCATCTGTTCCGATTCGAACATCGACCAGAGCAGCATCCGGGGCCGAGCCATAAAATTCAGTTTGCTCACCATTGGCATCAATTCCAGTTGCCGCTGCCATGCCCATGCATGCCGTGCCGTGTTGATTGCCATCATCTGGGTCGAAGGTACCGTCTGTCTCGCGGTTGGTGAACAGGCAGGTTGGGTCAGTAACTGAAAGGTAGCATACAGCGTCATAGCCAGCAACAAACTTCTCATTCAGCCCTGGATGTTCGTTATCCACACCAGTGTCAACCATCGCGACGTTGATCCCCGCTCCACTGACACCCAAATCCCAAGCACCCTTTGGGTAGATGGAAGAATTGCTTGCTTTGACAGCGGGGGTTTGCACGTCACCATAGAACACAACGGCCCCGTAGTGTTCAACCATCACCACATCTTCGAGTGTGGCAAGTTGCGGTGCAAGATTGGCGTCGATTTGTCCCAAGAGGACTGCATTCACCGATTCAATCACATCGACAACTGAGAGATTCATGCCTTCGAGAGCAGAAAGATGAGCCTCTTCAACGGGCACAGAATAGGAAAGGCCAATTCCTGTTGGACCGACCACGGATTGAATGCTGTCATGGATTCCGTTACGATCTTGATCCAATACGGTGCGTTGCCACCATGGTTTGATGTCTTCGAGCCATTGTGGTTCAGCCTGAGATGGAACCTCTGTGACCGAATCGATTGGCATCCAAATGAGCCCTTTGGCGTCATTTGAGTTCCAAGCTGAGCGATCTTCGCTATGGTGAATGGTCAGTGAGCCAGTGACCGGGCCCATCAACAAAGCGAACATGATGAATGCAATGATGCGACGCATACGTTTCCCTCATGCCTTGGGGACCGTCCATCTATCATCAAGATATTGGATTGAGGATTTTGCAAAAAACGCTACGCTGAGCGATGTTTAGCAACAAAAGGTGGGAGCAGAGGGATTTGA
>DAFX01000002.1:0-138 GCA_002495535.1 Euryarchaeota archaeon UBA433
TTCAAATACGGGTTCTGGAACCTCATTGTACAGTTCAACAGGAATTCGGTACTCGGTGGGGGGGTTGATGTTGTCAAAGGCGTAAATCACGACCTCAAACGTTGATGGAACGCTTTCCTCCATGGTGAGGTTCATCCA
>DAFX01000002.1:527-12555 GCA_002495535.1 Euryarchaeota archaeon UBA433
CCAACACACCAGTGGATCGTTCTCAAGATCATAGGTGCTTGAAAGGTTGAACATGACATGTTGTGTTCGTGGAATGATTAATTCAGACCAAGGCGAGAGGGTCGGTTCAACATCGAGCACAATGATTGGTGCTTGATTGATCAGTTCTATGACTCTCTGCTCAGCAACGCAATGCGCAGCATCATCGCAAACGCTCATTGTGATGATATGGATGCCATCGGACAGTTCACAGGACCAATTGTCGTTGATGTTAGCCGTGAACGGTACGCCGTCAGCCGGGCTATTTGGGCCATCCCAACTTACGAGGCAGGAATCTTCGATGTTGCCATCGAGGTCACTGGTCCATGCCCACACAAGAGGATCGTTGTCCAAATCCCAAGAGTGAGAGGCGTTGAACAGAACGGCGCCTTGGGAAGGGTAGACCATGCTGTCCAACGGTGAGTCCCAAATGACGAATGGAGGTTGATTCTCCAGCGGGAGGACGCAATTGATGAATCGGTCTTGATCGAGGACTACGCTGGTGGTGTTCGAAACGCTGTCGTAGCCACAGTCAATCTCGACCGTGTTGTGGCTCGATGCCCCGGTGTTGGTCCAGCGTTGGCCCACGAAATTTGGCAATTCAACGTAGCCAAGATCGTTGGTCGTTTCCTGCAAGGAGGGTTCAAATGCTGTAAAGTTGGCGTTGACGTTGGCGTTTGGTATACCGTTGTTGACTGTGTTCACGACCCAAACTGTGATGTCCCAGGCAACATCAATATGGGCTCCTGAAGAGACTGTTGCGAGGCTCAAGTCCACCCCTGAGGGCTGATGCAAGTGGAGAGTGGAAGTGCTGTCAAGCTGCAGAGCATGGGTTCCAGTGGCGTCGGTGAGCGAAGACCAATTGACTTGGCTGTTTTGCAAAAGAATGGTTCCAGTGCACTGGGCGGAGAGGGTGTTACCGTACCCCGAAAGAGCAACATGGTCAATAAGGGTCAAACAGGTATTGGCACCAGACAACTCAGTTCTGCTGAGGCTGGAGGGATAGTTTCCATTGTTATCGGCGTTCCATTCTATGCCACTGTGGTTTCCAGACATGGTGAGTGAATCCAAATTTGCTGCCGCCCCAACCAGGGAGACTGCTGGAACGGTTGGGCCCTCAGCGGCAATGGTCGCTCCAATTACATTAGCCCGTCCACCTTGTTGACCGAGCGTTAAGCCTTGGTTGTCAATCAACAAGGCTGGTTGTGACGGGTCGTTGTCGTGTAAATTCAAATCATACAGCCATAGGTCAACAGAATTCATTGCATAGATACCTGAGCCCTGAGACCCTGTTACGGTGCAGCTGCGACAGGTGACATCGCCCGAAGAAGATTCGATATCGTTGGATTTTTCATAGAATAAACCTGCACGATCCCCAAGTGAAGACGTTGCGGGGTCACCACCGTTATTTGTTGCTGTCAGGTTCGAGAACGTCACATAGCGTGCATCATAGACGTGAGCGCCAGATTGACCGTTGTCCGAGAGATTGAGCCCGTCGACAATCACCGTTGCCTTATCGATAAACAATCCATCCTTGGTGTTGTTATGAAGGTGCCAATCGCTGCCCTGCATAGCACCTCCAGAGGTTGAAGAAACGCCCGGGCCAACTGAACCGGAAACCGTTAACCCGTCGAAGTGAGGGGCGAAGTAGGAAGAGCGGACGGCCACTCCTGACTCATGAGGTCCTTGGCCGGGATCCCCCGAATCAAGAACCGTGAGGTTTCGGAAGGTGGTGGAACTGTCAACAAAATAAAGTCGGACACCGACTGTGGTCGAGGATTCAACCAGGGTGTTTTCGAACCATGCCCCCGTGGCGTTGACATCGATGGCTGCAAAGCCGATGTTCGAGGTTGTGGCTCCTGTTCCACCGGTGCCTCGAACCGTGAGGTTGGTGAAATCCGCGGTTTCATAATTGGTGTAATTGGAGTGGTTCAACTTGTCGACATAGACACCCCTGTACATGGAATTGGACACGGTAGTGTCCTTGACAACCGCACGGGTATAGCCGCTGTCATCTGCATGGCGGATCACGATTCCGTTATCGGATTTGTCGATGGTGAGGTTGGTGAGCAGAGGTTGACTGTCCTCGACCCAAACTCCTGCTGCCATGGCCCAAGTGGAACCGCTAATGTTGTCCATGACAATGTTACGTAACAGGCCACCTGAACCACCCCAGATGTTGATGGCACGGGTAAGATGATCGGTGAAGTAAGCTCTATCGAGGATTGGGGTTGATCCCGCACCAATTGAAAGGCCAAGTCCGTAGCGCCAATCGTTTTGGAACGGTACCATGCGGCCGGCTTGGTCGATGTAGAGGTCTCGAATCACGGGTGAAGCGCTGTTAAACAAATCGATACCAACTCGATCAGGATTGATGATGGTGAGGTTGGAAAAGGAGGGGTTGCTTCCAAAGACAGTAACACCATAGATGCCGTCCTCAATGGTCAGGTTGTCAACAACCGAACCTCTCGAATTTGAACTGCTGTTGAATTGAAGTCCTTCATGGTCGGAAGAAGCAAAGGAATACATCACGACGGGGCAAATTCCCGTGCCTTCAACCGTGATGCGTCCTTCAACATATATTCGTGCACCGGCACCCATTTCGATTTGAGTGCAAGCGCTGACGATGAGTTCATCGAACACAGCAACAGTGTATGAAGAAGTGACAGTGACGGTTCCAGACCATGTCGTTTGAGCACGCGCAGAAGTCGTTTTCGCCTGATTTGGTTCTCCTTCGAATGGTTCGGATGCTGCGGGGGCCATGGTTGCAAATGGCATACAAAGGAGCAAACCTACGAGCATCAAAGCTGACCAATGACGATTCAACAAGTCACTCATACTTGCAGGTCCATGCAATCGCACTTCAAGGATTCGGCTTCATGGACGCCATTGCTGTTTGAGCAGGGCGTGATTTTAGTTCGCAACCAATAAGGCTGGTCTGGCTTTGGACGGTTTATGCCTGAGGCGTTTGTCCTGTTCAAAACGTTGCCATCTCATGAGCGAGAAGTCTATCTCGCCCTGTCCGGGCATCAGGCGATTGCTGAAGTTCATGCCCTTTATGGTGAATTTGATCTCCTTGTTAGGGTGAGTTCAGAAAACGCTGCAGCGTTGACATCAATGCTAATGAGAGAATTTCGACAAATATCAGGTGTTAAAGAAACACAAACGCTGATTGCGGTTGAATACTGAGGTGAACACATGGCTATTGGATTTGTATTGATCACCACCCAACCGGGACGAGAGCACGATGTCCGAGCGGCACTCGATGGCATTGAATTTGTCACAGATCGGTGGATGTTATTCGGTGAGTACGATTTGATCGCACGGGTTCAGGCCGATGATGAATACACCTTGACGCGCTGCATTGTCGAAGAAATTCGAGTCATTGAGGGCATTGCTGATACCAAGACCTTGATCGGTGCTGAACTCTGATCACAATAAGGTGTGAAGTTGAGTTTCCAGCGCCTTTGCCGCACGTGGGCACCCTGCTGAACGGTGTTGAGTTATGGCCTCTCGCAATGCGATTCGACGCATTTTAGGATGGAGTTTCGCTTTGCAAGTCCACCAGCGGGCGTGAAGTCGGTGCAGGGTAGCGCTTGAGGTGGAGGTTTTGGGTTCCGCTATGCTCGCAAAAATTTCTGTGGCTTTGATGGTGTCTCGTTCGGCAGTATGCTCCACTAAGGACAGACGGAGTGCATCCGCTCGGATGGGGTTGCTTTGTTGTTCAATCGCTTCTTGAATCGCGCTGATGCTGGCACTGAATTCTTGTTCCGTCGTGGCTTGAAGCATGCTGGCTTTTGCAGCCATAGCCTGCAACAAAGGTTCGGTCAAACCGCCGATACCGGCGAGAGAGGCCCTTAAGCGAGCTGCTTTTTCAAATTCCAATTCGCGCAAGGCAAGAGCGTGTTGAATCATGGACATAGCGACCAGTGTCACAGAGCGTTCTTCGGGATTGTTCTCTGGGATCACCACGTTTGACAGATACTCCTTGACCGTGGTGGCAAGTTCCGGATCTGTTTGCCCAAACACGCAATCGTCCAGTCGCCTGGACGCTGCAGCAAGTGCCATGCGGTTGGCATCTTTTTGATTGCCCGAGGCAAGCCCGGCATCGATGATTTTGTCAGCGTCTTGAATTCGCCCTTCTAACATCGCCAATCCGAGCGCCAAATGACGAGATTCTGCTTCATCTTCGACGCTGTCCAAATGACGGCGGACATGGTCTGGTTCGCATCTTTCAATGGCCACCTTTCCCGCTAAGTAATGGAGATGGGAGGGCATTGAAGAGACTTTGATCGCTTGTTCAAGGAGCACCGAAAAGGCTCCTGAATGTGTCTCAAGCAAGCGTTCCATCTCCGCATCGAGTTGGGTGTCAATGCCCTCATCCATGCTTGCAATTCGATGGTAAAGCAAAATCACTTGATCTTCAGCAGTTTCTGCAAAGCATTCCCAATGTTCAACCGCCGCGCGATGCAAATGACGCTTCGTGTCGTCGTCGAGGGCTGAGCGGCGCACATTACGAACCAAGTGTTGAATTTCCATTTTCTCGAGGTTCGCGGTCCATCGCAAAAACGCATAGTCGTCAAGGGTTCCAACAACATCGGCATCGAACGCCTTGTTCGCTTCGATTGGCATTGGAACCATCACGATGTGATCAAGTCCGATACGCGTCGAATTGTCGAGGGTGGAAAGGACCACATTTTCGACATAGGATTGGACATCTGCACCTGCTTCGGGAAGTGGAGTACCTTCTTCGTGCAGTAAAATGGCAAGTGGATGCCCGCCCAGGCTCTCTGCAATGTGCAACCTCTCGGCCTCCTTCATTGAATCACCAAGCAAGAGGGCTGCGTCTTTGACATCAAGGGAAGGCACGGCAATCCTTGGCAGCATTTCTGGGAACGAGAGAGGTTCTCGCCCGATCAGCAACATATGGGCTGCTTCCTCTTGGTCGAGGTGTTGACAAAACGAACGGATAGCCGCAATATGCCGTTCGGGGATGAGGTGTGCATCGTCGATGACCAACACATCACCTTTGCACTTTAGAGCAGCATAATCTGCGAGTGCCTGATTGTTTTTTGGCAAAGGACCAGCAAAACCCCATTGTTCACAGAGGTGGTGTAAATCAGTGAATTCACCAACTTCAGCCCAACGAACGGAGGTACCAGACTCAAGCAGTTGTTCGCTGATGAGGCCCCCAACGGTGGTTTTCCCAATCCCGGGAAGGCCACTCAAGATCATACAGTGCTGATTTTTGATTTCTTCAATGACTTGAGCAGCGAAATGGTGCCGGCCGTGCACTTCTCCCAAAAACGGCAAGGCTCCAAACGCTTTGCCACGGGTGGTTTTTTTGGGCTTTTTGATATCACCAAGCTCCTCGAGAGTTTTCCGACCTTTCTCTGTGATGTGGTAGACATGCCTGCGCCTTGAACCACCACCGATCACGTGAGCTTTGCGTTTGAACACGAGCCCGTCACTTTCGAGGCTATTCAGAGGGGCATTGAGAGCACTGCGGACAACACCTAACGCTTCACTGATGCCTGGTAAGGAAAGGTGGCGAGTCACATCCCATGCCTTTTCCATGGTTGCTGAGTAGCCACCCAGCCAGCGCAAAATACGCTCTTGAGGAGCAGTGATGCTTCCAACCATACCTTATCGCATGATGGCGCTCCTTTCTAACCACCGCTTTTCTTGCATCATTGTTGATTGCACAAGGGGTTCCTTTTTTTGGGACGGCATCGAGCAAAGGGCATGCCTGTCACCCTCGCTTCGGTGGATTTCCCCAAGCGACCAGGGGTGTACTTGTTCAAAACCAGTCAAGGACGAGTGCTTTATGTTGGCAAGGCAACCAAATTGAACGAACGAATTCGTTCCTATTTCGCCACCACCCCCGACCGTCAAATGATTCCAGAACTGGTGAAGCGTTCAGATGATGTGGAATGCATTGTCACCAATTCTCCTGAAGAGGCACTGATCCTCGAACGGCAATTGATTCGACAGCATAAACCACGTTACAACTCGATGTTAAAGGACGACAAGTCCTACCCTTACCTCGTGTTAACTAAAGAAGAAATTCCGCGGATTATGTACACCAGGCACCCTCCAAAGGACAGTTTGAGATGGGGTCCGTTTCCGAATGCAAGCGCTGCGAAACAGGTCATGCAGTTGTTGCGGAGGCAGTTTGGCATCCGTGATTGCAAGGAACTCCTTCCACAAGGCTGTTTGTCCATGCACATTGGATTGTGCGCAGGCCCTTGTATCGATGCCACTGGATATGATGAACGAGTCAACACCGCAAGAAGGGTGCTCAACGGCGATGCTGCTGCACTGCTAGAAGAACTTGCAGTCCATATGGACCAAGCAAGTGAAAACATGGAATTCGAGCAAGCAGCAGCCCATCGCGACACCATTCGTGCCGTACGCGCAACCACAGGCCAACATGTTGTTTCAAGCAAAGTCTACCGAGATTGTGACGCCATAGGCATCGCAGCTCGAGGAGAAATGGCCGCAGTTGTGGTGATGCATGCCGACCAAGGCGTCGTCAAGGGGCAAGAGGTGTGGCCTATGGTCCATCGAGGCGATCTTGGGGAAACTGTGGCCCAATTTGTTGCTGAGCACTATGCAAACCGCCGCCCTCCTCGGTTGTTGTTGACCCCAACACCATTGCTCGATGGGGTTGAGGAATGGCTGTGCACTCGCCGGGATGCAAAAGTCGAGGTCCGAACCCCACTACGAGGCGATTTAGTGACGCTGTTGACCCTCGCTCGACAAAATGCTGACATCCAAATGACAAGGTTGGCCAACGCAACAAGCGGGTCGCTTGAACAGCGCGCTGCGAACGAAGGGGCGGCCTTATTGGGCATGGAACAACTCAATCACATCGTCTGTTTTGACATGGCGCAATTGCTCGGAGATGAGCGAGTAGGGGCGAGTGTGACATTGAGAAATGGCAGACCTGCAAAAAAAGAATATCGAACTTATACTGTCAAAACTGACGCAATGGATGATTTGAGAATGATGAGGGAAGTTGTTGAACGGTGGCTAAAGCGACAAGACACGTGGCCAGATTTGTTGCTGATCGACGGTGGAGAAACGCATTTGTCAACCATAACTGCCTTGCTCAAGGAACACGAAGTTCTTGGTGAATTTGAATTGGCAGCGTTGGCCAAAAGGGAAGAGACCGTTCACCGAAACGGGCATGAACCACTGATCCTCGATCGAAAGGGGCGGGTCATGGTGCACGCTAGAGATGAGGCACACCGCTTTGTCAACACCTTCCACAGAAAGCGAAGAGGGCGAAGCAGAATGGCGGATCCGCTTGAACAAGTCGAGGGGTTGGGTGCTAAAAAAATGCAAAATTTACTCCGGCATTTTGGAGGACGGCAGGGCATTCAACACGCTTCTGCGGACAACCTGATGACCGTACCTGGTATCGGTCCTGCTCTGGCTAATCGCATTTACGAAGCGCTTCACTCTTGATCAGTCAAACAGGTCGTCGCCTGTTTCCCCTAACGGGTCCTGAGCCAATTCATAGGGCTCCGAAAGCAAAGATTCAATCGATGGAGGAGCAGGTGGGGGTTGAGTGTTGTTGTAGTCCCTCAGTTCTTCAAGGTCGCTCTCAAGCGCCTCGCTGGTGAAGCCAGAAAGGTCTGCAAACTCTGCATTGCTGATCTTCGCTTTCTCAGTTATTGCGGCGTTTGCCCTACGCCCTCGACGCTTCTTTCGCAACTTTCTGCGACGACGTACAAAGAGCAGCAGAAGGATCAGAACAATTGCTGGGTACTTCCAAAATTGAACGAGGAAATACAACCATGACAGGTGCAACTGGAATGAAATCGTATCGTCGACGTCACCTGCAGGCATGGTGTAGATGATTTCTTGCCGACCATCAATCATGTTGGACTCAATGTTACCTTGAGACGATTCGAGGTTCTTCAGCGTGATGCCACTCGGCATGAGAATGGTGAGGGGGCCGTTGACAGATAATTCGAATTGCTCATTGACTGTGCTGTCAAAATTTAATGGAAGCGAGAATTCCATATCGGGGTTTTGAGCGTCTGGAAGCGTGACTCCATCCCAACCGAAGGCGTGATTGGTCAGCATTCCAGTGATCCCCTGCATCATCATCGCCATTGGTTCAATGAAGACTGAACGGATGGTGCTCGTCACCAGACTCAACTGAATTCCAGAAGTATTCCCTTCCATAATTTTTCCAAAGTCTCCTCCGAGTTTGAGTTCAAATTCGACCTTTGGGATCTCAAGAGTAAGGCTGAGAGGTTCCTCATCGCTGACCACTAAATCAGGCGCTCCAACGCCTTTCAGACGGGTTTTTACGATGAAATCACTGATGTCGATTTCTTTGAAATTAATGTCTTCTGAATTTTTCAATTCCTTCGCTGCTTCGTGGATAAACTGGGTGAACAATTCCCCAACCCTCTTCACAAATTCCATCAGTCCTTCTGCAGTGAATTCGAAGGTCAATGTCTCATTGCATATGCTGTAATCGGGGCAGAAGGAACTGAAGATTTCACTAAGATTGTAAGTCCTATTCAACGGTTCGTCAACTCTGCTTGCAATGTCAAGACCAAGACGGATAAGATCCGAAGGGAGTGCCTGCATCGAAACGCTGTGCTCACCGGTATCGAGGTCTTCCAAGAAGGACTCAGGAATACCAATTCGGTGCACAGAGACATCTGCATCCAAGGCAAATTCAAATTCAACAGATTGAGTCCATTCGTTCAAATTGAACGACATTGCGTCCATTTCCACTGCGCTGGTGACACACGTTTTGTTGGTGCTTGGGCATTTGACATTACCGAAATCATCCCGAACGGCGTGGCGCCAATCGTATGGATTGGTTCCAGCGAAAGAAATAGAGTTTGTATCATCGCCCGAAAGGGTGTTTTTGAGGATCAAGCGGTCGTTTCCTTCGGCTGTTTTCACCCATGAAGGAAGAATGATTTCCAAAGTCAATTCGGAGGGAGGAAGGTTTGCAGGGACGATGGCGGAAAGGTAACTGCTGTCGAGCACCGTTTCGAGGGTCAGACCGGCGTTGAGCACCCTTTCGAAGTCCTCTTCGGTGATCACATCGATCAGCGTTGCGATTTCTTCGTTGCCATTGTTTTCAGCGAGGATGTCAATCAACCGCATTGAGAACGGAGCACTCATGGTTTGCAAGTACACTGGATGGGACGCAGCCATAGCCTCGGCGCCCTCGACACAGAAGTGAAGATCTACGCCACCTGGAACCAATTCTGAGCATCCAGTGGTGTGCGTGTAATTCAGCCCACCCGAGGGCATGGTGCCAAAGCCATTGGTTGTTGAAACCCATGACATCTCACTCATTTCGATGGTTTCAATGCCCGCAACTGTGGAGGAGACGCCCTCGGCGATGATGTCAACAGGGAACTGCGAGGTGAAGTTTGAGAGGTCGACCAGACCGTTGTGGTAGGCCAGGCGGATACCGTCGGCTGTGACGACTGGAACCGTTGCTTTTTCAGCAACGTCCATCAGTGAAACACCCCAGTCTTCCAACGTCGCTGCATCGAGGTACTGAATGCCGGCAGTGAAGCCAAGCGTCGCTGCAGATTCATCTTCGAGATCAAGGACAATATGCAAATCTAGGGCTTTCGAGCCGTTTGCAATTTCTACCGTTGTGGTGTCGCTTCGATTGCGGTGCATAAGGGTCAATTCAACACCTTGCGACAAATCGGGGTCCCCCGCGACAGCAGAGCGGTGATCGAGGGTCCACATTCCAGAGTTGTACGGGGATGCACCTCCTGAAGCAACAAGGCTACCAAGCCCATCCACTGAGTCGATTGTTGCATAACTTGGGGGGTTGACCGTGTAGGTTGAAAGGTGCCCTGGAAGAGCTACGAAATCGAAGGATGATGTGATCTCGGCACCCATGACAAGAAGGCCTTGATAGGCTCGTTCGAGGTCAAGGTCGGGGTTTGGAAGCAGGTTGAAGGTGGATTGATCCAGTTGAATTGTTGCTGAGGTGGAGATGCAAATCGGCGGTTCAAACACGTTATCTTGAGAGGCGCCCTCCTCCTGAGCGTCTGAAGATGGATCGGTTGAACAAGCGGTTGTGCTGCCCGCTTGGACGAATTGATTGGTGTAATCAGTGGATACCGAAACATCGCCAAAACTTGATTCAAGGGAATCTTCAATCGCATTGCTGATCTCCATTTTCAGTTTCTCTCCAACCGTTGGAGAGCCTGCACCTTCTGATTCTTGATCGAAGAAGTTGCGAATTAAATCTGCTGGCGCTCCATCGTCTTCGTCAAGACCATCGTTGGCCAGCGAAGCGCTGATGAAGGCGTTTGACAAACCAAGCGCCTCACGATCAAATTCTCGTATCGCCCAAGTCAATTCCAAAGAGATCGCTTCGGTTCCAAGCAGGGAAAAGTCGTAGGTGCCTTCAACCCAATCTTGGAAATTGGGGGTGCCGTCGTCGGAATCTGCATAGGTATCACAGATTCCATCTACCGCTGGACCGGGGTCCTTATCGCATGAAGTCATGCCAGCACCGGCCGCAAAAGGTGCAAACACAGACAGCGTCATCAGCCCAATCAACACGTGAGCAAGGGTCTGCTGTCGAACGTTGGACCAGCGTCGCATTTCGCTCATGGCCCGGGCTTATCACGCGACATTCATAGGGGTTCCCCCCCCCGTTCACACCATGGATGCTCTCGGTACCAAGAGTCGTCCGGGGGTCGTCATTTGGGCTTCAAAAGAGGAGGCATCGGAACTGCATGCGGCACTCAAAGCTCTCAAATGGTTGGAACCACTCAGCACCTCCCAAAAGAAAAATCGCGACATGGTTGGTTTTGTATGCCAGCACACCTCACCATTGGATGAAGATCAAATTCAACGCTTGGAATCATGTTTCCCTCACCCTTTCGAACATGGAATCACCACCGTCGAACCGGCTGGCCTTTCTGTCAATCCACATCAAAAATTGAGGCATGCCGTTTCACAATGGCTGGCCTTTCAACCCTTCCAGTATGATGGTGATTTACTCGAACGTTTACCGTCGAAGTGGGAACGATTGGGGGATTTGGTGGTGCTCTCGTCTGAGGCGTTTACCGACCCAAAGTGGTGCGCCATGCTTGAGCGCGTGCCCCCTGAACAAACCGTAGGCTTGTGGTCGCAGGTGGCCTCCGCACTCGGTGGACTGCGCCTTGCTCGCCAAGATCACATCGCCAACAATGACATGCGCACGCCCCAATTGGAACTCCTTCACGGCACCTCGACTTGGGTTGAGTTCACCGATTACGGTGTCCACTTCGGTTTTGATGCAAAGAAAGTCATGTTCTCGTCGGGAAACATCACCGAACGCCATCGTATTGGAGGCCTTTCCATGAAAGGCGAAACTGTCGTCGACGCCTATGCTGGAGCAGGCTATTACACGCTGCCAATGCTTGTCCGAAGTGGGGCCGAGCATGTCCACGCTTGTGAGATGAATCCAGCCTCAATCGAGGGGCTCACATGGGCGGCAATGGCAAATGGAGTTGAACACAAACTTACCGTCCATGCGGGGAACAATCAGACCACATTACAAGATTTGAAAGGCATCGCCGACCGCTGTCACCTGGGGTTATTACCATCTTCAGAAGCAGTCTGGGTTCACGCAATCCGTTGCTTGAAACCCTCGGGTGGGTGGCTTCACATTCATATGAACATCAACAAAAAAGAAATTGATGCTTTATCGATGGAAACTCAAGAACTATTGCAAAGATATGCACGAGAAGAGGGGCGAGACTGGAGGGTTACGGTCGAGCACATCGAGCGCGTCAAATCGTTTTCACCCGGGGTAATGCACGTGGTGTTCGACGTGATGTGTTCTGGGGCCTGATTCTGACGGACTATGAGCCCGGCTCATCTGGAAGCAGCACCGCATCGAAGGTTGGGTTTTCTTTAGTGGCATGGAGTTCCAGTGGCGGGTCGATCCGGCCGACATAAAACACCAAAAAAGCGACCCCTGCAAGGCAGAGAACTGCTCCAGCACTCA
>DAFX01000016.1 GCA_002495535.1 Euryarchaeota archaeon UBA433
GATCCTCGTCGTGGGTGACTTTTCTTCGCCATGTCGGATTCCTCCAGTGTTTTTACAGCGCATTGGCCCCACCGTAGAGGGGCGTACGAGGGCTCTCAGGTTGGGAGAAGCCGTGACACTGCGCCCCATTTCCACGAGCGGGAAACGAGACTATTGGGGTCCTCGGGGGATGGCCCAGTGTGTCTGGCTGCTCACCTTTGAGCACCCCTCCGACTTACCTCCCGTATATGAGTGGTTCGGTTTGCAACAGCCGAGCCGTTGCGTGAATCGCTACTGTTGTAGGAGGTCTTGAAACCTTTCGGCGACAAAGGAGGGTTTGGTGCCGAAAAAGTGCATAACAACGTGAGATTTGTTCATAAAATCCCAAAAACATCTCGTTTCTAACATCAAAGAGGGTTTGAATCGTTGAGTTCAGTATGCTTTAGAACCCTCGACGAAATGGGAAAGGCATGGCCACGGTTGTTCATCCCTTTCTCAAGGATGGCGTCGAGGCACGAGCCTACCAAATGCGGGCCTTGCGTTCCGCACTCACATCATCGACGCTCATGGTGATGCCAACTGGATTTGGGAAGACAGCTGTTGAATGGATGGCGATGGCTGAATCACTCAGGCTTGAACGAGGAAAAGTATTGCTGATTGCCCCCACGACTGGATTGGTCGATCAACAACGACGCATGGCCACAGAAATGTTGGCACTTGATGCACAGAGCATCATCAGTTACACGGGAGAAGTCGCTCCGGCAAAACGACCACCGCTTTGGAATCAAGGCATGGTCATCATGGCAACGCCTCAGGTCATTCGAAACGACGCCAGCACTGGAACAATCGATCTAAGGGATGTTGGCCTGTTGATCGTTGATGAGGCACACCACAGCACCGGTAATCATGCCTATGCACAGGTCGGCGACCTCTACCTCAACGCAAACCCCGAAGCGCTCGTGCTAGGCGCCACAGCAAGCCCCGGGTCAAGTGAAGCCAACATCTTGGAAGTGGCAAGGCGCCTGGGTATCGAACGACTGGATGTGTCAAAGAAGAGCGATCCTCTGCTCAAACCATACACTGTCAAATTGGATGTTGTCCCTCACCGACTCCCACTTCCCGACCAGCTTCAAGCCCTGATTGAGCCATTGCAAGAACAGCAAAACCAGGAAGCCGAGCACCTTCGGCGTCTGGGCTTTCTCGCTCCAACTGGGCACCTGTCTTCAAAACTGATTGAAGAAGCACAGCGGCGAGCAAGTATGGCCATTCAAAGGCGAGACAGGCGAGGCTACGATGCAGCGCGAAGGATCAGTGACCTACGGCGAACTCATTTGCTGATGGACTTGTTGAGAACGCAAGGAACCAAATCGGCCGAATTATTCCTTCAGCGTGCAGAAGAGGATGGTCGGAGCGGTGAGAGATCAACCAATCGTTTCCTCGCCCTCCCTGCGATCCACGAATTTCGTAATGCAATGAAACTTCAAGATGAATTGCACCCAAAACCGAACTATGTCCAGAACCTCGTTGCCATTCAAAGAGAAAAGAACCCGGAAAGCAAGGTCTTGATTTTCACCGAATACAGGGACACTGTCGACCACTTAGTGGAACGATTGAACTCGATTGAAGGCGTTGCGGTAGACAAGTTCATTGGCCAATCTGGCAAAGGAAAACGAAAAGGTATGACGCAGAAACAACAGCTCGCCCAACTCAATAGATTTCGCGAAGGTGACCTCAATGTCCTGGTTGCTACCTCCGTGGGTGAGGAAGGTCTCGATGTGCCTGCGGCTGATCTGGTGATTCTTTACGAGCCCGTAGCAAGTGCGATTCGAGCCATTCAGCGGCGTGGACGAACCGCAAGGCAGCGAGATGGGAGCGTCCATACCCTGATCGCAGCAGACACACGCGACGAATTTGTCAATACCGCAGCAGAACGGCGAGAAGCACGTATGTATACGCTGCTCCAACGCATCAAAGATCGAGGTCGTCTTCCTCGCAGACCACCTCCTCCAAAAGATGTCTTGGAAGCATTTTCGATTAAAGAGGATGAAACTGTGGTCGGCCCAAATGAATTCATCGAGGCCGAAACCACTCGATTGACACCTGAAGAGAACGAATCAAGCGCCGATAAAAAAACTATAGAACAAACCTCTGGAGGCTCAAAGAGGCCTGCAGCAGTGCTGAAACCAGTGGACCAGCGCCCACGTCAACAAATGGGTCTTGACCAGTTTATGTCGCCGCCTACAAAACCAAATGAATCATCATTGGAGTCCGGGCAAAGCCCTTCCAAATCCGCCAGGGATCTACCTATTCTTGACGGGAGAGCCCACAGGGAGCGGGAGCAATTGGTCGCAGCCGCTGCCTCAGCAACCATTGACTCAATGCAAGAAGAGACGGGAGCTGGAATTATTCTTGATCACAGGGAAGCAAAATCAACCCTCGGACCTTACTTGAAAAGCATGGGTGCCTCAATTGGATTCAAACACCTAAACACCGGCGACATACGTCTTTCTGCCCGAGTTTTAATCGAACGAAAAACAGCACGAGATTTGGTCAATTCCATCACAGATGGACGACTTCTGCATCAATGCCGGCGCCTCAATGCAGCGGCACTTCGTCCACTTTTACTCATCGAAGTAGGTGAAGTCCATGGTCAAGCGGTTCACCCTGATGCAGTCCATGGAGCCCTCGCCTACATCAGTCTTGATTTGGGCCTGCCAGTGGTGATGACCAAAAACGCTGAAGAAACTGCCCGGTTTTTGATCGCTGCGAGCAAAAGAGAACATGACGTGATGGAGCGATGGGCCTCAAGATGTATGAAACGAGCGTCATCAGGAGACGACGAGGCTGATGTTGAACGGGCCGCCTCTGCCGCTGCCGCAGAAATCAAGGCCATCGAACTTGGTGAAGCGGAGGCCACTCCTCTTGCAAATCGATGGCCTGCCCATTCGAAAGAGGAGTATATTGCCATCCTTTCTGCCATCAACGGGATTGGCACCACTAAAGCAACTGCTTTGATTGAATCTTTTTCCAACCTTTCTGGCGTGTTCAATGCAACAAAAGAAGAACTTTCCGAGGCACCGAATATTGGCCCCATTGCGGCAATGGCCGTGTTTGAGGTCTTACACGGCGGTTGAGATTAACCACCGATGACAAGCGAACGGACTCGAAGTTGCGCAAATCGGTCAGGGAAATGGCCGAGCGCAAAAGCAACGAGTTCAGCAAGATGCACGATTGGCATGGAAGTGTTTTTGCCACTCACTTTAGCGGCCTTTGACTGATAAGAATCAAGATTTGAGTGGGATACTGTGCAGGCACTGACCATCAAGTCTGCACCACTGCTCTTTGCATCTGCCAAAACGGCGGCTGTCATCTTCATCACAGGCTTGTTGATCGTGAGCAGGGCGGGCGCTCCAACACTTTGGCACTTTGAATCATAGTCCACTGGAACGCCACCAAGAGCGACAATAAGTTGCTCAAGGTAGGTTGGCATGAAAGCATCGTCACCGGCGGTTGCGCCTTGGCGTTGCATGTTTGGGCCATAGTAGGCTGCAACATTCAAACGAATTGGATTGATCACTGCGTCTCGGATTTTGTCAAGGCCTATTTCTTCAACAAGAAAATGAAGGAGGTGACGCGGTTGAGCCTCGCTCTTGTATTCCACACCGGTGCTTCGGGCGATGAGATTGTTAATTGAGTTGGCAAAACCGAGGTCTTCCGAGAATTCATCAACCGTATCGCACATGATACCGTAACTCGTGGCGCATGTGGTGAGCACATCCACGCCCTTTGCTTCAGCCAAAGCCAAGTTTCGAGCCACAAGGGCGTGCTGGAGTTTAGGTGAAGACTGTTTGATGATGTTGCCACCATCACTGGATGCCTTTGGGAGTTCAATCAGTTGAATGCCCAATGTTTTGCACAATGGTTGAATGCAATCCTCGACTTCAGAAGATGCCGCTCGGGCGGTGTTTCCGGGATAATATGCGATTTTTACAGCCATGTGAACACCTCAGAACCTCTGATCAATTTCATTGAACAGACTGACCACTTCGTGATGAGCCTCAACCTTGCTGTTGATCATGTTAGGGATCTTCCCCACGCCTGCTGGTGGGAGTAAAAGAGCTTGGAGGCTGCGAATTGGTGGTGCACCCGTTCGTGTGAATCCGAGCACCATACGAGCCGATACCCCATCGAAGATGTTGCTCAAGAGACCGACCGGGCCGAGCACTTGTCGGTAAAGAGTGGTCTCGTTGACGTTGCCACTCCATTTGACACTGCGGCCATACCACTTGACGAGGCGCCCGTGAGGCCCGGTGTAGTTGTTGACGTTCAACAAGTGGCTTCGTGCGGCGTTAAGTGCTTTGGATGCTGTTCGGCCTTCTGCACCATAACGGGCAATTGAAGCCATGTCTGCTTCAGACCAAATCCCATTTTCGCCATTGATCATCTTGGCCATTTCTGCTTTTTGCTCCTCACCTGTTCGAGGGTCAAGCGTTCGTGTCCAGTTTTGTAGCAAGACCGCTGGACCTTTGTAATCCACATCGAACGGCACGGTGTCCGACATGGCATGGAGAAGTTGGTAGGACGTCACGTCGGTCATGGCGTGGAGGGTTGAAGCCATTGCTGGCTCCATTGTACCCATCGGGCTGCCATTGAGAAGGGTCGCACCCTCTCGAGGATCTGCGCGGAGCCACGGTTTACTTTCGCTGCGGTTGGCTTCATACCCTGAGTAATCGACCACCAAATCACGAACGACTGGATAGCCCGGAAGAGGCTCAACCTTGAGTTGACCATCTTCCCCGACCAAATCGCTGATGTTTGCCAGGTCAGCAAGCACAACTCGGCCGTTGACCCGCACACCGCTGGTGGCGGTGCCATTTCCGCTGCCACGGCGGAAGGCAAAACTTCCGTCGACATCTTGCTGAATCGCAGTGAGAAGATCTTCGACGGTTGCATGACCGGGAACAGCACACGCGATGGTATCCCATCCCGACTCGTTTGCTGCTGGGCAGTATCGGAACAGGGAGAGTGTGATCGAGAGGTCCGCTTTGAGCACGGCGCCTGGAGCGAAATCACCGTCAGCAATTTCATCAGAGGTGCCCGCACCATATTCGATCATTTCATCGAGCAAGACTTCCTGAAGCGTGCCAGATTCATCGACACAGGCAATGATTGGGAGTGCTTTGGACACCCATTGCGACCATGGGGTGTCGAAATCGACATCGCACAACTGAATTTCTTGGACCCTTGTGGCTCCCAGTTCGACATACTTTTCATCCCAGTCAGTTCCTGCTTTGCAGAATTCATCGTATGAAGTGTCACCAATTGCACAGATGCTGAAATGGACGTTGGAAAGAGAGGGTTTAGCGCTGTTGACTGTGTTCCAAAGGGTTTCTGCGTTGTCCGGCATTTCCCCTTCACCCCAAGTGGAGGTGATGATGAGGGTTCGAGCGTGTGTGCTGAGTTTGGCTGCGTCGAAGCCGTCCATGTCATAGACGGTTGGAACCAGGCCATAGTCTGCAGCAAGCTTGGCCGTTTTGTCTGCAAGACCGGCAGCATTTCCTGTTTGTGATCCAAAGAAGATGGCAAGGCTGCGGTCGCCGCCCATGAGCGCTTGGAATGCTTCGCTTCCGCCCGTTGCAACAGCGGCTGCTGGTGCTGCGGCTTCCACGGCGGCTTCTGCTGCCGGTGCGGGTTCTGCAGCAGCTTCGGCACCGTCGGTTACAAGTTCGAATTTAATCACTTCAACCGGGCAGGCTTCCGCGGCTTCGAGGATCATTTCGCCATATTCTGCCCCAAGAGTTCCGGCCATGAGTGACCCGCCTTCATTGCGATCGAACTTGCCGTCCGTACGAACGGCGGCTAAAATTTTCGATGTGTCATCGTTGACCTCGAACACCTCAGGACAAATGTCCTGGCAAGCATCACAGGTGATGCAATCTTCGTCAATCCACACCTTTGCCACGATGGTCATGTAAAACGCCCCTACTCACGTCAGTCGTAAGCAAACTTTCCCACCACGGAGGGGCCTTTCAAGGTTCGCACTTGTTCGCATCAGAGTTGGCCAACAAATGAGGGCCATATCGGCGCCAAATGAAGGTGACTGCTCGACAGATTCCCGGGATGAATTGGGTTCAACTTCACATTTGGAAGTCGCCCATGCCACCCATGCCGCCCATGTCATCGCCCATCGAAACGCCCTTTGACGAAATGACGTCGTCAATGCGCAGGATCATAATGGCAGTTTCTGTTGCGGATTGAATCGCTTGTTCAACCACTCGCATTGGTTCAACCACGTTTGCTGCTTTCATGTCGACAACGCCACCTTCGTAGACGTTGATACCTGCATGAGAGTGCCCATCGGCATGTGCCTTTCGCAATTCAATAAGGGTTGTAACCGGATCAAGACCTGCGTTTTCAGCGAGGGTACGAGGAATGATTTCAAGCGCTGAAGCAAAGGCTTCAATGGCCATTTGCTCACGTCCACCAACGGTTTCAGCGTAGGTACGCAAGTCACGAGAAAGGGCTGCTAAAACGCTGCCTCCACCGGTGAGGACTGCACCATCTTCCCATGCGACAGAAACAACACCTACGGCGTCATCGAAGGCACGGCGAATTTCATCGACCACGTGCTCTGTACCGCCGCGCAGCAACACTGAAACAGATTTGGCTTCAGGGCAGCCCGTGATGAAGGTCATGTCAGATTCTCCAATCTTTCGTTCTTCGACCTTAGCCGCATGACCCAGATCGTCAGAAGAAAGATCGTCTAAATTGGTGACAATTCGACCGCTGGTGGCCTTGGAAAGTGCCTCCATATCGGATTTCTTGGCACGTCGGACTGCGAAAATTCCAGCCTTAGCCATGTAATGTTGAGCCAGTTCATCGATGCCTTTCTGGCACACAAGAACCGTTGCACCCGCTGCTTGGATTTTCTCAACAAGGCCCCGAATGTAATTCTCTTCTTCCTCCAAGAACAGAGCGAGTTGGCTTGGATCGGTGATTTGGATTTTGGCATCAACCTCGGTTTTCTTCACTTCAATAGCTGAGTTGACCAGGGCAATTTTGGCATCACTGATGCTGCGTGGCATACCAGCATGAACTCGCTCCTTGTCGAGCAGGATTCCATCGATGAGTGTGGAATCTTTGATCGAGCCACCTTGTCGCTTTTCGACTTTGATGTCGCTCAAATCGACGATTCGCTCTTCATCTTCAATCACACCAACGGCGTTGACAGAACGAACGCAAATGTCGGCCATGAAACTCTTGACAGCTCCAGCTGATTTCCCAGTCAGGGCAGTCTTTGCCACTTCAGTGAGGACGGCATCGTCATTGTCCGTTGCAATGCCGTGATTTTCGAGCAGTTCAACTGCTTTTTCTGCAGCAAGGCGGAACCCTTCGCAGATGACGGTTGGATGCACATTTTGTTCGATTAAATCTTCACTGCGCTTGAGCAATTCGCCAGAAAGAACCACCGCAGAAGTTGTTCCGTCGTAGCAATGCTGCTCTTGGGTTTTTGCCACTTCGATGATCATCTTTGCCGCAGGGTGGTCGATGTCCATTTCCTTGAGAATGGTCGCACCATCGTTGGTGATGACAACATCGCCCATAGAGTCGACGAGCATCTTGTCCATGCCCTTTGGACCGAGGGTAGAGCGAACGGCATCAGCCACTGCTTTCGCCGCTGCGATGTTGTTTGATTGGGCGCTGCGCCCTCGTGTTCGTTGGGTGCCATCCTTGAGGATGAAGATGGGGGCTTGGCCGTTTCCGTACATGATGAATCGCTCCTTGCATTCTCAGCGGAGGTCAAGACCGTCTTGAACCCTACGCTTGTGAAACAACGGAGGAAAAACCGAATCAAGCCCTTCCGTTTTGCTCCATCCACATCTGACCGTAGATTTCCCATTGTTCCATCGTCCAGCCTTCTGGTAGGCCTTCAGCAGGAACTGGAGGGGCTGCTGCAACCGCGGCTGGCGCTGGTGCCGCTGGAGCGGGCGCAGGTGCGGCTGGAGCGGGTGCAGGTGCGGCTGGAGCGGGTGCGGCCGGAGGTGCTGAGGATGGCAATGCCCCGGGAACGGGGACCGTAGGAGCGGCAGCCACAGCGCCGTAAGTCGCTTCAAGACTGTTTTGGTAGCCTTCTTCGCCCCAGCCACCATAATCATCTTCTTCTTCTTCAACACGAAGAATATTGAGGATCACAAACACTCCAACGCCCATCACTGCAATGAATGCAACCCACATTAGGATGCCGCCAATAGGGAGGCCTTCGTCGCTTCCTGCTGCTGCATCGGCATCGCTCACTTGCTTAATGAGGACCACTTGAAGGTTTGAACTTGCAGCATCGCTCACGGTTCCGGAGGTAGCCCACAGGGTGAGGTTGGTTGAAAGGGAGTCAGAGCCAAGGTTGAGCAAGGTTGTTTCAGAGACTTCGAAAAAGACGGTTACTTCGCGTTCTTCTTCAACAGCAAGTACGAACGATCGATCGTTGCTGCCAATTCGCGTTTGAACATAGGCTGAGGATTCGCCATTTTCCAAATTGATGGTAACAGATTGAGCGGTTGTGTATTGGTTACGTACCTTCACAGTCATGCTCCATTCCTCGGCTGGTTCTGCCTCGTCGATGGTCAAGGGCGCCGCAGGTAGAATCTTGAGCCAGTTTTGCGACCCAACGAGGTACATTGCAGAGCCTTGGGCGCTGATGCTTGGATCGTTGACGCTGGTGGCAATAATGTCGAGGTTGAGTTGGCCAGAGGTTCCCGCTTCGAATGTGAATCGGACAGTGACGTTGTAACTCGCACCTGTTTCGATCTCGGGCGTGTTGCCGTCAAACAAATTGGTGAATTCAATGACCATACCTTCAGGCACGTTCGCACTCATGGTGAAGCGATCTGCACTGTTGCCGTCGTTTCGAACTTCGAACGCCATAGTTTGAGCTGGATCGCCTGGGATGTAAGATTGATCTGCATCTTCATCAGAGACATCGACTGCAGCGGTATCAAGAATCTCGACGCTCAGGGAGATAGAGCGCTTGACGGAGGGGTCATCTACGCTTGTTGCCGTGACGGTCACACCGTAGAGACCAGGACTGAGGCCGACAGGCATTGGAAGGTTGACTTGGATGATCCCTTCACCGTCCCATGCATCAAGCACGGAAGTTTGATCGCCTGCAAGGTTTGCTCCGAGGAGCCAGTTTTGTTGAGTCAAGGAGAGATCGTATTGCTCGTCGTCATTTCCGGTGTTGAACACTGTGATGTAGACCTTCTTTGCGATTCCATTTGCAGGGGCTTGCACATTGAGTTCTTCAGCTTCAAGGCTCAGTTCACGGTACACTGGCACCATGATGTTGCGTACAAGCACGTCATTGCCTGCCAAGGCGGTACCGCAGGATGGGCATGTGGCTCGCAAGTTGAAACTGACATAGGGGCTGTTTTCAGTACCCAATGCAGGCATTGCCATTTCATTTGCAGTGATGTTGAGGTTGTAATTCTCAGCTTGGCCACGATTCAGCACAATCGGGTTCTGAACGATTGCACCATCTTCATCGAGGACAAGGGCAGTCCAACCAGTTTCTGAAAAAGTGGTTGCCAGATTAAACGCTGCGTCTCGGTTTCCTGAATTCAACAAGCGGAAAGGCACGAGTCCCGATTGACCTGGAGCCAGCGTTTGAGCGAGGATGCCGACTTGAGATGTGAGCGCTACACCGTATTGTTCAGTGACGGCGACCGGCATGCTGATTCTGGCTTTCTCGCCAGCATTCTGACTGCTTGCATCGGTAAACCATACGCCCCATGTCTGCTGTTGAACGTCTGCGCCGGGGGGAATCGATAGGTTCACCCAAACTTCAATCGTTTCACCAGCTTTGATGGCTGGCATCAACACATTTGTGTCGTGGTCGTTGCTGTTGGGCACATCAATGCGGATCATCTGCATTGCCGGGTCCATCCATGTGAGGTTGGTCACGTTCGATTGAAGTCGAACTGAAGCGGGCTTGTACCCGTTGTTGGTAACATCACAGCGAAGCATGAGCAAGTCGTTTGGCGGGGCGGTGTACCCGTTGGTTGGGTTGTTACAATCGACACTCAGGGTGTAATCGTCAACCCTACTGATACCAAATTGAATGAAGTCATCAACGTGGAAGCCTTGAGAGGCTCCCGATGAATCCGAGTTAAGCACCAGTCCCATACTCCAAGATTGCCCACCTAAGAACAAATCTGGGTTTCCGGTGATCGGATCGATGTTGGAGGCCCAATCAGGTTGAGGGTCCCAACTCAGGTTGGTCCATTGCCCAGGTGCTTGGCTTGGGTTCCCTTGTGAGATGTCCCAGTGAAGCGATTCTTGATAGTTTGAGAAATTTCCACCGCTGCGCCACAATTCAATGTTGACGGTATCGCCATTCATCATACTGCCCCAGGCCTGAATATGGAATTGTGTGGAGATATAATTGCTGGAGTAGAACACCGTTCGACAGACATTGATGCCGTAATAATTCACGAGGGTTGCATCGATGTTATCTTGACCGCAGTTGTTCTGACCTGTGAAGTAACCGTGAATCAATCGGTCATGAGCGCTTGATGGATAATTGCTGTCGGAGTCGGCAGAATTTGCCCAGTGGTCGCTTCCAACTGCGCCTCCGGAATTGGTTTGCCACGAACCTCTTCCGACCGCATTTCCGCCAGATGCAGGGTAGCGTCCGGGGATGAAGGTGTTCTCGCCATTGACCACAGTGCCATCGAAGACATCGCTCATAATGGCGACGGGAACGGTTGTTTCTTTGACGTCGTTGTCGTTTCGGTCGTCCCCATTGGAATCCTTGTCGACCATTGCCCGAAGGATCATTCCACCGGACAAGTCGTTGGTCGTTGTGTCGAGGATTGAATGGGCAGCGGTTGCGGTCCAAACAAAGGATGCGGAATCACCTTGGCCGCCGATCAAGTCGTTGGAGGTCCAGGTGAAGGTCTCAACAACAAAACCGATTGGATGGACAATTTGAAGCATGGCATCGGTGGTTTTCCCGGAGAATGAAGATCCACCTCGAGCGATGGTCATCGTCACTTCAATCGAGTCGCCTTCGAAGATATAATCCACGGTTGTTCCGTTGGATTGAACCCATGTGTCTGGGCTGGTGCTTGCGTTCCCAATCGAAATTCCAGTGACTCTGAAATCGTCATTTGCGCCGCCGCGAGCAGAGGCAGCGCTCGCAGGAGCAGCAATCCCGACAGCAAGAGTTTGTAGCAACAAAAGGGCAACGAGGGTTAATGGAGACAAGCGACGCATAAACACCAACGCTTCATCGGAACATCAAGTTGCATATAGTCATGGCCGTTCGATGACCCC
>DAFX01000001.1:0-167 GCA_002495535.1 Euryarchaeota archaeon UBA433
GATACTATGCGAGACATCGGAGTTGACGTGAAAAACCCCACCGACGAGTGGGACGGAGATGCAAATTGCCCCTTCTATGGAAGCTTGCGCCTACGCGGCCAAGTGCTCGAAGGTACAGTTTCCAGCCTCGGTATGCAAAAGACGATCACCATTGAGCGAAACAATGT
>DAFX01000001.1:500-2823 GCA_002495535.1 Euryarchaeota archaeon UBA433
CGCTACATGGAAAAGTACGAACGATTCGAAAAGCGAACAAGTGTCCTCTCTGCTCACCTGCCAGCGTGCATTGGTGAAGTTTCAGTCGGTGACACTGTCAAGGTTATGGAATGCCGCCCTCTCTCAAAGACGGTTTCGTTCTGTGTCATCGAATCCAACGGAGGTGAAGCCTGATGCGTGGTATTGCAGGACGACAAACCCGTGGTCTACCAACCGCTGCACGTTTGCATGTTGCTGACAACACCGGTGCGAAGGTTGTTCAAATCATTAACATCCTCAAACTCGGAAACACCATTCGACGTTATCCAGCTGGAGGCGTTGGTGACCTTGCTAAGGTCTCCGTCAAGAAGGGTACGCCAGAGACCCGCCGTCAAATGTTCAATGCTGTCATCATCCGACAACGCCGACCGTTCCGTCGAGTTGACGGAACTTGGGTTCAATTCGAAGACAACGCTTGCGTGATCACCAACGAAAAAGGTGACGTGCAAGGTTCCGATATCAAAGGACCAGTGTCCCGTGAAGCCGCAGAACGCTGGCCACGTATCGCTGCAAATGCAAAGCAAATTATCTGAGGTGAAATCATGGTAAAGAGTATGAAACCAGGAAAGCAACGAAAGGCGCACTACAACGCGCCCATGCACGAGAAGCGCAAGCGGATTGCCGCTCGTCTACAACTCAAAGATCGGGACGAACGTTTCGATGGTGTCCGAACCGTCACAGTTCGTGTCGGTGACACAGTCAAGGTTGTCCGTGGAGATCTTGCCAGCGGTGGCAAGCGCCACGGCGGAAAGCGAGGAGCAGACCCACTTGTTGGAACAGTGATTCGCATCGATTCAGAAAAGGGCCGACTCTACATTGAGGGCGCCAAGGCATCGAAGGCCGACAACAAAGAAGAGGCGGTTCCGGTCCACTCTTCCAATGTCGTCGTCGTCCGTTTGGACGAGACAGACAAGTTGCGAATGCAACAACTCACCGGGAACAGGAGCTGAAGAATATGGGAAGCAGTAACCACTTGAAGCGATTGGCCATGCCACGAAGCTGGCCCCTCCCTCGTAAGACTACAATTTGGGTCACACGCCCAACTCCAGGTGCACACTCGCTCGAGTTGTGCATGCCGATCAACCTCGTCATTCGTGATGTGTTGGGGCTTGCTCGCTCAACCCGTGAAGTCCGTCACATCCTCCACAATGGACTGGCCAAGGTCGACGGACGAGTTTGCAAAGAAACCCGCCGTGGTGTCGGTTTGATGGACGTCTTGTCCCTTGGCGATGCACATTACCGCTGTGTTCTTGACCACAATGGTCGATTGCGCTACCGCCAAATTTCTGCTGATGAAGCCGGATGGAAAGTTTGCCGAATTGAAGGTAAGAGCACCATCAAAGGCGGAAAGACTCAGTTGAACCTCCATGACGGACGAAACATCCTCGTTGACGATGCATCTGAATACTCCACCGGAAGTTCGCTCAAGATCGCTTTGCCAAGCCAAGACATTATCGAGCACATCAAGTTCGCTGAAGGCGTTCGCTGCTACCTCATTGGTGGTGCCCACGTTGGTGGATTTGCTAACATGACTTCCTACGAAATCAAGCGATCCAGCATGGCTAACGAAGTACAATTCGAAGAATTCGGTACCGTTGCAGCAAACGTGTTCGCTGTTGGTGACGCAACTCTACCTAACACTGAGGTGGTTGAGTGAGCGAAACTGTCAATCCAATGTTTGTCCCTCGAATCACGAAAGTGAGCGTGAATATCGGTGTCGGTGAAGGTGGAGAACGCCTCGTCAACGCAGAAAGTGTTCTTCAACTTGTCACTGGTGTTAAGCCACAACGAACCCTCGGTCGCATCCAAAACCGAGATCTTAAGGTTCGCCAAGGCGCTCCAATCGGTTGCAAAGCAACCATGCGCAAGCAAGAAGACATCAAGAAATTCTTGACCGATGCATTCTGGGTCCGTGAAAACCTCATCCCGGGATGGAACTTCGATCGTGAAGGTAACCTTTCCTTTGGTGTTCGTGATTACACTGATTTCCCCGGACAGAAGTACGACCCGGACATCGGAATCTACGGCATGGACATCACCGTCGTTCTCGAACGACCCGGTCACCGTGTCAGCCGACGCCGCCGAGCAAAGGGCAAAGTCGGAATGGATCACCGTGTGACACCTGAAGAATCCCGTGCCTGGTTTGTTGAAAACTACGGCATCACAATCATGGAGGAATGAAAATGGCAAGAGATCACGGAGAAAGGATTGGACGAACAATCGGATGCCGACGATGCGGACGAAAGCGTGGAATGATTCGACGACATGGGCTACGCCTTTGCCG
>DAFX01000001.1:3145-8127 GCA_002495535.1 Euryarchaeota archaeon UBA433
CGACATGGGCTACGCCTTTGCCGTCAATGCTTCCGCGACGTCGCACCTTCAATTGGCTTTAAGAAAATGAATTAAGGAGGAGAAAGATATGCAATTTGATCCACTCAACGACGCACTCATCAAGATGTACAACGCAGAGCAAGCGGGTAAGTTCAACGTCGAACTTGCACCTGCTTCTAAACTGCTAGGCAACGTCTTGGAAATCATGCAAAAGTCCGGCTACGTAGGCTCGATCGACCGAAGTGAAGACGGTCGTGGCGGCTCCTACACCGTTGAACTTCGTGGCGCCATCAACCGATGCGGTACTGTCAAACCTCGACACAGCATTCGACGCCAAGAATACGACCAGTGGGAAACCCGATACCTCCCTGCCCAAGACTTTGGCCTTTTGATCCTAACAACGAACTCCGGTGTCATGCATCACTACGATGCGAAAGACGCCCGTATTGGTGGTAAGCTTCTGGCTTACGTATACTGAGGTGAATATCATGGTAAAACTCGACAGAATCGAACATTTCGTAACCATCCCTGAAGACGTAACTGCTACGCTCAGCGAAGATGGCGTCGTCACCATCAACGGTCCTAAGGGGACCCTGACCCGCACCTTTGTGAGCACCTCATGCAAACTCCACGAAGAGGGTGGTGGCATCCTCGTACGTGTTGACATGCCTCGCCGAAAGCAACGAGCATTGGCTGGAACTTGGAACGCCCACCTCAACAACATGGTGAAGGGTGTCACACAAGGATTCACTTACCAACTCAAGGCACTGTACTCTCACTTTCCCATGACCATGGCAGTGAAAGGAAACACCTTCGTTGTCAACAACTACTTTGGAGAGCGTGTACCTCGAACTTCCGACATCCTTCCTGGTGTCGATGTCAAGGTCAGCAACAAGGTGGAAGTCACCGTGACTGGTATCGACAAAGAAAGTGTTGGCCAGACCGCAGCAAACATCGAACGAAGCACCACGGTCAAAAACCGTGACCGACGTGTGTTCCAAGACGGAATATACCTCATCCACAAGGAGTGATATGAATGGCAGAAGATTATCAGAAAATGACCGTTGCGGAACTCAAAGAACTTCTCAAGGAGGCTGAATTGCCTCTCTCCGGAAAGAAAGCCGATCTCATTGCTCGTCTTGTCGAAGCAAACGAAGCTGCACCTGCAGTTGAAGAATCGACTGAAGACGATTGGGACGACGATGGAGACTGGGACGACGAGGCTGTTGAAGGCCACGTCGCTAAGCAAAAGCCAGTGCTCGATGAAGAGACCAAAGCCGCTCTTTCTCTCCGTGCAGAACAAAAGAAGTTGACCCCGTCCTTCCGACGAACCGAATGGTTCCGTTACAAGCGATTGTCCCGTTCAGGCTGGAGAGCTCCTCACGGAATGGACAGCAAGCAGCGACGAAATTACCGCTACCGTGGTTCCCTTGTTCGTGTTGGACACGGCAAGGTCGCTGCAGCACGCGGTTTGCACCCATCTGGCTTCAAGGAAGTCATGGTGCAAAACACGACCGATCTCGAAACGATCGACCCAGAAACTCAGGCTGCACGTGTCGGCCGAGGCGTTGGTGGTCGAAAGCGAGAACACATTTACTCACGAGCCGATGAACTCGGTATTCGTGTGCTCAACCGAAGGAGGGATGTTTGATGCAAATCACCAACCAAAAGCGCCTCGCTGCTAAGTTGCTCGGCTGTGGTGTCCACCGTGTGTGGATCAACCCGTCCTACGTCGACCAGATTTCATCAGCCGTTCAAACCGACGACATTCGTGAATTCATCGAAGAAGGATGGATCAAGGCGAAAGCCATCAAGGGTACATCTCGTGTCCGTGCTCGTGCTCGTCTAGAACAAAAGCGCAAGGGACGACGTAAGGGTCATGGAAAGCGTGCAGGTACTGCAAACGCTCGTAACCCTCGCAAGAACCGCTGGATGCGAACCATCCGCTCCCAGCGCCGCGTGCTCAAGGAAATGCGAGAAGATGAGACAATCGACCGATCGCAATACCGCCGATACTACCTCAAGGCCAAGGGAGGATCTTACCGATCCATTGCACATATGCGCTCCCAGATGACCATTGAGGGCGTCTCGATTCGCGGAGGTGATGAGTGATGCGTGGAACACAACGCCGCTCTGTCTTCCGCCGACGTAAGGCCGGTCTCACAGATTACCGACGACGATTGAAGTTGCTTCGAGGACGTAAATCTCGTGCAGTGGTCCGTATTTCGAACACACGTACAACCTGTCAACTCGTTGATTGGGAAGCAGCTGGTGATCTCGTGAAGGTCACCATGACTGGTTCTGATTTGATGAAAAAGTACGGCTGGCCAGAAGACTTCTCTCAGAAGTCTGTTCCAGCCTCTTACCTGGTTGGCTTTGCAATGGGCAAGGCCGCCATCGCTCAAGGCTGTGATGAAGCTGTCCTCGACGTTGGTCTTGCCGCAACCCCTGCTGGTGGTCGCGTCTTTGCAGCGCTCAAGGGCATGGTCGACGCCGGTCTTGACATCCCACACGGCGACCAAGTGTTGCCTGATGATGATCGAGTCAACGGCGCACACATTGGTGACAACGTCGCCAGCGCCGTTGAAAGCACCAAGAATTCCATTGAGGAGGCATACTGATGACTGAAGAAGAAATTCAACAAATGGCCCCGGGCCTCGTACAAGCATTCGCTCCAGAGGAACCTGAAGAAAAGGTCGAAGGGCGTCGCCCTCGCCGCCGAAACCAAGACGACCCAATCCTCGCCTTGCGCAAGTGGGTTCCACGAACTCGCCTGGGCCAGAAGGTTATGGCTGGTGAAATCTTGACCTACGAGCAAGCCCTCGCAAGTGGTCTACCAATCCGTGAAGTCGAAATCGTCGACGCATTGATTCCAAACCTCGAAGACGATGTCATCAAGGTCAACATGGTTCAACGAATGACCGACAGTGGACGACGTGTCCGCTTCAACGTCATGGCCTGTGTTGGAAACCGAGACGGCTATGTTGGACTTGGTATGGCCAAAGCCAAGGAAGTCGCAACTGCAATTCGTAAGGCGATCACCGCTGCAAAACTCAACTTGATTGCCGTCCAACGTGGTAATGGTTCATGGGAATCATCCGCAGGGCCAGGTACCTCTGTGCCGTTCAAGACAAACGGACGCTCGGCATCAACCCGAGTGACCCTCATGCCTGCTGCTAAGGGCAAGGGCCTCGTCATCGGTCAAACCGGTAAGCGTGTCCTCGACCTTGCGGGTATCACTGACGTTTTGTCCCGAACCAAGGGCCAGACCCGAACAACAATCAATTACGCAGCTGCAACATTCAATGCACTGCACAACATGAACACCACTCGTGTTCCCGAAGAGGTGCGTGAGCGCCTGTTCATTCACAAAGGGAGGATGCTAGAATGACATTCATCGTAGTACGAGCACGAAGCAATGTTGGTGTTGAACGCACCATCAAAGATACCATGTTGCACTTGAATTTGACCAAGGTAAACCACGCTGTGATTATCCCTGATAATGCACAATACCGTGGTATGCTGCAGAAGGCCAAGGATTACATCACTTGGGGCGAAGCAACCGAAGAACTCGTCGAAAAGATGTTGAGTGGTCGTGGCCGAATGGTTGGCGACGCTCCTCTGACTGACGAGATCGTTGCAGAGCACACAGACTACGCTACCATGTCAGATTTCGCCAAAGCAATTACCGCTGGTGAAACAACCGTGAAAGCAGTTCCAGATTTGAAGCGAGTCTTCCGACTCCACCCTCCACGTGGTCCGAAAGGATGGGGCGGCATCAAGCGCTCCTACGTTGTTGGAGGCGCCCTCGGTGCCCGAGGGGAAGCAATTGGTGCGCTCGTTGAGCGAATGATTTGAGGTGATGATGAATGGGAACTAAAGCAAACAAGCATCGTGGACGCAACCGATACCATGGCCGTGGCAAGAAAGCTGGCCGTGGTGCAGGAAAGCGTGGTGGACGTGGAAACGCTGGTATTAACAAGCACCGCGTGATGACCCGAATTAAGTACATGCCAAACCATTGGGGTATGCATGGATTCAACCGACACCCTACGCTTCGTAATGTTCACGTCACCGTGAATGTGAGCCAACTTGAAGAAATGGCTGATGGAAAGGATTCCATCAACCTAACTGAATTAGGGATCGACAAGATTCTTGGCAGTGGCCGAATTAACACCGCTCTGACCGTTACCGTTTCAGAAGCAAGTGCAAAGGCTGTTGAGAAGATTGAAGCTGCTGGTGGCTCAATTGAGTCCGCTGGCGAAGATGAATGGGACGAAGAGTGAGTTCATACAAACAAATGAACCTTAATGCTCTTAACTAAACTACACTACCAAATAAGGAGGATGAACTATGAAACACAAGTCAATTCCATGGGCTGTTGCCTTGACAGGAGTGCTCTATTGGGGCCTCCTCATCTACTGGTCTTCTGATGACCTCAATTCATCAGGCGCTCCCAAAGATGCCGCTTTGTTTGGGATCATTTTCTCTGTGGCGTATGTGGCTTACACCATGGCTTGCTTCCAAATGGACATGCCGGAGGGCCTCAAAGACGCTCCAGTCATCGGTCGTTACGGCAAGTTGTTGGGATGGCTCGCCTTTGTTGGTATAGCGGTCTTTTACGTACGTCCAGCCATGTGGCTGGAAGGAGTCTGGGGCGGTTATGCTGATGGTGTAGGTTTCTTCCTTGTTGGTATTCTTTTGCTCGGTTTCGGAGCCGCTGCCGTGTTGACCTGTTTCATGTGGAGCGGGGACAAGAGCAGCCGTTTGTACGCTCTTCGTCGTTTCGTCGATGTGTACCCAACCATCACCAAGCCAGAACGCCACGTCCGTTTCAACGAAAAGATGTGGACCACCACTTTTGTTTTGATCATCTACTTCGCCATGACCAACGTCATGCTGTACGGACTCTCTGGTCAAGCCCTTGACTTGTTCAGTGGTTTCCGTTCCATCATGGCCGGTGCTTCTGGAACCATCATGCA
>DAFX01000095.1:0-26511 GCA_002495535.1 Euryarchaeota archaeon UBA433
TACCGGGCTATGCGATCTCGGCTGTGTTCGCTGGTCAAGCGCCACCGTCATAAGCATGGCGCCATACCCCACAGACATGCAAGTTCGTTTCCACGGCCGGGATCACAACATGGAAATCGAATGCAATGCGGGTACAACTGTACGGTCCGCACTCGCCTTAGCTGGAATTTTAGCCTCGACCGTTATCGTAAGCCACAATGGAGTCGTGCTCCCTCATGCAACCGCTCTCAATGCAGACATCGCATTGTTGGTGACCACCGTATCTTCTGGTGGTTAATCTCCACGAACCACGCGCTCGGTAATTTGAACTTTTGAGTTTCTATTGATTTGACCCTTGACGTCAACCGCCCATGCGTCTAAACTGATGTTTGCAGCAACGAGGGTATCGCCAACCTCGGCCAAATCAAACTGATGCCCCCAGTCTGCAGCCCAACCTTCAATTTTCATCGAACCAGTTTGATCGATGAGCATCATGCCTTTTCGATGCCAGGCCTTCCCGTTTCGGCCAACACCCTTCTTTTCAAATCGATAGACAAGTTTTCCTGCAACATTCCATCGAGCTCTGAAATCCAGCAGGGACGTATCATTGTCTTCGTTTTCACCAGCCGGGACGATAATGGCATGCGGATCAACTTTGAGTTGTAATTCACCCTTGTAATTCGCCGATGGAACAACACCTGCTAATTTAACGCGATCGCCTTTCCTGATGTCTTGAGGCCATGCTGGCTCCCCATCTTGATGAGCATCGACCAGGAGTTGTATATTCGCAAAGTGACTGCCCTGAACGACTCGAATTTTCGGTCGCTTTCCTTCTCCGCCACCCATGACGCTGAACACCTCTGCGATGAGGGTCATGCGGGGTTCAAGTTGTGCCATTGGTGTCAAATCAAAGGAGGTTGGTGTTCCGGGCAGGTGCACGCTCCCTCCATCCGGCAGGTCCTCGTCACCTTTACCGCCGGGGCAAATTGCGTTCCAATCGCAACGGTCACACCTCGAAGTGGTTGGTGCCTCTGAAGGAACACCTCCGGGAGAAAAACCTCGCATTGGGGCGGGCGAAGGTGGGCATTCATCCATCGCCGGAATGGTGCCTTTCAAGCGTTGCCACAAGGCATTCAATTCAGTTTCCATGGACTCCATTTCAGGGATTGTTGGTACCTCAATTTGTTTGATGGCATCAGCGCCTAGGTACCAAATTTCAAGTTGATCAACTTGCTCTTTTTTGTCGTGAGTAACCCACCACAACATCGCGTACATACGCAACTGTTCAACATAATCGCCAGAACGGTCCCCTGCGCCAACACTTGCTTTCAAATCAACAATATTGATCCGGCCGTCCCAACGGTACACAAGGTCGTATTCGCCCTGGAACCAGTGTTCAGGGTGTATGGCATTCATTGCAAACTTGCCTGCGTTTGGGTCAACGAACCACGGACGTGCGATTTCCCATGCTTCTAACAACGTCACAGGCCCCTGCTGGGCCAGTGGATGGCGCAATGCCAAATGGTACCCACGTCCGTCTGGGGATGGCCATTCTGGACGTGCGCCTTGTCGCCAATCGTCAAGGTGTGGTCCGCCCTCAGCGTCCATACAACGTTCGACTTCTTTCAGGTGCATTTCAAGGCCGTTGAGGCACATTTTCATGCAGCGTTCAGGATCGACACTCGACCATTCACCGGCTTTTCGTTCATCTTTTTCCCATTCGGTTTCCATGGCTTCAAGAGCTCGAGGAAGGTGGACGGCGAGGCGTTCCTGTGCCCATGTTCTGAGGGCGCTCATTTCGTTCGGCCACATGTGGGTTGGAAGAGGGAGTAAACGGTCTGCTGGCCAAGGCGAGGTCGATTCCCTGCTAGGGACGCCAGAATCATCCAAAGGGATATTCGACAAAGTATCTGCAGCAGCGCTTGCCACCAGCAGTGCCGGTGATTCCTGCAACATACGGCAAAACGCCTCTTCAACAGCTCGGCCGACGAAAAGAACAGGGATTTGCGGCATCTTGAAACGACGGACTTTTTCGTAATACCACAGGCGTGGGCATGAAGCGTAGGCATTGACCTGACTCGCACTGAGGCGCTTGAACGGTCCGACTGCATCGACTTCAGGAATGGCGAGACGGACAGGCATACTGCACTCACCCTTTCCGACGCTTCTTAAACTCTAAGATGAAGGTGGTGTGCTTTTCATTGTCAAACGTGTTTTACGCGTGTCCATGCGAAGTTGTGGCAAACCCGCCCTCCAGCCAAGTTCAGCCGCCATTAATTTGATCTCATCACCGGGCCGGATCGATTCCATCTGCCCCGTAATGCTTGAGCCAAAGGATGCAATTTCCACGACGTGGGAGCCGTCCCAAAGATGCATAGCGAGCATCGTCCAGGGTTTTTCATCCAAACGTACGCCCGATCTTTTTCGTAAACTTAAGACCACGCCTTCGACGTTTGCCCTGGTCCTCAGCAATCCAATTCGAGTGAGGTGCAGATGGAGTTGTTCGCCCTTCTGCTCGAACATCGACTCGGCATCGTTAAGCGACAAAATTTGGCTCTTGTCGTCTACGTAGAGCCTCGGTGAACCTCGCCAAACACCAGGAAGTGCGTTGAGAATTACAAGATGACCAGATGGTCCATCATGCAAGTGAGAAAAGGAGCCTGGTTCGCTTTCTTCGACCGTTAGTTGCGCCCCACCAGAAACAAGCATTGCTCCTAACACGGGTTCACCAAAATGATTCGGCAGCGGCCCCCATGCGCCGGTAAACGTTCCACTGACATTGACCCGATTGGGAATCGACGACAGTGGTTGGCTGGGTGACGAAATCTTTTGGCTTCGAATTGGAGTGATGGTATCGAGCAACTCAGTGTTGATGAACGCACCATTTTCATCAATGGATAAACTGCACCAGTGGCAGCCAGCAGCTTCACCATCGCAAGCCTCACCAAGAGGAGCAGGGAGGGCGACGGGGCCCGAACCCATGTTTTGCATGGCTTTGTTTGTGGCAAAAAACTCAGTTGTCATTTCAGTTATTTCTTGTTCAGAAGGCGCTTCAAATTCAATGCGATGGGGGCCATTAAGATACCAGCCCTCCATGCCCGACACGAGCGTCCCATCGTGGGTTTCATGCCAAAGCCAGGCGTAAAACCTCAGTTGATGCTGAAGCGATGCGGCGAATCGTGAAGTGGGATCCCCCGATTTGATATCGATCAATCGAATACGCCCGTCCCATCGAAGAACCAAATCAAGCTCGCCTGCAGCCCATCCTTCTGGATGATACAAACGCTGTGGTTGGTGCACACGTGGATCTTTCACCCATGGGCGGGCTATTTCCCAGGCCTCATGCCAGGAAACTGGTGCACTTTCATCGAGCCAATTCATCGGTTCGTCTTTCGCCCATGTTCGCATTCCGAAACTGCGCACCTTCTCAGGTACTGGGAAACGCGGTTCATCCCCCCATGCAGGCGAAGGGACAGCAAAAGGGCACTCGCCTCGTCGGAATTGACGAAGGTATGGGCCGCCGTTTTGATTGAAACAGTTGTTGACTTCCTCCATGAAAAGGGTCAATCCTGCACGCAATTTTTCTTCCAAGACAGAGACATCAACATCATCCCAACTTGCGCCCTCTGCGTGCCAAAGTGAATCCTGCCATGAGGCAAAACCAGCATCATATGCACGCTGAGCGGCCTCGGGGATTTTTTCGGCAATCCATTGAGTTAAGTCTGTAAGTGAGTTGATACTTGCATCTGGCCTATGCATCATTAATCCACACAGTTCATCTTCGATCACAATGCCGAGAATCTGAGAAGGTGTTGTTGGTCCAGAAAGCCCTAATTTTGAACCCAAGAACCACTGGCGTTGGCAACGAAGGAAGGTGGTAAGTCCGCTGGCAGAAAGCCGAGATCTTGAGCGACCCAAAGGCCCTCCGAGGGGTGGAGTTCCGACTGGCATGATACATCCCTCCTCGATCAGTGGTTGAACGAATAGTAATCTCCCGAAGTTCGTTGTTCGCGGTCCTTCCGGCTCGCAGATTTGTTGATTCGTGGGCGTTTGGAATCGTGATCTCTACGGAAAGTGACGTTCACGCCTTCAAGGAAACGATTCATCCCTTCTTGAAGCTTGAATGGACCTTCTGCCTTACCGTACTTGCCGCCCTCGCCCTCGAAAACCAGCAGTGAATCACTTACGATATCGATGAAGTACACGTCGTGATCGATGACAAATGCAGACTTTTCATTGGCTTCCATCGTCCTACGAATTGCTTTCGCTGCTTCCATCCGCGCGTTTGCATCCAAATGGGCAGATGGTTCGTCAAGCAAATACAAGTCTGCCTCCCTGCCCAAGCAAATGGCGATTGAAACCGCTTGCCGTTCTCCACCTGAGAGTTTCTTCACTCGCTTGGGCAGAAGTTCATCAACGCCAAGTGCGCGAATCACGTTGACATTGAATTCACCTGCGCGCCAGCGTGGACCGATTTCACTGTCGAGCCAAAGTTGGACACTGCCGTCGATATCAACGTCAATGTGCTGCGGCTTGTATGAAATTGATGCGTCTGAAGTGACCCATCCTTCGTCGTAATCATGTTCTCCAGCAAGCACTTTGATCATGGTGGATTTTCCAGTTCCGTTTGGGCCAACCACGCCAACGACTTCCGAACGATGGACTGCGCCCTCACCGGTAGCAAGTGTGAAGCCTCCAAGTTTTTTGCCAAGACCGCCCCAGGACACAACCTGTGAGCCAAGTTCAGAAACTCGGTTGCTATGGTTCAAGAACTTGATTGGCTTATCTCGAATCCTAACGTTTTGCTCTGGGAGGAAACCATCGAGGTAGGTGTTGATGGCTTGACGTGTCGAACGTGCTGGTGTGAAGATACCGAATGCACCCTTTTTCCCATAGACGATGTGAACAAGATCACAGAGGACGTCAAGAACGGCAAGGTCGTGTTCAATAACAATCACTCGCTTTGTTTCAGAGAGGTCCTGGATGATGCCGACAATCCTCATTCGTTCGTGAATATCGAGGTACGAAGAAGGCTCGTCAAAGAAATACACATCGACGTCTCTTAGTAAAGTTGCACAGATGGCCATCCGTTGCAATTCACCGCCCGAGAGTTGCTGAATCGTCCGGTCAAGCAGATGATCAATGCCAAGTTTCTCAGTCATTTCAGTGAACATTTTCCGCTCATCGACTTTCGTCAACAACTCGCGAACTGTGCCTTGAACCCGTTTCGGCAGACGGTCAACATTTTGTGGCTTGAGGGCCACTCGGATTTTGTCTGCTTTTACTGCAACAAAGAAATCTCGAAGTTCCCCGCGAGGAAGAGATTCAATCACGCCATCCCAATCGGCTTCTTTGTCCATCCAGTCTCCAAGATTTGGCACGATGCGCCCAGATAAAGCGTTCATTGCCGTTGATTTCCCCATCCCGTTAGGACCGAGGATACCAACAACGCTCTCCTTTGAAGGCGTTGGGAGGCGGAATAAGCGAAACCCGTTCATGGAATAGCGATGGATCATGTCAGTCTCGAGTTCAGCGGGCAATTGCTCGATGATCAAAGCATCATGTGGGCACTTGTTGACGCAAATTCCGCAACCGATGCACAAGCTCTCAGAAATGTGAGGTTTTCCTGTTTTATCATCCATGATGATGCATTCTTGCCCGTTTCGAACAGGGGGGCAAAAGGCATGACATTCATCATTGCACTTCTTTGGTTGGCAACTGTCTTCCTTCAGAACGGCTACTCGCATTGTCTCCCCTCCCGTCTCCGATGAATTGCTGTTAGTGGCTTAGACTTATGGAACTCACCCACAAACAACACGCTGAACAAAAGTTCAACGAGCATCGGGCTGAGCCCAATTGGTGTTCAAATGAGACCTTTGAGGTGCTCGTGACCCTTGATGAGGCGAACGGTGCATGGTGTTGGGAACTTCATGCTAGCCTTGCGCAGTGCATCTCGTGCAGCGAGGTAAAACTCAGGATGCACTTGTATGGAGATTACACGTTGTCCTCGCTTCACTCGTGCAGCGGTTCCAACGTTCTTTCCGAAAGCGCAGCGCATTCCTTGTGAAACACGGTCTGCACCAGCACCAGTTGCTTGCTTGTTTTCACGAAGAACGTGGTGGGGGAAGGTGTGAACACGGAGGGCATAACCTTGAGTTCCAGCTTGCTTACGAATGGTTGAGTTCGAGATCACACGGGCTGCTTCAAGAGCAGTGTGTCGAATCTGAACGTTGTTGTCAGCTCGCAATTCGAGGATGACGGGGAACTTTCCCGTCTCAGCAGCAACACGGTTTCCAACGTGGTACTGGTGGATTCTGTTGTTGGGAACACCGCCGATAAACTTACGGCGAGTGTATGCAGGTCCCTTTAATCGTCGGTACATGGATGCAGGTTTGCGTGCCATAATGAACTCTCCAAGCAACCCTGCGACCGATGGTTCCCTTATCATCCCTCCGCCTCGGCGAATGTGGGCGTCTCTACAGAAAGTTGCAACACACCGCCTGTCTCTTCATCGAACAAAAGGTTTCATGTGCCCCATTCGTTTGCTTGTTTTTATGGCGAAGGGCTGGCGTGGATACCTAGAAGAGGAATCCGAATTCCAGTGGATTGCCATGGCTGGCTTTTTCATATTCATATTGCTCGGTGCCGTCGCAATTCAAGGCACAACAAACCTGCCTGGTGTTGAGGTCGGTCCGAAAAGCGCGCTCCTCGATGAACCCCCGACACGGGTGCTCGATATTGTGTACCTTGATGATGAATCCTTTACCGCTCAAATTGTAACGCCAAATGGCGTTGAGTTGATCCAACAGGTGGGTGAAGGGAACGCAGTTGAATTGAGGACTGAAAACCAGGGACTCTCAGCTGAAAACCTAGAATTTATCACCTTACTCAGCAATGGAAACGCGGTATTTTCACCTTCAAAAAACACGATCAATATAGCCCATAGCGCTGAGAATGAACCAGGAAACGTCGTCCTGATTTCCACAATCCAATTGGACAACACATCGGGGGAATTCAACATTGAAGCGCTTGGCGAATCAAAAGAAAATGAAAACACATTTTGGATGATGGTGACCGATGAAGAGAACGGCACAACGCTCCGTGGCTTCGGGGCGATTGGGGAGGGTGCAGTTTCCACCAACACCCTCCAGCAATCGATGTCCTCCTCGACGCTCTCTTCCCCGATGGTCAATTCAGCCGGCGTAGTTTGGCAAGAGATCACACATCTTAACGACCAAATGTGGGTGGCCAGCGGGTACCTCTCCTTTATCTCAACTGGCGCCGGAGCAAATCCTGCATCCCCTGCGATCCTCCCGGTTGTAGCTGTCATCGAATGGGATGGCACCCAATCACCTCCATCGATCAAGAGCATGCACACCGGGAATTCAGGCCATGTTCACACCCTCCTTGCTCTATCGGACTCAACGGTGTTTGCCGCCGGTACCGAAGAGAGCAGCATTGTACACTCGAATGGAGATATCACGCACCTTGACAGCGGAAGTGTAGCTGCTGTAGTCGATGATTGTGATCGTGTGTGGCTCTTTGGAGACGTTGGCAGCAAAACAATCATTCGAGTTTTGGACACAGAGCAGGAAACGGTCGCACTCCCTCGCCCGTTGACCTTTGCAGCAGAATCAAGCGGCTTTGGTGAGCATCACATCTTTTTACACGGTGTGGATGATTCTGGCGAAGTGCGCACCCTCACAATCGACACCACTGCACCCGGCTCTATAGAGAGCGGCAGGGGCTTTTTGAACTTCATGTTTGTAGGTGTATTCTCTGTGGTTCTCATCGTAATGATCTGGACAGCGGCTGGAAATTTCACCCGCTTCAAGCGAATTTGAACTTGAGCGCAAAACCTGAAGGAAATAGCCCTGAAGGAACAATGAGATTGAGAACCTTCATTTGCTCTCGGCAACGACAGAAAACTCCAGCGGAAGCAAGGAGGTGAGAATCGATGGCAAAAAGGGGCATGATGGACCAGTTTAGCGACATTAAAGCGCAACATCCCGACTCCGTTTTGTTCTTCCGAATGGGGGATTTTTACGAATTGTTCCACGAAGATGCTGTGACTGGTTCTGAAGTCCTCGGTCTCGCCCTCACTTCACGCGATAAGAAAGCAGACAAGCCAATACAGATGGCTGGATTCCCGTGGCATGCGCTTGAAGACAACATCAGAGGTATGCTCAAGGCTGGACACAAAGTCACCGTTGCAGAGCAAGAACAAGAACTTCGAGAAGGAGCAAAATTGCTCGAACGGGTCGTGACTCGAGTCTACACACCCGGAAGTCTGTACGAAGAATCATTGCTTGGCAGCACCGACCGCTCCCTTTTGGCGAGCCTTTGTCTGGCAAAAGATGGAATCGGCGTGGGGGTCATCGATGCCTCGACAGGTCAAGCTTGGGCTTCGACCTTGATGGGCGATGACCGATATTCGAGGGCTCTAGATGAAGTTCTTCGCTGGCGACCGACGGAGATTGTAATCGCTCCAAAAGACGCCGAGGATGCCTCCTTACGAGCACTTTTCACCCACCTCGACGGGGTAACGATCAGCCAACACCGAGCAAGTGAATCCAAACGTAGAGACCGGCTCACCAAAGTCCTCAAAGTCGCAGATTTAGGGCACATTGACTTGGACGATTCGCCCCTTGCTCTTGCTGCAGCAGGCCTTGCTGCAGATTACTTGGCATCGATGCATTTGACCGATGAAGTCCCATTGAGGGATTTGGAAGTCATGGAAGAAAGTTCCCACCTCGTCCTCGACCAAACCACCCTTCGAAACTTGGAATTAACCTCGACGCTTGCTGGCGAATACGAAGGCAGTTTACTCTCGACCTTGAACGCCTGCCGCAGTGCGATGGGACGAAGGTTGCTCAAAACTTGGATCCTTAGGCCTCTGGCGAACTTGGAGCCAATCGCCGCTCGACACGATGCTGTCGGTTCATTGTCAAGGTCGGCAAGGCGGCTTGATGGTTTGCGTGAGGCCCTTCGTGGGCTCAGAGATATGGAACGGCTCGCCACTCAACTTGCTTACAACCGCTCAAATGGAAGGGATTTGCTAGCAGTATCAAACGCCCTGGAGCGAATGCCGGCAATCATCAATCTGTGTTCTGAAACCTCCAACCCACTCCTGCTTCATCTTTCAGCCGATCTCGACGCTCTGCAAGACGTCGCAGAAACAATTCGAAGAACCCTAGTGGATGAACCTCCGCTCAGCGTTCGTGATGGCGGATTGCTTCGAACGGGGGTCAACTCCAAAGTCGATTCACTTCGTGAAACGGCAACATCCGGCCACACATGGTTCACAAACCTTGAGGCAGAACTGAGAAAGGACCTGCAAATCCCATCACTCAAAGTTCGAATGAACCGACAAATTGGTTGGTTCATTGAAATTACAAAGGCGAACGAAGCCAAAGCCCCAGAACATTGGAAGCGAAAGCAACAGATGACAAATGGATCGAGGTACGTCACCGACGAACTGTTAGAGAGGGACGATGCCCTGCTCACCGCAGATACGAAAATCAAGGAACTCGAGTATCGATTGTTCTTGGAACTCAGGGACATGTGCAAATCCCACGCGCAAACCCTCGCTCAGATTGCAGGAAAGGTTGCAGCAATCGATGTATTGCAGTGTTTTGCATCCATTGCAAGAAGCAGAGGATGGACGAGACCAGAAATGCATGAAAACCCAAGCATTCGAGCTGAAGGCGCTCGGCATCCAGCGCTTGAACAACAATCTGGGTTCGTCCCAAATGATCTAGACCTCAGCAAAAAGAGGAACTTTTTGTTGATTACTGGGCCAAATATGGGTGGAAAATCAACCTACCTTCGTACGACTGCGCTCATGAGTATTCTCGCACAAAGCGGAGCGTTTGTTCCTGCTACCAAAGCTAAAATTGGAATTGTTGATCGTATCTTCACTCGAGTTGGTGCCAGCGATGATTTGCGCCGTGGACGCTCAACATTCATGATGGAAATGATCGAAGTGGCTCACATCCTCCGCCGGGCAACATCACAATCATTGATTTTGCTGGATGAAATTGGGCGCGGAACTTCTACATTTGACGGTCTTTCCATCGCTTGGTCAGTCACCGAAGACATATGCAAGCGAATTGGTGCAAGAACCCTCTTCGCCACGCACTACCACCAGTTGATTGGCCTTGAGGGAGAAGTGAATGGTCTGGTCAATGTTCACGTTCAAGTTGCGCAAACAAACGGTGAATTACGGTTCATGCACACTGTTGCTGATGGCCCATGTGATGATTCCTACGGCGTTCAAGTTGCAGCTTTAGCGGGACTCCCGCGCCCGGTTGTAGAACGAGCAACCGACTTGTTGGCCTTTTTAGAACGACAAGCCAGAGGTGCAAAAGCAGGAGAATCTGGCGCACCTACCGCGAGATCGCAAGGACAAGCGAGCCTGATGGGTTACTTCGCAGCAGCGGCAATGGGTCAACCTACAACCGAGGCCCCAATTGATAAAACTCCACAACACCATCTGGATTTGTTAGACAAAATTAACGCCCTCGATGTGGATGAATTAACCCCAAAACAAGCTCACGACCAGTTGTATCAACTCAAAAGAATGCTAGGAGATGGAATCAATGAGTGAGCCACAAAGAATCGTCCAACTCGATGAAACAACAATTGGGCATATCGCCGCGGGAGAAGTGGTTGAAAGGCCTGCCCAAGTCGTGAAAGAGTTGCTCGAGAACAGTTTGGATGCAGGTTCAACCCGAATCGTAATCACCGTGCAGCGAGGAGGTTTTGACCTCATTCGCATCGAAGACGACGGAAGTGGAATCGCCGAAGAAGACCTACCTCTTTCCTTGGATCGACACGCAACTTCCAAATTGAAAAACAGAGACGACCTCAACTCAATACACACCTTGGGATTCAGAGGTGAAGCACTGGCAAGCATTGGTATGGTCTCTGGGTTGAGTATCGCCAGCCGTCCTCAGGGTTGTGAAGGAAAACAAATTCAAATGACTGATGGGAAAAAAGGCACCGTCGAACCATTTGGAATGCCGAATGGAACTCGAATTGATGTAGAACACCTGTTTGCAAACACCCCAGCTCGACTTGCTTTTCAACGTCGCCCGGCAACTGAAAACGCCAAGATTGTCGATGTTGTTGTATCCCACGCAATGGCGCACATGAATGTGGCTTTTCGTCTTATGATCGATGAGCGAAATGTCCTCGATGTCCCAGCATCGGAAGCCATGGCAGACCGCCTGTATGACTTGCTTGGAGGCCAGGCACAGTCCATGTTATCGCTCGAAGCACCGCCAAATGATGCACAAGCACCTGGAGAGGAATCGTGGGCAGGATGGATCAGTACGCCGGACATCACCAGGGGTAAAGGCGATGATATTCACATTCTAATCAACGACCGGCCCGTAGCAGCCGGACCTTTTTTGCAAGCGATTCGTCGTGGTTACCGCACCCGCTTGATGCAAGGACGGCACCCTCTTGCCGTGTTGTCATTGCGTTTACCGCCAAGCGAAGTTGATGTCAATGTCCACCCCACAAAGCGTGAAGTTCGATTGCGTCATTCATGGAGGGTTCTCGAACGACTGGAGCGAGCGATTGCTCACACCTTGGAATCCGTACCTACCGAACCTGATGCTGCGGGAGGCATCCCCGGGCTGCAGGGCCTTGGTCACAGTCATGCACCAAGCATCCAGAAGCATTTCCAGCCTGAATCGAACGCAAAGGTCCCAGAATCGTCACCTCAACCGCTCGATGCTGCGGCCGGCACACCGACAGTGGTCCTTCCAAGAGAAGAGCGAAAACCGGCTGGTCCACCTGCATGGGCGATGGCTGCGGGCGCTCAACTTAACCTCCATGGCGGGGAAGCAAAAGACGCAATTAAGCCTTCAAAGGCGCGACCACAGTCCACAGCACCAGCTGCACAGGAAACGCTTCCAGGCTTGAACACCGAGCCAACTGCCCCCGCTCTTTCACCAGCTGAACGAGATCTGCATCGGCACTCTGGCACGGGTCAAACCACATCACCCACCTCCGAGTCACCTCTTGGTGAGATCATCAATGACCTGCCCAAAATGGAACCTCTGGCCCAATTCGCAGACTCCTACATTCTTGTGCAGGCGGAAGATGAATTGCTCCTCATCGACCAGCACGCACTGCATGAACGAATTCGATATGAACGGCTTCGGAATGATGAATCGATTTGGGCAAGCCAGCAGAGGTTGCAGCCACTCGAATTGGATCTCGATGCAAGACAGGCGGTTCGATTGGAGGCTGCACAAGAGACGTTCAGAACAGTTGGTTTTGAGTTAGAGCACTCAGAAAGCGGTTGGTCTGTGACCGCTACACCTCAATTATTGGCTGGAAAAGAAGTCGTCGCTTTCATGCTCGATCTTTTGCAAGACACCTCAGAAGATGGCGCACCCCTGACAACTGTGGATGAAAGAAAAGACCACCTTGCATTCCTCAACGCTTGCAGAGGCGCTGTGAAGGCCAATGAAAAATTGACCCTACCCGAAATGCGACGATTGCTCGATGATATGAGACGGATCCCAAACCCATGGGCGTGTGTTCATGGACGGCCGACTGCATTGAGATTGCCATTGGATTCGCTTGACCATCACTTTGGACGCCATGGTTAATCGATTTCTGGTACAAGCACGATTGGCTTTATTTCGACGCCTGCGGAAATGAGGCGTTGAATGAAATCCTCATCGGCAACCGTGTGTAAGCCCTTTCCAATGACTTGCCCACCGTGTGCTGAAGCCAACACCATTGCGGTCATGAACAAGCGATGATCACCGAAAGTTTCCACGGGTTCTGGTGGAGCACTGATGCTTTGGCCCCCGGGAATAACTAACCCGTCCTCAGCCAAAGAGGCATCCAGCCCAAATTGGGTGAGCAAGGCAACAGTCTTCGTCAAACGATTGCTTTCTTTAAACGCAGCATGGGACGCTCCAAACAGGCGGCCTCCTTCACCAAGAGCCAAAATCGCCGAGAGGGGGGGGAGCAAATCATTGGCGTCTTTCAAGTCGATTTCCACACCAGAACCAGTTTCAAGTGGCGACAGGTTTTCTCCCTTCCAATCAAGACCAAAATCCGAAGCATACTCTTTCAAAATTTCATGCCCAACAGCATCCTCTGGCGCCGGCCAAGCCTGCAATTCAATCGATCTCTTGGACACTCTACACATCAAAAGAGCAAAGGCGGCCATTGAGGCATCACCGGGAATTGAATAGGTATCCGGGGGGCTGAGTGGATAAGGGGTCAATTCGAGGCTTTGCTTGTGAGAGACAATACGCCCTCCAAAATGGTGAAGCATCTTCAAACTCAGATCTGAATGACGCGACGAAACATTCGTTCCTTCAATGCGAAGAAGTGTTGAGCAGGGAAGACTTGGCGAGGCTAAGATCCAAGCCGAGAGGGGTTGACTCGAACGGCTGGTGTCAAGGTCGATGCCCTTCTCTAGATCTTCGTGATTCATTGGCCCTTCAATAAGCGCTGGAAGGCGCTCCTCGCCGAGGCCTAGAGAAAGCGTCACGCCGGATTGTTCGAGCGTCGACCAGAGGTCCTCGGAAGAACGGCGTCTCAAGGAGTGGTCACCATCGAGCATCACCGGTCCGCCAATCATGCCCGCATGAGGCCCCAAGAGACGGAGCGTGGTTCCCGAATTGGCCGCGTTGAGAACACTAGCAGGGCGCGTGAACCCTGCCTGTCCAACCCCATGCACCCTCCACTTTGTTGACTGGGCGTGATGTTCAAATTTGATTGGATTGACTTGGTGCAATACCTGGCCATCTGGACCGTAATCTTCGACCTTTACGCCGAGTTGTTCCAAACAACGTCGCATGGAACGAGCGTCTTCGCCCGCATTCCCTACATTGAGTAAATCGATTGGAGTTGATGCTTGTCCTGCAAGCAATAGAGCACGAATAAGGTGGCTCTTTGAGGGAGGGAGCATCCACTGCAAGGGTGTTGTGATCTTGCTCGCCTCAACCGAGTATGCGTGAATGTTGTTCTTTCGGTGGTCTTTGCCGCTGGTGGTCCAGCGCTTTGCCCAACGCTTGCCCATGACCCCGCCACCTCACCTCCAGCCATCAACCCTTGCAAGACAGCATAAAAAACCGAGAACGCACAGCACAGTCCATGTCCATTGCTGATTCGCTCGGTCGCCCCTTGAGGGACCTGCGCATCTCAGTCACGGATCGTTGCAATTTTAGGTGTCGATATTGCATGCCAAGAGAACATTTTGGAACAGAACATCAGTTCCTCGGGCGTGAAGAAATTCTGAGCTATGAGGAGATTTCAGCCATTGCAGGCTCAATGCTTCCACTCGGCGTGCAGAAACTTCGCCTCACGGGTGGAGAACCTTTGATGCGCAAAGACATCGCTTTACTGGTGGAGATGTTGCGAGGCTTAGACGAGAATGTTGACATCGCTTTAACAACCAACGGGGTCCTTCTCAAACAACATGCAACCGCTCTAAAGGCTGCAGGTCTCAATCGAGTAACGGTGAGCCTCGATGCTTTAGACCAAGACCTGTTTCAAAAAATGGGCGACACAACCCACACTCCAAACCAGGTGATTGAAGGAATTGATCACGCACTCGAAGTCGGACTTCTGGTCAAAGTGAACACCGTAGTACAACGAGGATTGAATGAATCTGAGATTGCTCCAATCGCTGCGTTATGCTTTGAACGGAGCATTACACCACGATTCATCGAGTTCATGGATGTTGGAACTACGAATCAGTGGAATTTGGATTCAGTAGTTTCAGGCGATGAAATGAGAGGCTTGCTTTCCAGATCCTTCGGCCCACTGAGTCGCGTTCAATCTGAACATCCATCGGATGTAGCAAAACGATGGCAGACTGAAAAAGGAGACAAAGTGGGATTTATTCAATCTGTAACGAACCCCTTTTGTGGTGATTGTTCAAGAGCAAGAATCTCAGCAAATGGTTCGCTCTACACCTGCCTCTTTGCAACAGAGGGTCACGATGTACGTGCACTTGTCCGCTTTGGTGCAGAGCCTCTTGATCTTCAAGATGCGATAAGAAGCATCTGGCAGGGGCGTAAAGACCGCTATTCGGAAGAGAGAACCACTGAACAATCACTCCAACAGAAAGTGGAGATGTCTTTCATTGGTGGCTAATTAGACATCGAGCGGTGGAAGCATCACATTCACTAAGACGCTTTTTGAATTCGTGTCGACAAGTTTGAATCTCCATGTGCCGCTGTCAGAACCAATTGTTGTCGAATCGATGACAAAGTAATCGCCTTGGCTCACTGAATATCCTGCATCTCGATCATGGAACGATACGTTCGCTCCAATCAGGCCATAGACATCAGCATCGGAAACCTTACCCCCCAACGGGTTACCATCATCGAGGGTATCTGGAGCAAGATTCCATTGAAGTTTTGCTGGATCAATCGTTTGGTCCAAGCTTGTCAACCTGATGACGTGAAAACCGTTCGATAGACCGCGAACGCTAACTGTGGCTTGAGGGGCACTTTTCTCAGTTGTTGTGAGCGCCCCCTGCATCAAAACGAAGACCATGCTTGAGAGCATCACGGTGATGGCTAACAGCAAGACTGTGGCAATCACGGGGCTCACAGCCTCGTTATTCCGCACCCTCCTCATGCTGCGCATGAATGGTGTGTGTCGACGATGGGACTTGAATCAACCGATTGATATGGCCTCAAGAAGTGATTTTGCAAGAGGACTCAAAACAGCCAAACGGGTTTGTCACATTCCATGGCTCTCTTGATGCCGCCGATCGGCCCGAGGACCCTGAGAATACTTTCTGTGATTAAATCGCCTTTGAAGAAAGCATAGCCGAAGTTTTTGGTTCGCAGAGAATTCTTCAGTGCCCTTCCAAGCGATGCCCGAAGCCTCTCCTCGTAGGCATGAAGCGGGGTGCCCTCGTTCAAATTGTCGAGGATTGCTTCCGCAGCAAAGCATCCGGAAATAATCGCTTGCGAGATCCCACCTCCATTGCTTGGCATCACCAAGCCGGCCGCGTCGCCTACGGCAAGTGTTGTGCCGTCAACCATTGTTTTCACCGGCCCACCCATCGGGATCCAACCGCCGCCCCAGGAAAGGACCTCGAACCCCAATTCGTCACAGAAATCCTGCAGATGTTCCTTCAAATTCCCTTTGAGATAACCCGCACGAACGCCAAGACCGACATTGGCGGTGTTGGGCCCTTTCGGGATGATCCACGCATAACCAGATGGAGCAACTGAACCGAGGAACACATCGAAGGTTTCGGGGACATTACCTTGCACCTGGGCGTACATTGTCGGAACTTGGTCTTTCGGTCTATAGCGCTCATCATCGCCGTGACGTAAGCGGCCCACGTGGGCGAGTGACCCACTTGCATCAATCAGGTAATCGAATGTGTAACGCCCTTTGCTGGTGACAAGAACATCGCGGTCGAGCTTTGATTGGTGTTGAATCCGAGTCAATGCTTCGTCCATTTGGATCTCTGCGCCGGCATGGAGCGCCTTATCGCACAGGTAGCCATCAAAATGAAGGCGGTGTCCTGCAAACGCATCCAACTCAAAGTGGAAGGCTTTTCCAGAAGGTAAAAACACCCGCATGTTGTCTAGATTATGCAACTTTAATCGGTCTGGGAACTGGAAATAATCATACAACCATTGATGGTCATCAAGGTTGGAGAAGGTCCCGACCACTTCGCCCCAATTTGGTATGCATTCTCCACACTGGGCCGGGTTGCCGACAATGGAACGCCGTTCAATCATGAGCACATCAATTCCATCTTCAGCCAAGCGTTGAGCACAAGCCGCCCCGGCAGGACCGGCTCCGATGACGATCACCTGCCTGTGTTTGACTTCTTTTCGCGCCATGTTGATCCCTCAAAGGTGTCGTTCCATGACATAGTTGGTGATGTGGAGCATGAGGGTCTTTGCCTCACTGTTGTCAAAAGCATTCAATTCCAAAACTGCTCTTTCCAAGTGAGTCCTCACCAGTAACTCGGCATAAGTCAGACTTTCAGAACGCTGCAATAAAGACATCAGTTCGTCGAATTGCTCATCGCTAAAGTGTTCAATGATGTGAGCAAGTTTTTGACGCTCAGCACCATGTGAAAGGGTCAATGCATGAATCAACGGCAGGGTCATCTTTCCTTCGATTACATCGGCACCCCTTGGTTTACCCATCCGTTCATCGCCTCGCAAATCAAGAAGGTCATCGACCAGTTGAAAGGCAATTCCTAACTCCATTCCAAACCTGCCCAAGCCTTCTGCTTCCTCTTCACTAAGGCCTGCTACCAGGCCTGCTGCTTGACAACCGGCTGCAAAAGGACCTGCAGTTTTACCACGCACTATTGAGAGGTAATCTTCGGGCGAGGTGGCTAGATTGAGAACGTGATCAAGTTGGTGGAACTCTGCCACTGCAATATCAGCACAGCACTTTGCCATCAATCGAACAATGTTTTCTTCGTACCGACCGCCCAAACCAAAGCCTTGGACAAACAGCCAGTCGCCTGCAATGACGGCCTTAGCCAATCCAGCACGGGTGTGAATAGTTTCGACACCACGCCGCAATGATGCTTCGTCATTGATGTCATCGTGGACCAATGTTGCGGTGTGAATCAATTCGAACGCAAGAGCAAGCGGCATAACTTCCTCGGGATCTTGGCCACCTGCTATCTCGTGAGCAAGAAGGATCAGAAGCGGCCTCAGGCGTTTACCACCAGCCAGCAGCATTGATGCACATAGCTTTGCAACTTGTCCAGCGCCGCCTTCGAGTTCTTCCTCAACAAGCGCTTCGAGAGCGGCATCAACATGGAGGCGCATCACCTCAAGTTGGTCGCTTGCTTCCAAACCAATGCTCGCCACGGGTACGCCTACAACGGTGCCCTTCTTAACCGGTAGTCTCCGCCCATGTAATGTGAGGAGCAATCCTCGCCGAGGTGAGATGATGACGGAAAAGGTACGCCTTGAGGTTCTCACCACTCCATCAAACAGGGACGGAGTACGTCGGCAAATCGAAAAAACAATCGAGACCAATCGAACTCATTTCGACTTCAAAATGCAGCAAGTGCCGCATATGGAATCAGCAATCGAAACGCTCCAGAGTGGCCGTGGAGATCTCCTGGCGATGAGCGCACATCAATGGAAGGATTTGGACCACGCTGGATTGAGCATTGTTGGTGTATTGCCACGAAGGGAGCCCACATGGGTTTTGGTTTCTGAAGACAAGCCTGAATACTTGCAATCTCGAGCAATTGTCGTTTGCGATCATGTGCTGCTCAGGCGTCAAATGCGCCGATTGAGGGCGGATCTGGACCTGATGACCTCGGAATCTTTTGCCGCTCGAATCTCTAAGAGCGACGCGTATTCACAATTGGACGATGAAGAGCGAACATCTTGGCTTGAAGAGTTACGGCAAGATGGAGAACTTGACGGGTATATCGTCTCCCGCGGAGAACACTCAGCATTGAGGTTCAAAGCACGCAGACACACATTGGGACTTCAGCGAGAAAACCCGGAACGCACTCATTTTGTTCCACCACCTCTTTACGGTTTCACCCTCTTAATCGCCCGAAATGGCTTCCCAAGCGATACCGTCCAAATGATGTGCGACAATGGCGCTTACATTGCCCATCGCATGGAGGTCGCCTTTTTGGCCTCAATTCCAGAAGAACTTCACGCCATCACAGGTATTTTTGTCGAACAGCGCAAGGTATCAGCGATCCTTAGAGAAGCGAACCGTTCCAACGATGAGCAAACGCTCGAGGGCGTATTGGATCTCAACGAGAAAATCAAAACACCTGGGGCGAGATTGGAGATGAGGATTGAAACATTGAACCACCAAGGCACGGTGACTGCCGGTGCGGAACGTGTTTGTCCAGTTCAAGAAAGTCACATGGGAATGGTCAATGTTCTGAAAGAATTTCAAAACTTGCTGGACATGATGCAAACTGAACACGAGGAATTGCCACAGCAACCTCGTGGATTAGCCGAGGACTTTAGCTTGGCACGACCTGCCTTACTTGACTTGCATACCATTCATTCTGACTCAGCAGAAGAAGAATAAGCCTCGCCCAATAACACGGTGTAACCTTGGCCCTCAATGTAAGCCTCGAGTTCAACCATTTCTGCAGGTTTGTTGTCTTGACACAATTCCAAGATGGCGTCATCAAGTTCCCTGCCGTGGCGCTCCCAAGTCCCTGCTGACCTTTGGATGTCAGATGAGAACCGTTCGACGACCTCCACTGCTGAAAGGGTTGGATTGAGCACTTTACTCAAGGAATGAATAACTTCATTGTTGGTTTTTCTGAGTTTCTCTAAATTCTTCGCAAGGGAGATCAGGGTGGATTTTAGTTCCTCCACATCGTTGGATTTGGAGAATTTTCTTTGAGCCCGTTCGAGGTCTTTGCGCATGACGCCTACACCAGCAATGATTGCGACTTTGGATTTTGCAGATTTCAGTATAACATCTTCCGCCTCCAACAGACGAGAGGAAAGGGCTTCCTCAAAGCCCGAACGTTGTCTTCGAAGGTCGGCATAGACCATCTCCTTCAACGATTCAACCATTTCATGGGCGTCTTTCAACCCGGCCTTGGTCGCCTTCACGGACTTGCTCATACCTTTCGATTGTGGCGACGGGTTTTGAAACCATTGGCGATAACGATAAAGACGCCAGTATCTTGCTTTGAAGAACGGACTTCGGGCTTCGAAACGAGGTTTTGGCCATGACTTCACTGCGAAGGCACATATACTCCTTTGAGCCGAAACGCAAAGGAAGGTGCTGTGATGGTAGACAAGGGTGAACTCTTATCCGAACTCTATCAGGCTCGTTTTGATGGTTTGAAAGAGGTCGCTGTTGCTTACGGCCTATCAAAAACGGGATCGGTTGAAACGCTTCGAGCGCGTTTAATTCAACACCTCATTTTGGACGAATGGGACCTTTCTCCAGAGGGTATTCGCAACCTGATGAACAATGAACTCGGGGAATTATTGGGAGTGTTCGGAATCAAAAAGTCAGGCTCCCTTCGGGCTCGGCGACAACGCCTCTACCTTCATCTCAACCACGATGCAAAACGACTTGTGCCCGAATCACTCGATCAGATGACCAGGGACGAATTGCATGCTCTTTGTAAAATTCTTGAATTGCCTCTCTCTGGCGCCAAACAGACCCTTCTGGTCAGGGTCGCCGGAGTTCTTGCTTCCCAAGATGGAGGGTGGGGCAAGGTCAAGAAGAGCCTCAGAAGACCAAGAAGCACATCCAATACCCTTCCAAAACCCGCAAGAGCGGTACCATCGCCAAGTCCGGAAGTCGAAGTTGAGCAAAGCGATGAGCACAATGCTGTCATTGAGGCAGCAGAATCATTTGTCTCTGAACATCCAGAAGGTTGGACTTTCGAGCAAGAAACTGAACTTCGAACTGGACTTGCACAGGAAGGAATTGCAGTCTCCAAGGCACCAATTGCCTCCACTCTTGACGAAGCCTTGCGAAACGGGGGCGCAGCGAAGAGCAGTGAGGAAGCAACACCTTCGATGGTGCAGGTGGCTGAACCGGAATCACCCAAAGAGCACAGCCTTGAAGTCGAAGCGGCCCTTTTAGAACTCAAAGCAAGGACGGCCGAGGTCGAAGCAGCGGGCCGAGATTTCCTGGCTGTGAGCACCACCAGTGAAAGCGAAGACCTTGAAGCATTCATTCACAGTATGAAGAGTCACGGGTTTGCTACAGAAGTCACCGCAGTTCAAGACTCCATACGGGCCACTTTGATGGAACTAGAGTTCCGTTCACAGTCCGAAAAAGATGCGATGTACACCATGCCTAATTCTTGGAGAGAACGTGAGGCACTCCGTGTCTTCGAAAATGCTCGAGAAGGATTGCGAGGATTGCTTGATGACACGCTTGCATCCCACCCAGGTGATCTTGTCAAGGCCAGAATGGCCTTTGAAGAAGTTGGACGAAGCTTGAATCTTGACCTCTCCATACCAAGTGTTTCTGGTCGCTTGCACGCCTTGTTTGATCTTCACGTCGATATCAACCAAGCTCAAGCACTGCAAGACCCAGCAATCGCTAGAAGGAATCGGATCTTGAGGATCCTCCAACATGGTGCTGTCCATCTTACACAGAGCGAACGACATACCATCGACCGATTGGAACGGAACATCAGCGCCTTTGAAGAACTCGTCGAGACCGTTCTCGAAAGCAGTGAAGGCACATTTTCCGAACCTCAGCAGGCTCTTGTCATTCGGTTCCTAGAATCCCGTGGCTACGAAGTCAACACCGTTGACTTGCGTCCAAGAGTTCTAGCATGCGCCGGTATCATTGGCTCAGAACTCGGTTTCATATCTCCCTCCGAAATTCCAAGAATCGCTCCAGGGATTATGATTTCAGATACGCAAGTCGATGCAATCGTAACCGAACTCAAAGCCCTAGCACAGGCGTTCAAACCTGCTGATGAAACTGAATCAGATGAGCCTGAAATGGAAGTTGCAGCCTCTGTTGCAGATGCTTCCGACCGCCTCAAGTCAGCGCGAACTAAGATTGATCACATCGATGATTTGCTTGCTCGCCTCAGAGGCTGATTAGCGACTAGCGTAGAAACTCTGGATGAGTTTTGTTACCCGTTGAATGTCGTTGATATCTCGAGAAATCATATCCCTCAGGATGGCTTCTCTTTGAGAGACATGCTTTTCGAAGACGTCAGGTGAAACCCCTGCGGCTTTACAGATTGTTTCCCGGAGTTTTGATGGGATCCCTGTTTCCTCGATTTGGTCGGTCGCTGCATTGTACTTCCAAATGATGTTGAGACGGGGTTTGTCGCCTTCCATTCCTGCAACTTCAGCAACTTCAGTGATTTTTCTAGCGGTTTTGCCATTGACGTGAAGACGGGCTTGGATGATGATCAAATCCAGACCGCTCAGCATGATTGGCGGCACACTCATTGGTGGGTTGATCATTCGAGTCACCGTTTCTTGGGCGGTGTTGGCGTGCAGCGAACCGAACGAGCCGTCGTGACCAGTGTTCATTGCAGTGAGCAATGTTGCAGCCTCAGGGCCACGCACTTCACCAACAATAATTCTGTCAGGGCGCATACGCAAACTGGATTTGAGGCAATCATTCATGTCAATCTCGGAGGTGCCATCTGGCCGCTCTCGACGAGTTTCCATGCGAAGCCAGTGATCGTGGTAAACTTGCAATTCTGCCGTGTCTTCCACGGTCAAAAGGCGTCGATGCCAAGGAATGTACATACCCAGGCAATTGAGCGTCGTTGTCTTACCTGAACCGGTTCCACCTGCAATTACGAAATTAGCGGGTCGGCTGTCAAGCCCCTCAATCCAAACCCACATCATTGCAGCAAGCCTGATGTTCACGGTTCCGAATTTAATGAGATCAATCATGGTGAGTGGGTCTTCCTTGAATTTACGAATGGTGAGGGTTGGGCCGTCGGGTGAAACTGGCGGGATGGTGCCGTTGACACGTGATCCATCATGCAGTCGACCGTCGAAGATTGGAACCATTCCAGGTCCATCGCCCAGTGGAACATTGGTGTAGGATGCAATATTCTTTGCAATTTGTAAGCCTGCCTCATTGTCGATGACCAAGTTTGTTCTGCACATTCCATATTTGCGATGAGCAACTTTGACTTCTTGCTCACCACCGTTGTACATCACTTCTTCCAAATTATCGTCATCAAGCAGAAGCTGTAAATCACCATGGGGGTTCGGTTGTGCTTGCCCATCAACGTGGTAAATCGGAGAAGGGTGATTCCCTTCGGTGTAAATCGTCACTAAGCCATATTGTTCCAGAATTGTTTGTTCCATGCTTCAACCTCCAATCATTACCACTGCTCCGAGGTAAAGCCCCATGGACAAAGCAATCCACAAGGGCATCCACCACAAGGCATCTTTGAATCGGCCCAACATACGCCCGGATACACCGAGTGCAACGGCTGAAGCTGCTCCAAAGAAGAGTGCAAAGGTTTGGTTAAAACTGTCAATTTGAAAGCCACTGGATGCAGGTGCAAACAAGCCGACAATGAAGGCGATAAGAACTGGGAGTCCAATCGATACGAACATGACAATCAACAAACCACGTCCGAGAAGTTCTTCCTCTCGTTGATTCATCAAATCGTTCAATCGCTCATAATCCATGGCCAGATCTGAAAGGATTTGTTGGAGGGGAGCGTCCTGTTCAATCGCTGTCTCAATGAGGACCATGACGCGTTGAACTTGAGAAGATCTAGTTTTGGCTGCAAAGGCAGAAAGGGCCGCCTCAAAGGAGGAGGAGTGGCTTTCCTCGAGGGTTTCCAAGAGCAGGGCGCCAAGTGGACCTTGTACGTTGCGAGATTGTTCCATCATCGCTTCTTGAATGCCTCTTCCGGCACCGACTGTATCCGATAGGCCTTCTAAAAGACCCGGGAGTGCATTCTCTATAGAACGGCGCCTCTTGCGCTCGAGCATGGGCGGAATGCCGCCAGCAGCGCAAGCCATACCAATCACTGAAAGGTACAACAACAACGGGCTGGTGTTGAATGTTTCAAGCAATCCAAACAGCATGAAATCACAACCCTGGATCCTTAGTGTGAGCTTTGAGCCCAATGAGCATCATGCCAATTAAGGTCATGACCAAACCGCCTCGAACGACTGAGTTGATCATGCCTTGGTCAATGGATCCGACAATGGCTTCTGCGCCATCACCAAGCAATTGAGGGACCAGGCCGACGATGGCAAGGATAATTGGACCGATCATACCAATCGAAAGAAGAGTTTCAGGAACGGCCCCGAGTTCCTCGATGTACTTCTTCACGGCTTCCGTCCGATCATTTTCCATTCGAACCCCTTGCTTTCGTAGGGTTTCAACAATGTCTGTGTTTTGAGTGACGTTGGAGTACATCGTGTTCAACAATCGGCGGTAACCTTCAGATTCTGCTTTTTTGAGCATTGATTTGAGTTCCTGGTCCAGCCCCCTGGATGAGCCTTTGCGTAAGCGATTCATCATGGCAGAGAAATCCTCTGAGATGATGCCATAGCCACCGCTTCCAACAGTGTGGATGGCCGCTTCGAGACCTACACCAGAAGACATCAAAACATCGAGTGTACGGATGACATAGAGAATCTCTCTCTGCTCATCCAGTTTGCGCATCAAATCACCTCAAAAATATGGTCAATCAATGTCCTCGATCAATTCAAACATAAACGCTTCACTCGATCCTTCGTATTCCATTGCCGCAAAGAGTACTTTGACGTCTCGTTCTTCGAACGGATCGTGAATGTAGGGCTGGCCGCTTCGGAACATGCTGAGTATTCGCTTGTAATCTTCAAGGCTGGCTTCCCCTTTCACGGTATAAACGGTGGATTCTGAGCCTTCATCGTGCAAGTTGTCACCTTCGCCACCTCGGATGATTGTTCGAGTCAATCTGCGAGTTAAACGGACATGAATGTCGCAGTTTGGCAATCGTACCCAATCCGAGCTCGTTGTCCCAGTTGCGGGACGAATGAAGAAATCTATTCCAGCCATGCAGTTGACCCCTGTCCTCTGCACGCATTGAGAAGGTATTCAATGTTGGGGGGAAAACAACTCACTCTACGATTCTAAACCAACCGAACCGTGGTTCGTGAAGCGTGCCTTCATTCGAGAGCTCATCCAACTTTGCTTCAGCAACTTGACGGTCGACCCCTCGAGCTCCTGCATTGGTCAAAACCGTCTCGAAATCCACACCATCGCCTTGATCCATTTGTGAAATAATAGCGACCAGTGTATCCTTTACATCGTCATCACTGGAATCGCCAGGGGATGAATCAACATCGAGTTGAGCTTGCGGGGCTGGAGCAGGTTGACTCGCTGCTTCCATCCGTCCTTCCGCGATGTCAAGGGCTTGCATGACATTCAACGTGTAACTTTCAGTGTCGATTTCCCCGTAATGGTTCCGAGCAAGAAGCAGACCATCGATCATGTGCTCTGGAACTCCAGAGGCTTTGAGACCTTCTTGCGTTGGCTCAGCACCGAGTGAATCACTGTGAATCTTCATTCGTTCAAGCGTACCTTGGGACGCACGAGTGAGCCACAGAGCGTATGTTTTCGCGTCGATTTCACAAGCCTCTTCTGGACGCAGAGAAGTGTAGACCGCACCTTCATCGGTTTGGTACCAGCGGGACTTTGCGGTCATGAGCAACAAAACTGGTTCACCAGTCTCGGTTTTTTCAACCAAAGACAAGGTCAGTTCTCTCATCGATTCGGAGGCGTAATCTCCGACTGAGAAGTAATGCAAGCCCGACGGATCTCTCATTTGTCCCTGATACAAAGTTGAACCGTTAGAGGTCTCACGAACTTCCAATCGTTCGAGCAATCCTGCAACAATAACCCTGTTGACCTTAGCACCAAGTTTGGTGATCACAAAAGAAGGATCATATTCGCCAGAGCCCTTCTCATTAAGGGTCGCTTCACTAAATTCAGAGGCCAGCATATGCCAAGCAGGTTGGCGCCGTGCTCGAGGTGCAGATTGCATCAGGCCACCCCCCAGTGTGCGCGCAGTTCTGTTGCACGTAATCCTGCATCCTCATCAAGAATTGAGGCTTGATCAGCAAGCATCATTGCACCCTGTTCATCCACAATGGTACGGCCAGAAGCCTGGACCATTCTTCCGAGCATGCGCCCGCGCAAATGTTGCACGAATGCCATTTGCCCGTCTGCATCGACTGCAGATTTCATTTCCGCTTCACTCATACCAAGCAATTCGAGGGTTGCTGCCTTGTTGGTGAGCAGTGAGACGCTTGATTTTCCGTCATCGATCACCAAGCGCAAACGGACATCGCTGTTTCCATCATTAGGACCGTGCTCCGCACAGGCACCTTCTCTGAGAACCCTTCTGCACTCGGTACACCGTTGAATGAATCCTGAATCCTCACGGACACTGACCACAATCGCACAGGTTGAAACACCGACACGGCTCGCCCCAGTGGCGAGTTCAGTGAGATCGACTTCTGTGGTATGATTGGTCAAGTCCAAGGTCTCATCCCAAGGGGTTGAATCTAGGATTTCGACTTGGTCCATGGTGTCCACGGTGACATCTGGGATGCCTTGCCATGCCCGCACACGAACACCCTTGAGCCGAACCGTCAATGGAAGTTGATCCTCTGTGATCGGCAGTTCACTCCATGCGCTCATTCGACATCGGCCGCTTGGATCCGCAATTTGACCGGACCAAAGGAACCGTTCTTCACCATCTCGTGTGAAGGAACGCTTTGTCCACTCTGTGATCTGAACAACGGCATCGACATCTCTTGCACCATCTCGGAACTGGGAAATGGTCAGAACTGTTTGTTGTGACAGTGCTTCTGCGTCTGCAAAATTCTTGTCATGGAAAATTTCGACCTTCGTCGTACGACCAAAGTTCAATTCTGGTGTGTCCCTGAACGTTCGAACTTGAGCACCCTCAATCTTGAGCAGACTTCCAACAGCATGGTCGAATGGCTCCCAAGAAAGGAATCCAATAGTTCCGCTTTCATCTGCAATTCGGCCTCGAACAATATCAAGCGAACCGGAACCATCCTTCTTGTG
>DAFX01000095.1:26836-64212 GCA_002495535.1 Euryarchaeota archaeon UBA433
ATTTGATCTGGTCGGGCTGCAAGAACTCGACCTACCACGCAGACATAGCCATCGGCTGGTAGGGTGTTGATGTCCTGTGGCTCACCAGGGGCGACCACAGGCCGTGTACCCTCTCGAACAATTGCGATTCGTGTAGATTGGTTGATGTTCAGCGACATACGCCCCTGATATTCATTGACTGATGCACCTTCAATTCGTACAATTGAGCCCGGTGCGAGGTTGGGGCTTGGGCCCCAATCTTTGTACTCCCACCGTGTTTTGTCGCCTTTTTCTTCCCAAGGATTATCTTCGAGTAGACCGAAGGCGATTTGCTTCTGTTCCCCGCGAATCGTTTGTTCCCTCATGTTGTGGGAGATAATTTCGACTTCGATCTCGATGTCTTTGTCGTTGCCGTTCAACTCACTCAGCTTGGTCACTTTCTTGGTGTTGCGAGGCGTTGATGAACCCGCCTGAGAAGAACCTCGATTGGTCGGCACTGCCTGTTCACCTTTGAATCGGCGAAGAATTGAGCGCATTGCATCTTGCGGAGGGATGTAAAATTCGGTTTCGTATTTTGCAAATGCCTCAGCGACTTCTTTTGCGTCTGCATCAGGGCATTCAGCCAAGATTGCATTGACGTGCGTTTCATATTTCTCAGACATCTATATGCCCTCCGTCAAGCGTTTTCGTTTGATGCCTGTACGGAGAACAGGCTGCGGGCTTTCGTGCGGATTGGTTGAGTCTATACACTCCCTTGACCTCCATGGTGACAAAGAGACCTGACGACGGAACTTAAACAATGCCTCAGGATTTTTTCCAATCCCGGGTTAAGGGTCGAGTTTGAGCGCTCAATCATGCAGGATTGATTCTCAACCCTTGCATCATCAACACATCCGGCAAATGCATGCTTCCAGACGAATAGGAGCCTTGGATGCGAACCTCGTCACCTAGGTGGACATCTTCCAGCAAGGCACCTGCGAGGTTACCAGACAGCCCCGCTTGCTTTACAGGTCCCATGATCTGACCGTCTTCGACGCGTAGAATTGTGCTTGTTGTGACCGAAAAATCGCCGCTCGTTGGATTTGCAGTGTGCGCTCCCATCACGCTGTGGACAATGTAGCCATCCCCCATGCGTTCAAGCAGCGCCTCTTGAGAGTGGCCGCCCTTCGATGAAACCATGGTGAAATCTTTGCAGCCCGTGCCAGGAGGGGCTTGGTGCCCACCTCGAACAGCCGAGCCTGTTGTTTGTGCATTGGTAATTCGACCTTCGGCGACCTGCTGGGCGGCATCACGAGTTGACCAAAAGGAACCAACGAGTTGACCTTTGTCAACCAAGATTTGACGACGAGTAGGTACACCTTCTCCGTCCCGTGAACTTGCAGATTTACCTCCAGCCATGCGCCCATCATCGATCAGGGAAAGGTCAGAGGCGAGGACCTGTTCGTTGTTCTTGCCGGACCAAAACGATTCATTGCGTACAAGACGGTCGCCACGTAAAGCCGTAGGTACAACCATTGAGAACAAGGGCGAGAAACCTTCGCTGGTCATCAAAACTGGAGCATCTTGAGGGGCGCTATCGACTTCGATAGGCCCACGGGTGATTTGAGCCCATTTAACTGCGTTCGAGACACATGCCGGCACATCCTGAAGCAATTGTCGACCTGAATCGCCTTCATACGAACTGGTTAATTCATCTTCAGCATCGATGGAAACTTGGACACCAATGCCATGAGAGGTCGTGATCCCAGAAGACTCAATGCCTTGGCTGGAAAGAATGGCCGACGCCGTGGCGCCTACCCCAAGACCTCCCCCGGTGACCACTGCACGTGGTTCAAGCGACGCAACTTCACTCAGAATGGCATCGGCTTGTTCGAGCAAATCCTCAGGCCCTAAATCCAAAATCCGTTGATCAAACAGTCCGTCAACCGCAGGGGCATCTTCTGCATTTGGCAAAACAAAACCTTCGATTGAAGGCGAGGCTCGTGCGACATCCAATGCCTGTGTTAGGGCGGAACCTGCTGAGGCCACATCGACGAGGTAAGCGTATCCAAACCGGCCCCCTTCCACTACACGGATGCCGTAGCCCCCTTCGCCACCGCCAGCGGCGAGTGAGATCTTTCCCGCCTCGATGTCCAATTGATGGCCATAGGATTGGTAGGCAACGATTTCCCACTGTTCAATGCCTTGTTGCTTGCATAAATCACCTATGCTTTTGCATCCTGCGTTGATTCGGTCGATAGCGTCGTCGGGCAGCATGATCATCCCACCAAGGCTTCAGAGATTCGCATAATTGGGCCACCATCACCGACAGGAACTGTTTGACCTTTCCCACAGAACCCTGGCGCGGCCAGCTTTGCGTCACGGGTTAACCCGTCCACATCTTTCAAGATTTGAAGCGTGAGTCCACTCACGCTGACATCCTTGAGTGGTTTGGTCAATTCTCCATTTTCAATCAACCAAGCTTCTTGTGCTGCGAATTGGAACGAACCGCGACCGGTATCAACTTGGCCTCCTCGTGAACCACAGGCATATACGCCATAGGAAATATCCTCAATCAGTTCATCTAAATCGTTGTGAGTGCCACCCTGAATCAAGGTGTTCGACATACGAACAAGTGGATGGTGGAGGCCATCCTGAGCCCTTGCCCCCGCATTGGGTGCAATGCCGAAGTGGTGAGCAGTTTCACGGTGGTTGAGGTATTCTGTGAGAACTCCGTTTTTGATCAGGCACTTTTCACGCGTGTCAAGCCCCTCGTCATCGATTGGATGGGCACCATAACCTCCACGAATGGTAGGGTCGTCGACCACAGTGACGATGTCATTACCAATGGTGAGTCCGAGTTTACCGTCAAGGCAAGAATCGCCTGCGGCCACCAAATCGGCCTCACAGGGATGGCCGAGGGCTTCGTGGATGTAGACGCCAGTCAAATCACGGTCGGCAACAAGTGGAATTTTTCCAGATGGGGCCCGCTCGGCTTTCAATAAACGAAGGGTTGCAATTTGAGCGCTTCGCCCCAAATCCCCTAGATCACAAGCCTCGATCACCTCGAGGCCACCTTCTCCTCCATGCCTTGTTCTATAGGAAACGACGTCGCCTCCATCGCGACCCGTCACCGTTGCGTTGATCAGGGAGCGTTGGAACGACCATGTTCGGTTCATACCTTCGGAAGTGATTAATTCAGTGTGGAGGTGTTCATCATGCCAACCGCACGTGACAGATACAATACGTTCGTCTTCTGATGCGCTGTCATGAAGCGTCATCAAGTGATGCATTTTCGTATCGAGGTCGGTGTTTCTGACGTCTTTCTTTGGTTTCCAATGAATCTCATTTTCCAAAATTGGAACCTCTGCAAGGGCCACTGGGCGGTCTTTGGAAGCTCTGCGGGACGCGACGGCTTTCGCCAATCGTACGGTTGATTCAACTTGCCCGGGAAGCGATTGAAGATCAGTTGTTGAGTGCACACCCCATGCGCCATCAGCCAAAATTCGCATTGTGACGCCAATTTCTTGCCCGGGAATAGCACGCTCGAGTTTACCATCTCGAAGAGCGACACTAGAGTCTGTGATCGCCATGAGGCGAACTTCCGCATAGGAGGCACCCAAGTCCTGAGCGTGCCCTAATGCTGCTTGAATTTTTGACTGTTGAAGGTACCGACCTGTCCCCGAGGAATGGTCGTCGTTTGGGCTTGCGCTCATCACCATAGAGAGAGGGGGGAGCCAACAGTGCTTGAACCCTGCTCCATTTCGGGTCTCAAGAATTGAATTCAGCAGAGATGACGTGTCCAATCAAAGCATCGCATGTCACTTCGCTTGATGGATCTGGATTGAATCCCAGCCGTTGTGCACCCTCATGACTGATGACAAGAGGTTCATCCACCAAATCAACCCCAATGGCATCAGCAAGTTTCGAAGCATTGCCGGCCATTTCAGTTCGCTTTGATTCGTCAGGGGTTGGAAGATGGTTGCCCTCATGCTTCCAATCAGGCAGGACCAAGAAACAGCCAGCTTCGTCACCGTCCCTCATACCTGCTCGCTTGAAGGCGTCAGAGACATGGTGCGTCCCTGCAAGATACCTCAAAAATTCAGCATCGAAGGAACGAGCAAGTGATGTGCTTCTCCGTTGCCTGCGAGCAGCGCTATGCCATGCGGTCCAGAGTTGCGCATGGCACTGGGCTACGCCCTCACCGACCAGCACCCAGTGTTCATCCGGTCGATGTTTGAGAAAGGACCGTGTCAAGGATGAACCTTCGATTGCGTCCGAGGAACGCCAGGTGAAATGGGGAAATTCGATTCCATCCATGCACTGCGGAGAAGGTGATGAATTTTCAATCATCCGATGGACCTTCACCTTCAAGCGGCACATCGTCTTGGTGAATCGTAGAGCTGGGCGGGCTCGATTTGGCATGTTCTTGCTTGTCCACGACTTTCTGTACCTGAGTCATAATCTTGTCCAGCAAGAGCGGCCCCCAGCCTCGCAGGGCGAGCAAATCATTCCGTTGTTTTCGAGTCATTGCCAACACTTCACGAGGGGTTCTAAGGTTGAGTTTAGACAATTCCCTAGCTCGCGAACGACCGACATTTCGTATGTTGACGAGTTGTAACAAATCAGGTTTACACCCATGACGAATGCGCTGCCTCAGAACATCAATGATGGTCGAGAGTTGATCGATTTCAGGCAGGTGATCCTCAGAGAACACATCGTCGGTAAGCAGCACTTGTCGTGCAGCAGAAAGCAGCCACCCCATGAGATCGACCCGGTGGTTAACATCGCCAGGACTGACATCCAAATCAGTCTCAATATCACGAAGAGTTTCCTCTTCCATCCACTTTTCGAGCATCCATGCTGATTTCACATACCCAAGAAGCCGTTCTTCAAGAGTGATATCGGTTAACAACTCTTCTTCGATGGAATTCGTTTTCAGCCACAACAGAGAATTGACCTCCATATCGCTGTTCTTTGCCCACAACGAACTGAAATCTGGCGTTGTCGTGGCCAACTGGAGCAAACTAAACTCAGTGACTGGTGCGTTTTGACGCACAAGCCTTCGTACAGCACGCCGTAGGCCAGTCCTGAGCAGCGAGGCTGAAAGCGGGTCGAGGTACATTTGAGTAACCCGTTCACCCATCATTGTCGCCTCATAGACCATGCTGTCATGGTCAACACCTGGGCTGCCACCCCAGCCACCAACAGGCGCCAAATCACTGGCTTGGGTGAATCCAATCGATGCTTTTGTGAATGCAGATTCGCCCCTTCCCTGAAGACCATGATGCTGCGGTTGTTGTGTTTGGAGACCTACGCCACCAGTGTTTTGGGCGATTGTTGCCCAAACTGGCATCTCATCGTCCCAGTCCTCTTCATCGGCATCGATGCTTTGATCTGCACGGCGTGCAGCATACGCCTCATCGACCCCAACACGACGTATGAATCGCTCAGCGACCAACCAATCAAGCATCCGATCGATTTGCTCTTTAAGATACGTTGGGGAAACGGATGCGCCGAGGAATGTGGCTTGGAAGAAATCACCAAGTTCACCGCGATGGCGGAACCCACCTGTGGCAATGGATGCCAATAAATGAGATCTCAAAGCTGGCTCACTTGATAATTTAGAAGAAATGGATTCGACTGGGCCAAAGAAGTAACGTCGACTGACATCGTCCGCAACAGCCCAACCGTCCGTTCCTTTACAAAGCACCCATGCCTCGCCAAAAGCGTCGTACTTCGGCCTCCCCGCTCGCCCCAGCATCTGTCGAACTTCCATCACGGGAAGGGGGCGGCTCATGCCATCATCCCAGCGCTTCAAATCTCGAACCAGCACCCTTCGGGCAGGAAGATTGACCCCCGCAGCAAGCGTTGGCGTTGCGGTCAATCCAACGAGCAATCCCTCTTTGAAAGCACCCTCAATGGCCTTTCTTTGGCCGTGAGTCAAGCCTGCGTGATGGAATGCAATCCCGCCTCGAATCGCCGTAGCCAGACGCTCCGCCATGGCCGTTTGTTGGCGGCCTTCCAGCCCATTGGCAAAATCATCGAGGCGACGGAGACGATCTGGATCTTCCTTCTTCAAGCGCTTTTGAACACGTTTTGCAAGTTTGAGGGCCTCGGATTGAGCGCTGCGCCTCGTCCCAACAAAAACCAACACTTGCCCGTCTTGATCAAGCGTGTCATTGACCACCACCCCTGTTGGATGGGATTTCGGCCCTTCGAGGTCCCGCGGGGGTTGAAGAGCGTCGCCATCGGAACTCATGGCAGAAGATTGCACGAGGCGTGGCTCAAGATGAAGGTCATGGAAAGTGCTGTATTCAAGAGCCACTGGGCGCCAATCTGAAAGAACAAGGCTCGCATCTAACCATGCTGCAAGATCTTCGCAATTTCCAACGGTGGCGGACAAGGCAATAATCTGGGCTTTCGGACGAAGATGCCTCAGTCGAGTGAGGTTGATTTCGAGCGTGGGACCCCGTGTCCCATCATTCATGAGATGAAATTCATCTGCGACAACAATCGAAACATTCGCCATCAATTCTGAGCGGTTTCGCATCAGCGAATCCAATTTCTCAGATGTGCAAACAAGGACGTCGCATTCTTCTATTTTTTTAGCCTCTGCAGAAGCATCACCAATGCCCAAACCAACGGTCAAATTCACTGCCGAACACAATTCTTTGAGGTCGTCAAATTTCTCGCTGGCAAGTGCTTTCAGTGGAACAATGTAAACGGCCTTTGAACCTGGATCATCGACGAGCAGGCGGCGAAGAATCCCGATGTAAGCAACAAGTGACTTACCGCTTGCAGTTGGAATCGCCAGTAAAGTGTTGGTCCCCGAGAGAACACTCGGCATCGCCTCTTGTTGTGGAGGGTGAAGGTGTGAGATCCCCCAGGTGCCCTCAAGAAACTGACACACTTCAGAGGGCAAATCAAGCTTAGAAACAGCGCGCTCGTCCCCCTCCATGCAACCCCACTCGCGCCAACAGTCCAAAAGGACAACCCCTCATCCTGTTCAACCCGACATCCCTAAGACCTGCCTCTCTTTGTCACAATCCATGAGCGACGATGTTGAAACGATGGTAGACGAACGCCTTTCGGTGTTTGATGATGAACCAGATTTGAACGATTGGGTCGAAGTCATGTGCGGTGCAGCAATGGCTGTGCTCGGAATCTTTCACCTCATTCAGCCAGGTGAACTGATCAATCCAGACGTGATGCGTTGGTTTGCCGCAGCGGTTGTCGCTGCTGGAGCAGTATGGGCTGGCCACGGTCTGAAAGATATGGCTGTGAAGGAAGTCCGCAGGTCGGTTGCCATTCTTGAAATGTCAGAGCGCGACGATGGGCCTGATCATGGACTTATTCGTGATGTTTTGCTCAACCCTCAAGCCTACAGTGAGTTCCTTCTCGAATCCTATGCCGCTGCATGGGAAGATGGAATCATCACAGAAGAAGAACTCGCTGAATTGCGCTCCTTCCAAGAAGTACTGGGCATCACGGACGAGGACGCTGCAAAGATGAACCTCGAGGCTGCCGTGAAGTCCGCCTCCAAGGATGGAAAAATCACTGCAGAAGAAGAAGCAGCCATCAAGAAGGCTGCTAAAGATGCACAGGAAGACGGCGACTCAATGGTAGAAGATGCCAAAGAGAAGGCTAAGCAAGGACAATGATTACTCCCATTTATTTGAATGCTGGAACATTTCTTGAGCCAAAAGTTTTGCCTTTTTCCTCCGAGAATATTCGGAACGGGAAGAAACCACAAGCATCAGCAACCCGATCATTGCGACCGGGGTTGCACCGTTAAACAGGCCAGAAGCATTACGCAACGTCAGACCCGCAGGCACATCTTTGTCATCAAAGCCATCTGAAGCAATAAATCGAACATCCAAAAGGTCGAGGTCGCAGTCGCACAGGGTCACCGAGATTTGATCGGGGAACAGCGATGACTGCAACAGCACCCAATCGCTTGCTGAAATGGAAGCCGGACGAGTGCCCCATGCAGGCACGCTGATCGAACCAGTTGCCGGTGCATCAACCATCTCGACATCGAGGTGGAAAATTGGGGAGGTTGGTTGTTCATCAACCACCAATAAGCCCTCGAGCATCAACAGATCGAGCAGGAGTGATCGTCCCGCGAGAAGAATGAAGCGAACCGTTTGTTCTTCCAACAAACCTTCGTCTGTAGTTTGGACACCGCCTCTTGCAACTTGCCCAAAAATTGCTTCATCCAGTCGAAGGGCTTCCAACTCTGGGACAACAAGCTGCCACCTACCATCGTCCATTGGCCTCACCTCTTCGACAACGAGACGGAGTTGGAGCCGCTGACCGGCAATCATACCCCATGTTGCACCTGTTTGAGTGACAAGGACTTGGTCAGGGACGCCTGGAAACGACACGTCCCATAACTGCTGCAAACGCATTTCAACAAGTTCATCAAGGGTGTATTCACTTTCAAGTTGAACTTCATCAGCGCCAGCCCACAAAGGGTGGAACACACCCCCAAGCAGCAACAGAACAACACCTGGAGCGAAAAGCCCGAAGCGAAGGTGAACAGAGGTTGAATTCCTGAGCGCATCGACCCCAAAAAGGAGGAGCATACACACGGAGAAGATCAAGAACCCATACCCAGAACTCTCGAGCAAGACAGCACCGTTTTCATCCCCCAAGGAAGCCGCACCTACCGGGTAATAGGAAGCGCCTGAAAAGCCGCTCGGATCGAGAGGACCCAAGCCTTCGAAGGCCAATTGTCCCGTCCAAGTGTAGGGTTGGAATTTTTCAGCTTCGCCCCCCAAACACATGGTGTATTCACCCAAAGAAAGGGCCCTCCACCTGTAGGTCATACGTGTGTATGAATCATCTTCTGAAACCACAACTTCTGGAGCAGGGGCTTCTCGACCGTTTGGCATGTACAAGTCAGGCACCCCATGAGGTTGCTCAATTTCAATGGGCACTGCTTCCCAACGAACGAGAATGGACAAAATTTCATGCTGTTCAACCTCAAAATCCCAACAATCCCGATCGTTTTCCACAAGCGCTCCTTCATGGGTTGTTTCAAATTCAGTAGACCGAGGCTCAAGGTCCCCTGATGGTTCATCAGAATTTCTTGAATTGATGTCTTCAGACCATTCAATTTCTAATTCAATGAATGAGTTACCCCTCATATGAAGCTCCCACGTCCCCGGTCGATCGAGTTCGAAAGTCATGCGAAGACGCACCGGATCTTCAGGCCAAAGAAGACGCTGTCCGTTTAGATTGAGGGGTTCGTCGATGAGCACAAACGGCTCATTGACGCCTTGGTCTGGAAGGAGTTCCGCATCAAAGGCCCAGTCGGTCACCGTTTGGCCGAGAATGAGTGATAGATCCAATGAGGGGCGAGCTGCCCCGGTTACATCACCAGTAAACCGGAGGTCTATTTCCATCCTCGCCATCACGTCAGGTAAGAGCGCAAGTTCGGTTTGCCCGGGGTCCATATCAAATTCAAGTGTGATTATTTTTGGTTGAGCAGGGGAGGCAAACACGGAATCGGAAATGATTTCCTCGCCGATCGGGGTCGGAGAAAGGAGGCAATCATCGTCCGCAACACAAGACAAAAAGACGGACCCATCTTCGGTGTTGAGCGATGCAGATACAACGGTGCTAGGCGCTAAAAGAAGGCCAAAAAAAAGCCCAATCAAACAGATTGCACATCGACGGGCAGAACCATCTTCTACACTGCCCATGCATTTCCCAAGAGATGCTGGGCTTGAACTCAATGGTGTTTTTGTTTAGACCCGGTCGGGATTCAACCTGTCAATGAGAACAGTTCGGCATGTTCTGCAACGGTAACGACCATTCGAGGGTTTTTGCCGCGGGTAGGTGCGTTCGCATTCGTTGCATACCCAAAGCCACATCGCTCGTGCCCTCCGAAGCGCCTCAGTAAATTCGTTTGCATGACGAGCGGCGGCGCGCCCTGGCCAAGCTGCCTCGAGCCTCCTAAAAGTGGAATCGTGGGCTCTGAAACCTAGAGCGTGAATGTATTCGTGGTGGAGGACGAATGCGGCGTAGGCACTCCATTGAGCATCGAGTAATTGCGGATGTAAATCGATCACTTCGACGTCGGAAACCTGCATTGCATCGAGGTCAACGCCCCGTCGCCAGCGTGTGACTCCGTGTCGTTGTGTAGCGTTCTTGCGCAGAACTCCGAGCGGTATTTGACGCAACGATTCCACTGGTGCGTCATGCCAAATGGGCATATCAAGCATCAAATCAATCACCGTGTCTTTGAGGTGTTCAAGAGCGAGCCTTGCCTCAGCACTTGGCCGTGCCATTCCTGCTTCAACTCCATCGATGATAGGCAGGGTGGCCTTCCTTGACAGCCACGAACAACCCTTTCCCTGTAGCGCAAACCTTTCCTTCGGCTTCCAATAACAATTCAACGTTGACTTTATTTCCATCGATTGAAACAACCTGGCTCGTGATTTGGAGAGGCACGTCTTTTGGTGTTGGACGGCGCAGTTGAACCGAATATGAGGCGGTAACGGTGCATGGTGGCTCAGAATCGTTATTCGCATCCATCAAGGCAACCGCTGCGGTCCAATTTCCATGACAATCAAGCAGGGTTCCAATGATGCCGCCATTGATCATCCCCGGAAAGGCTTGATGATGTTCTTCGGGAAGGTATTCCATGCTGAGACCATTTTCGATTCTATGACTTTGAATCCTCAAGCCCATCTCATTGGCAGGCCCACATCCAAAACAAATCGATGAAGGGGCGTACTGCTGTTGAACTCCGGGCTCGGTCATACCCCCCGGTTGAGCCGCCAGCACTTGTTTTCTTTGTTCCACAGGCCAAACCATCGCAGTGTTCATGTGGGGTGTTGCCGTGAGGGGGTCATGGGCGTGAAAAAGAAACCACGCAAAGCGAAAGTTCGTGTCGCCCATGAATTGCCAAAACGGCGCCGCATCGCCATACAGGAAGCAATGAACGCTCACAAACTCGAGGATCGCCCCGAGTGGGATCGCAGTGCGGAATGGGGCAATACCAAGTTCTATAGAAAAACAATCAAGCCTGGTACGATGCGAACAGTGCATCTACCTTTGCTCGAGACTGATCTTGGCGACCCCTGGCCGATCCCAGTCACTATTCTTCATGGGACTCGACCAGGCCCAACAATCACGGTTCTTGGAGGCGTTCACGGTGACGAATTGACCGGACCTTCTGCTTGTACCCATTTGCTCTCAAACGCATTTACTGATCTTGGAAAGCAACTTGATCCATGCCACATGGCGGGAACACTGAGAATTGTTCCGATCATCAACCTCCCAGGGTACAGATCAAAGTCGAGGTATTTTCCCGATGGAAGGGACTTGAACCGGCAATTTCCTGGTGATTTCAAGGGCTCAACCACACGCCGGGTTGCGGCTCAATTGTGGAAGTACTTGTTGAGTGATGTCGATGCTATTGTCGATTTACACAGTGCCGGCAAGGGGCGTTCAAACATGCCTCAGGTGCGGGCAGACCTCGCCCACGCGGGCTCGAATATTCTTGCCAAAACCTTCGGGATTGAAATCATCCTTGATTCGAAGCCGCCTTCTGGCTCTCTACGAAAGACCGCCGTACGAAATGACATCCCATCGATCACCTACGAAGGTGGCGGAGCAAACCTTCTGGACCATGAATCTGTGAACGTTGCAATTCAAGGCGTTATCAACGTCTTGAAATCACTTCGGATGATTCCAGGTAATCCGAACCGCCCTCGTTTTAGAATGCTTGCGAGCGGTTCCCACTGGTTGCGGTCTGGAGAAGGTGGTTTGCTCGATATGTTTGTCAGTTCGGGCTCGGTCATGCGAGAAGGTGAAGTTATTGCAACAGTCTCAGACCCTGCAAATCCAGGCCTCACTGTTGACATTGTGGCTCCAGAAGACGGCCTGTTGATTGGAGCTGCGACAAATCCATTCACTGCGGCAGGAATGCCCGTTGGCCACTTCCTCCCAATTTCAAAACACATCGCTCTTCTACAAGATCAAATTGATTCAAGTGGCCGCTTCCTTGTGTGCGGTTCAGAAAATGATGCTGTCTGGCGAGAAGAGGCTGAAATTGATGAGGTCGCCCTCGAAGGTGAATGGAGCGGTGGTGGAGTCGATTCAGAATGGAATGGCTCAAAACCATCCCAACATCAACCAACAGAGGATGCTTTTGCAGAGCCTGAAGAAGAGAATGAGTCTTAATCAAGAAAGAAATGAAGCCACTGCGGCTTGAACTTCTTCATCGGTCATGTTTCTGCGTTGGCTCTTGGCAACTTCAAACAGATGTGCGACAAGTTCGTCAGTTGCTTCGTGACCGTTTTGCTCCAACCACCAGATGATGTTTGAGCGCCCAGCCATATGGCCAATGCGAATCACTTGTTTCAAGCCAAAGTCACCAGCGGGGACGCCGGAATAGACTCGGTCCGCCAACCAATCATCGCCCTTTCTCATGGCTTTGATCACTGCAGATGCGTGCACACCGGTTCCAGTTTCAAAGGCATCTTCACCAAACACTGGATAATTACGAGCCAAAGGCACCTCGATGTATTCGTGGGCCTTTTTGACATAGGCATCCAGTTTGGTGAGGTCGTTGTCGATCACGCCCATCAATTTGAGATTGACAAGCGTTTGATCGAGCGGAGCGTTTCCTGCACGCTCTCCGACACCAAGAGCCGTTCCATGAATCACATCAGCTCCGGCTTCGACCGCTGCGATGTTGTTTGCAACGCCCAATCCACGGTCCTGGTGACCGTGCCAGTTGACTTCGATCTCGTGGCGTTTGTACCCCCCATCCTTGATGACTTCTTCATCGATGAAGTTGAGCAGTTTCTTGACCCCATTTGGAGTCACGTGGCCACATGTATCGCAAACACAAAGCCGTCTGGCTCCAAGTTCCATAGCGCGCAGATAGATCTGCTTGACATCTTCAGGTTTTGAACGGGTGGTATCTTCGGTGACAAACATCACTGGCACTTCGTTTTCGACCGCATATGAGACGGCTTTTTCCATCGTTGCGAGCAACTTTTCCATGGTCCATCCTTCGGTGTACTGACGAATCGGGCTTGTTCCCAGGAAGGCACTTGCTTGGATTGGGACACCGTACTTTTGCTGCAAGTCAACAAGGGGTTCAATGTCGTTCATCAATGTACGAACTGCAGCACCTGGGCGGATTTTGAAATCATGATCGATGATGTGTGCGACCATGGCTTCGATGTGCTCGAGGTGGAAAGGACCTGCACCGGGAAGACCGAGGTCCACTTTCTGCATGCCGAGGTCCTCCATGAAGGTGAGGAGTTCGATTTTTTGCTCAATGGTTGGGTTTCGAGCGCTTGGGCTTTGCAAACCGTCGCGAAGAGTTTCATCATCAAACCAGACCCCGTGAGGATGATTTGCCGGATTTCTTGAGATGTCATACTCGACTGTGTTCCAATCATAAATCAGTGAACGTTCATCCATAGTCAATCACCACTCTGGCCAATCGAGGGCCGGTGTGTTCCACGACAAACGCGAATCATGTTTGAAGGCGTCGCTCAGCCAGCGTCACTCTTCTTCACTCAAATCGATGGCTTCAGCAGCCTTGGCCGCTTCAAATTCTTCACGGGTAACAACGCCGTCACCGTCGGTATCCATTTCATCGAATTCATCCTCAACTAGGATTGAAGGTAAGCGGGCAGAGAAGATGATTTCATCGATGAAACCACCCTTATCTTTGTTCCTTAATTCCATCACTCGAGTTCCTTTTGTGGCCTTACCAGAGGTTGCTTTGGTTTGATTTGCTCTCACTCGGATCATCATACCTTTTGCGGTCAAAAGGAACAGTTGGTCCAAGTCATCCGGGATGGTGTGGACACGAACGATTTCATCACCGTGCTCTTCATCCAATTTCATGGTCAAGACACCGCCAGCACCTCTGCTGGTCTTTCTGTAACCGTCTCTGTATTGCTTGTTCTTTTGCGTTTTCTCATCAAAGACAGTGTTACCGTTTTCATCGACCAATTCGTGCATTTCTCCATCACCAAGGCGACTGCGTTTTGCCATACCGTACTTTGACAAGGTGAGAACCGAGGTTTCTTCATTTGAGGTTGCAATCATTCCAACGACTTCATCGCCTGGTTTGAGCGACATTCCTCGAACACCAGCAGTCACACGACCCTGAACCTTGACGGTGATGCTGACGCTTCCGTCGCTGCTGGTCTTGGTGTGGCTTGGTTGGAAGCGGCAAGCGCGACCCATCTTGGAAACTAGGACGACGTGATCTTCATCGGTGGCTTCACGTACGGCAACAAGCGTATCCGTCTCGGACTTGAACTTGAGTGCGTACTTTCCATTTCGATTGATGCGCGTATAATCTTCCAGTTTGGAACGCTTGACAATACCCTCATGAGTGGCAAAAATCAAGAAATGACCGTCTGGGTTTTCTTGAAGTTCCTTCGAGATAGGAAGAATGGTCACAACACGCTCATCGTCTCGGATACGCTCGATGACATTGCGAATATGGGTGCCACGGCTTAGACGGCTCCCCATTGGCGTTTCCCATGCTTTGAGACCGTACACTCTGCCTTGGTCGGTAAAGATCAACAAGCGATCTTTGCTGAAACAAGTCAAGATGGATTTCGGGAAGTCCTCATCCTTGGTGGTCACACCTTTGAGGCCCTTTCCGCCTCGGTTTTGAACCCGGAAGGATTCAACTGGCATGTGGCGGATGTAATTGTCCTCCGACAACGAAATGACAATCGCACGCTCTTCGATGAGGTCCTCTCGATCCATTGAAAGTGGCATTGGGTCGATGTAGGAACGGCGTTCGTCGCCATGCCGTTCAACCATTTCATCCAATTCACTCAGCAAGATACTCAGTCGGCGAGAACGCGAACCAATGATGTCCTGCAAATCGGTAATCTTGATTTGTAATTCTGCATATTCATTCTGAACCTTTTCTACATCGAGGCGACTCAACTGGTACAAACGCCGTTCAGCGATTGCCTTTGCTTGGGCTTCTGTGAATGAAAACGCATCAATTCCAGGCATTGTTTCAGTTCCTTGCAGCACCCCTTCAAACTGCTCCCTGCTGGAACTTGCTTTACCAGCGGCGATAACGTCGTCAATTCGATCTTGGGCCTTGACCAGTCCCTCGAGGATGTGAGCTCTTGCTTGTGCTTTGTTCAAATCAAATTGCGCTCGGCGTTCAATGATCCCTTCTCGATGCTTGACATATGTATCAAGCATCACCGGGAGGGTGAGCAGCACTGGTCTTCCATCCAAAATTCCCATCATGTTTGCAGAATAAGATTCCTGCAACCGGCTCGATTTGAACAATTGGTTCAACACAGCATGAGGGTCTGCGTTGTTTTTGACTTCAATGACCACTCTGATACCTTCTTTTGAGGATTCATCACGAATATCACGAATGCCGACAACAGTGCCTTTGTTGACCAAATCTGCAATGTGAACGAGCATATCTGCTTTTTTGACCTGGTATGGGATTTCAGTGATGATGATGCGTTTTCCGTTGCTGTCATCGAGAACATCACAACGAGAGCGGACGTGGAATCTGCCCTTTCCGTGAGTGTACATGTCGATAATGCCATCGATCCCGTGAATGGTTGCACCCGTAGGGAAATCTGGACCCTTGACATGTTCCATGTACTCGGCAATCGAAATGTTTGGCATTGAACTGCTGTCCTCGCCTTCTTGGAGAATTCGGGCCACGTGCAAGTGAATTGCACCTGCGACCTCGGTCAGGTTGTGAGGTGGGATCCGTGTCGCCATTCCAACCGCAATTCCGTCGCTTCCATTCAGAAGCAGGTTCGGCAATCGTGCAGGAAGAACCGAGGGTTCGTTCTCCGAATCGTCAAAGTTGGGCTGGAAATCGACGGTCTTCTTGTCGATGTCCTCGAGCATGTGCTTGGCAATTTTATCCAAACGGGATTCGGTGTATCGCATAGCTGCTGGCGGGTCGCCGTCGATCGAGCCAAAGTTCCCTTGCCCGTCAACCAATGGATAGCGCAAGGAGAATTCCTGAGCCATTCGGACCATGGTGTCGTAGATTGATTGGTCGCCGTGGGGGTGGTACTTCCCCATGACTTCACCAACTGAACGGGCGGACTTGCTGTACTTTCGTTCAGCCGTGTGGCCACCCTCATACATACCGTAAAGCACACGTCGGTGAACAGGTTTGAGGCCATCACGTGCATCAGGGAGTGCGCGACCTATGATTACGGACATGGCGTAATTGATGTATGAGGTTTTCATTTCGTGATTGAGGGAATGGTTGAGCAGGTTGCCTGCAGGGGCCATTGTTTCTTCTTCTGGAGTCGGTTCATTATCATCAGATGTCAAGGTTGGTCACCTCCTTAGCGTGGCGTTCGATAAACGCCCTTCGGTCAGGAACATCCTCACCCATTAGAATTTCAAACATACGATCCGTTTCTTCGGCTTCTTTCACGGTCACCTTGAGCATGGTACGTGTTTCAGGATCCATGGTCGTCGCCCAGAGTTGCTCGGGGTTCATTTCACCAAGACCCTTGTATCGTTGCACGCCAATCTTTGCATTCGGGTTGTCACCGCGCAATTCGTCCATGATGGTGTCGCGTTCTTCATCGGTGAACGCATACTTGTTGACTCGTCCTTTACTCAATTGGTAAAGGGGCGGTTGAGCGATGTAAACGTGCCCTTCCATGATGGCTCGGCGCATGAAACGCCACAAGAAGGTCAGCATAAGCGTGCGAATGTGCGCACCATCAACGTCGGCGTCAGTCATGAGGATGATCTTCGAATAGCGAAGTTTGGCTGGGTCAAAGGAACCTTCATCATCAGGATTGTTGCCTACTCCAGCACCGAATGCACGGATCATGGTCTGAATTTCGTTGTTTTGAAACACCTTGGCGATGTTGTGCTTTTGACGTTCCACGTTCAAGATTTTTCCACGCAGCGGCAGGATCGCCTGGATGCGTCGGTCTCGCCCTGTCTTCGCCGAACCGCCTGCAGAATCACCTTCGACGAGGTAAACTTCGCATTCGCTTGGATCGCGTGATTGGCAATCAGCAAGTTTTCCTGGGAGGCCGCCTCCTTCGAGAACACCTTTTCTGCGGGTCAAATCCCGAGCCTTGCGTGCAGCTTCCCTTGCCTTTGAGGCAAGAACGGCTTTGTCGACAATTTGCTTTGCAACGTTTGGATTTTCTTCGAAGAATTCACTCAACTTCTCGTTCACGATTTTTTGGACGATTCCTGTCACTTCACTGCTGACCAATTTGTCCTTTGTTTGAGATGAAAAGGACGGGTCGGGGTGCTTGACACTGACTACAGCAGCAAGGCCTTCTCGGACATCCTCGCCGCTCAAGGAGTCGCCTTTCAGCAAATTGCGTTTCTTGGCGTAGCCGTTGACACAACTTGTGAGAGCGGTCCGCAAGCCAGTCATGTGAGTTCCTCCATCCTTGTTGCGGATGATGTTCGTGTAGCACATGATCGATTCACTGAAAGCGTCTGACCACTGGAGTGCAAGTTCGACTTCAACAGGACCAATTTCAATTACACTCTCGCCGATAATGGTGATGACATTTTCATGCATAATCTCTCTGCGCTCGTTGAGTTGGCGGACGAATTCACTCAAACCGCCTTCATAGTGGTGTTCGGTCTCATGGACCTCTTCGCCCCGAGTGTCTGAAATGACGATTTTGAGGCCTGCGTTAAGGAAAGCAGTTTCGCGCACCCTGGTGTTGATTTGTTCAAATTCAAACTCTGTGACTTCAGTGAAAATAGTCAAATCGGGCTTGAAGGCAATGGTTGTGCCGGTATCTTCGCAGGTGCCAATTTCGGCCAAAGGCGCCACGGGCACACCTGCTTCGTAGCGTTGGAAGTAAATGATGCCGTTTCGGTGGATGGTGACGTCCATCCATTCGGAAACAGCGTTGACAGCCGAAACGCCTACGCCGTGAAGACCGCCGGAGACCTTGTAGGAACTGTTGTCGAATTTACCACCGGCGTGAAGTTTAGTCATGATGACTTCAGCTGCTGAGATTTGATATTCTTCATGAATGCCAACAGGAATGCCCCGCCCATAATCACGAACGGTCACGGAGTGATCGGGGTTGAGCACGATATCGATTTGAGCGGTATGGCCGGCCAAATGCTCGTCAACGGAGTTGTCGACGACTTCCCAAATGCAGTGGTGGAGGGCTGTTCCGTCGTGAGGATCTCCGAGGTACATACCCGGCCGTTTTCGCACTGCTTCCAATCCTTCCAAAACTTGGATGCTTGAAGCACCATAATCGTCGCTCATAATTTGTTCCTCCAAAGGGTATAATTTAGGGTGGCTCGAGGTGCTGGAAATAGGCGTATTTTGCTGTGCAATCTTTAGCAATATTTGCGGCGCAGTCCTCGATTTTCGAAGCCTCACTTCCCCTTACAATATTACCCTGTGACGAGGGGGTATAAAGGTAGTGCAATAAACACATCATCCAGCCCATATTCAGCCCCAAAAAACTGAGCACAACAGGCTCGGGATTTTTCATTTTTTCTTGGTAAAATCACTCGTCGCGAGGGGGCAATAAGTTCAACCATTCACCTTTGATAAATGAGCAATCTCATGCGAGAGCGTTAAGAAGCCGGCCTAAGTCGGGAAGGCATGGCTGACCCATCAGTTTGCGTGTCCCTTGAAGGAACAACTGTCAAAGAAATGCTCGACGAAGCAGCTCGTGCCGGTATCGCAGGTGCAGATTTAATCGAGGTTCGTTTCGATCGACTCTACCTCCGAAAGCCAGAACCAACTGTCACTGAAAACGAAGATGGTGAAGTGACAAAAACAATGCCTCCAGCCAGTGAGTGGCCCGTTCGAGACTACGCTGACATCGACATTGAAGCATCGATCGCTTCGCTCAAAGACGGCATTGCCCTTCCAGTTATTTTTGCAGCACGACCGGTTCGTGAAGGCGGCCACTTTTCCGGCGATGAAGACCAACGAATTGCAGTCCTAGAGGCAGGAATTGCCTCAGGTGCCACTTGGGTCGACCTCGAAATATCAATCGATGAAAAGATTCGCAGTAAACTTGTCAAGGCTGCCAAAGATGCTTCTTGCCAAATCGTTGCTTCTATTCACGACACAGACAGCACCCCCAGTGCAGAGGAGATTCAAAGCCTCATCACAGACAACGCCGACAAGGGCGACCTCATCAAGTTCTGCGGCACAGTCAACGATCATCAAGACGCCCTCCAAATTGTCGAGGCAACGCACGCAATGAGCACAGAATCTGTCAACTTTGCAGCAATGGCCCTCGGGAACGGTGGCGACTGGGCACGGCTTCACGCACCAGTCCTCAACCAGACCATGGTCTACGCAACCATGCGCAATGAATTCCGACTTTCCGACAAAGGCCTCGTCAACGTTCGAGACCTCAAAGAAGCATGGAATCTGCTCGAATACTGAGCGCCCTCATACGTCAAACGGATTGTCGTATGACTTTTGATGCTCATCTGGTTCGTCATGCATCGCTGATTCCCCGGCAAAGGGTACGGTTGAAGCCACGGGGGCTGGTTCGCTGACCATTGGGCTCATCGGAACCCCTTGAGTGTGCGGAGAGGGTGGAGGAGGCAGTTCAGGGGCACTCAAATTACCGCCAGGTTGGAACCCGGGCAATTCAGCAGGTTTTTCTAACGACGGCACAAGTCGTTCTTGATCAGAATCCTGCCCCATGCCTGCCTTCATATACCGTGAATTGGCGATGAAAGGTGCAACCAATGCACCGAGTAAAAGACCCATGAAAGCCAGAGCTACGGTCCATGAGGGGAGGATGAGTGAACGGCTCGTTGTCACGATGGTCACATCAGCAGCTACGGTGACTCCTGGTGCATCTGCATCATTGTCGTGGATGTTGTCCCAAGCATCAACGACGATGTAGAAATCTTGCCAGTCAGATTCACCGAAAATAGAGGTGTACACTTCAGGTCGATCCAGATTTAATGCGAAATTCACCGATGTCACTCGTTCGTATTCATGGGCGTCTCTGTAGGACTTCCAACCCAATGGATTCCAACTTCGCCATTCGGGAGGGATATCGCTGAGCGTTTCCTCCACCTCGCCATTATCCCAGCAGTACCAAGCAGCGTTGTGGCCGCATTCATATGAAGATACATAGGATTCGTACTCGCTGGTCGTCAGCAAGTACACATCACCTTCAACAGGGTTTGAATCCAAATCCTGCAGAGTGATACAGACAGTCGTCCGATGGGTTGCCGACAAGTTCACCCTCAACGCCCCAACGCTGTCATTACCGATCAACATGGTCGTGTAGTGGCTTGTTTCCAAAGGTTCGAGGGCTCTTAGATTCCAATCATTTTGTTGATACATCCATGGTTCTTCAGGACCATCAGCAGCCGCACCGCCTTGTTCTGGAGAGGGGGATCCAAAGTCTTCGTCGTCCTCGTAATACATCGGTTCATAATATGGGTAATATGAGCCGCTATAGTGGGGTACTTCGGCCATCCTTTGCATTGTTTGATTCCATTCGATGGCCTGTGTATCGCCCTGACAGGCATCTGCTGCCTGGACGGTCTGTAGCATAGGACTGGAAAACATCGCTGCTAAAACCGGCAGCATGAGAAGCATCGTCAGTGAAGAAACGCCAAAGAAACGTGCACGCATGACCTCACCCGTCTTCTGCTATGCATGGAGGTTCAAGGTAGTAGCGGTCAACCTCGGCGTCGCAAAGGACGCACATACCCACTGTCGTCGCTGCGACGTTCATCCTTAGACAGGATGCCGGGGGCGGGAGGCGGAGTGTGATGATCCATTCCGAGCAGTCCGCCTTGGCTTTCAACCATCTCGACATCAGTGTAGGATTCTGCAGCTTGTTTTGCTTCATCCTCCAAATCAGAGGGCTCACGCATCACCAGCCACCCTAGAATGAGGGCGACAGCAATCAGAGCGACGAACGTCGCCAAATCGGAGCCTGCCTCGGTCAACCAACTCTTCCAATCTTCAACACTGAAATCAGAAAGTGAAGGTGGGTCTGTTGGAGGAGGGCTCACCTCAACATCTTGAATCATAACTGCGCACATGCCTAATCCATCACAAACTTCCACTTTGAGCGTGTACACTCCGGGTTGCTCATAGGTTGCAGAAACTCGTGTTGCGGAACCAGACAGTGGATCGACCCAATCATCTGCGGGGTCGCCATTTTCGTTTTCATCCACTTCCACATCCAAATCCCATCGCACGACCAGATCGGGATTAAGCGATTCATCTCGATCTGAAATTGAGCCGTCGTTGACGTTGGTGTCACGGTAAAGTGCGACCCCCAAGTCAACCTCCAAATCAGAAATATTAGCACCAAAGGAGTTGGAGTCTCCCGAAAACAACTCTTCGGGAATCAAGAGGTTGTGAATCACAGGTGGATGATCAACAATCACGGTAAACGAAGCCCTGCTGACATCCCCGGTACCAAAGGCATCGCGTACTGTAAGCGAAACGGTGTATTCCCCGGGGAGAGTGTAGGCGTGCCATGGTGAAGGAGCGTTGTTGATCGGGCTGCCGTCACCAAAGTCCCATGAATACTGCACCAAACCGTTCCAGTCTGGCGATCCTGCTTCCAATGGAATGTACTTTCCTTCGAACATTCGATCACCATCACGGGTGCCGTCTGAATCAAAGTAGAGGAGGGTGTGGGGTGCTGCGTATGTTTCGCCATCTTCATTGAAGGTGCGCGACCACATGTCTGGCATTGATTCTTCGTCAAAAGTCGTGGTATCTGTGATGATTTCACCCTCGAGCCAGGCGTCAAGAATTCGAACCGAAATGATTGGCAAGGGATTTGCCATTTCAATGGTCATGATACGAGGGGCACTCGCTTCGCCTGCCTCATCAAACACGATGAGCGTCACACTGTGTGTCCCAGGTTCAATGAATGAATGAGTCACTTGTGGGCGGTCACCAAATGTTCCATCTGAGAAGGACCAATTGAATGTGAGATCAGAGGAGTCACCAACCGTACCATCGGGGTCAAACGAATCCCGTCCATCAAAGGTATAGGGCGTGTCAACCTCGCCATCTTCGACCCTGAAGTCGATGGTTGATGAACCGGTTGTAGCGGTTGTGCGCACGATGAAATCGCCAACAGGCAGTTGATTGTGGACCATGACACTTAGGGTGGTGTTGACCGAGGAGCCATCGTCATCGGTCACCAAGAGATTGACAACTTTGAGGCCAGGTGTATCCCATGCAGGCATTGGATTGGCGCTGTTTGAACTGGTTTGTGTGAAATCATCTGTTCGATCGCTTAAGCCACCATCAAGGTTCACACCGTCGGGGAAGGTCCATGCGTAGGCTACGATCGATCCATCTTCATCGGTGAACACATCGGGCATCACCAACGCTGTGTAGGTGTAGGTCGACAGATTATCCGAGAAAATTTGGAATGGTATTCGATTGTTGACATTCACCAGAATTTCTTTGATTCCAGTGTTGACGCCATCCGAGACCGTCAGTGTGAGGTTGTACGTCACCACTGTTCCTGAAATATCGCCCCATTCGTGAGCGTATTCGTAGGATCCAACGCCAGAATCAGAGGTTCCGTCACCCCAATCCCAAGAGAAATCAAGTTGGTCAGAGGGCACATTGTCCACCGTCCGTGCCGCCGAGAACAAGATCAATTGGTTGGTCAAGATATTGATTTCGTTCTCGATCACGACGTTGTTAACAGTGATGATTGGAACTGGAGGTGTCATGTCGCTGACATTGATTTCCATGATTGAAGTTTCGGACCAGGTGTTGCCCTGATCCATCACTCGAAGCGTCACGTTGTACAAACCAGTGGTTTCGTAAGCACGCAAAGGCGACTTCAGACCGGAGGTCGAATTGTCGCCAAAGTCCCACGCATATGCAATTGGTGCATCGAGGTAGGGGAGTGTATTGTTGTCAAGTGAAAGGCCCCATGCGTCGAACCCATCGCCCGTGAACTGTACGTTCTCCCAAGTTTGTGAGGCGTTTGGATCCAGGCTACCGTTTGCAGTCGGGCGCATATTGTTGAGTGGTTGAGGTGCGGTCGTCACACTGTCGACAGTGGTGCCAATCATGTCCACCATTTCCAACTGGAATGTGTATTGGCCATTGAGCGGCGCGGTGAACCAAAACGATTCCTCTGTTGCTGTTCCGCCGCCTGCTGCAACACGCTTGGTCAAGCGGTCAACTTCCAAGCCCGAGGCGTCGAGCACCTTCATGGTGACATCTAAATCTTCAAAGAAAGCGTTCGAGAACACCTCATAATCGATTTGTGCAGTATCGGGAGCGCCGTCACCATCTCGATCAATTTGAGCGTTGGTGGTGTTCAAGGTCAGCGAGGCTGGCGCAGTGATTCGTGCTGCTTCGATGTCGACTGTCCCTTGTGGGTACGAGGGGCCACAAGAAGTGTAATCACAATCTGCCACGGTGCTTGCATACCAAGTGATGGCCCACACTTCATCGGTAAGGTTGCCAAATCCGGGTATGAGTGCAGTTGCTACGTTGTTTTGGAAGTCCAAATCGGTAGCTGTCCACAATCCATCGGCCGTAGCCTTGGTGACGACGACCCCGTCAAACTGACTGACATCGGCGGTCAAGCGCATGGTCAAAGGAGCCGGAGCAGCCCCCCCTGGGGTGAATTTGAACGCTCGAATACCCCAACCCTCCACAGAATGCCCTGTCGAAGACCAAGGTCCGGCCCAGTTATCGTTGGTGTCCGCAGGTTGAACCCGACAGAAGGACCCTGCAGAACAGGTTGGCGTCAAATCGAGATTCGAGAATCCGTAGATACCTTGGTCTGAATCGATGACTGCAGCGATAGAAAAGTTTGCAAATATTTCACCCATTGTGCGCCCGATTAGGCCACTTTGGCCGCTGACTGGTGATAAAGCGAGGTTCTCAACACCTAAACCGCCGGTTGCTGAATCCTGAACCAACTGTCGGACCGCCGGCCCTCCACCGAGGTGGTCGGCGAGGTACATTGTGAACATGAAGCCGGCGCCATAATCTGCAAAGCGCTGGTTCCACCATCGCACGGAGAGTTCAGAGGAAGCCGTCCACTGATTAAGGTGGGAAACTAGGGTTGAATCTGCACCGAAGCAGAGGTAAATGGCGACGTCTGCATTTCCTTCATCGATCCATAGATTTTCGTATGGGTCTTGCGCATTGTGCAGCAAATGTTCCATTTCGTGGGCCAAGATTGACTTGCCCCATGACAAGGTAATGTCGGCAAAGTCGACATAGACTGCTTCTCTTGCATTGGCGAGTGAAGGTGCGAAATATCCGCCGATGTTGTACGCCCCGTCGATATCGTAAATCACGATTTGAACTTGGCAATTGTTGTCAACATCTGGCGGAGCAAGTCCACGACCGTCTGAGTAATCCTTGCCATAATAGGTGGTCATCGTTGGATAGATGGTACTGTCCCAAGATGATGCGAGGTTGTTGAGCACTGTTGAGGACAATGTCCGTCCGCTCTGGACCAAAAAGGCGACCGTGTTTGTCGTTTTTGCGACATACACATTGATTGAACCGCCCGAAGTTGGCACTGACAATTGATCGTTGACCACGTGAGGGTTACAGGCTCTTCCAGCAGAACGAGCCGAAGTTTGAGGTTCGATGATCATCGACTCCACACCGGGTCTACCTTCCTCGACCCAGGCGTTCTTTAGGAAAGAGAAGGCCGAAACCACTGGCATTTCTTCTTCGATCATGATGTATTCACGCCCTTCTGACGGGTCGAAATCTGCGATATCACCGATGATGACGCCCCCAGCATCGTACTCGGCTTGTGCGGGTTCATCGCTGGACGAAGCCCCTGCTGGAACGAGGATTGGGGTGAAGGCTGCTGCGAATAAGATCGCAACGAGGAAGAAGGCGGAGTTGGAGCGCGGTTCCGACATTGATGACACCTCAGGTATTCGCATTACTGCTTAACAACTGCACGACTTGAAATGAGGTATTTAAGACTGGGTCTATGAGGCTTCACATATGCTCATGCGACGCGCGGCGGTTCCCGGCACCGAAAAACACCCTGCATGGGCTCTTTTTGCCGCTTTATTGATGCTCTTTACCCTCCCAGCCCATGCGGGAGCCGAACCTGTCAGGTCCCCCTACGAATCAGTCGATGCCTGCGCCCAAGTGGATCAACTCGAATTCAACGGAACTCTGGCCAACGCCTCGATCACCGAACAGGTCAACCTTGGCCCGAGAACGACTGGATCAAACGCATCCGCCGCGTTAAGGACCGTCATTCACCAAACTCTACCCGATTGGAATGTCCAAAACCACACCTACACTGAAGACAACCTCACCTTCACCAACGTCGTTGCAACACATTCGAACACACCCGTCAATGAATCAACAGACCGAGTCGTGCTGGTTGCCCATTACGATACGAGAGATGTAGCTGAACGAGACCCGGATCTGAACCGTACTGACGAGCCGATCCCCGGCGCAAATGATGGTGCAAGCGGCGTTGCAGTCCTGCTCGAGTTGGGCCGCATTATCCCTTCCATGAACCTCCCTTATCAGGTCGAACTGCTCTTCACGGATGCTGAGGATCAAAACCATTCTCACAGGTTGTACGGTGCGGAAGCATGGGTTGGTGACCAAACAGAAGAGGATGTCAACCGCACAACGGCCTACATCGTTGTTGACATGGTCGGCGATATCTACCTCCAAATGACCCATGTGTACCCGGGCAATTTTGAATTGTGGACGACAATCCCTCCTCTGGCGGCAGCGCTTGGACTCATGGATACAGAAACGGACTGTGAAGGGAATTTGGGCAGAGATGTGGTTAACATGAGCATCAGCACTGGCGTGATCGACGATCATGTGCCGGCCCTCAACAGAGGCATTCGCGCCATCGACCTGATCGACATCCGTTTTGGACCCGATGCAGAACCGTTTGGAGGGTACTGGCACACTCATGAAGACACGCCCGACAAAGTCAGTGCTCAATCCCTTGCAGACGCAGGCAGACTGGTTGAATTAGGCCTGCGAACCGAGGCATGGACCCTCAATGTAAGCCTCAATGAAAACAAGGAAGAACCCGCCGCGCCAAGCGCCCCAGATGCACCCGACACTGTTGAAGAGCCAACTGTTGAAGTGTACGCAGTGCTTGGTGCTTCGGCAGGACTTGGCCTTGTTGCAGCACTCATTCTCCTCCTCGTTTTGAACAGGGCCGTCAAACTCAATCCACGACCTTAGGGCGCGGACAATAAGGGAAAGGCGTATTATCCGCGCACATACCCAGTTCAACCAAGCGGGGGTGAGATGGTGGCCGATGAATCTGAAATTGAATCTCGTCGAGAAGCCCTAAAAGCAAGGGTCCAAGCCCAAATTGAAGCCTCACGCCAAGCCAAAGAGGAGCGGAAAAAGATTGCGGAGGATGAACTCGTTGTCGATGAATCAGACCTCAATGCCGCCATTGAGGAAGCCAATGAAGAATTCAATGCCCACATGGCATCTTTGAACAAAGCAAACGCCTCACAATTGAGAACCTTAGCCGCATCCTTGATCTTAGTTGGAAGCATCTTAGGCATGGCATCGGGAGGTTTGATCCTCCAGGGCAATCCGGCAGAACTGATCAACAGTTTTAGCGTTCTAGGCAACGATGAGACTGTGGACGTTTCAGGCATCGCCCTAGAAACGGATGGCAACGGGTTAAGCGGCGTAGAAGTCGAGTTGCTGAGCATTGAAAACAATGAGGTCATTGGTATCACCACAACAGATGAAAACGGGTATTTTTGGTTCAAGTCCATCGATGTATTAGAATTACAACTCACTTTTTCACTTGAAGATTACAACACAGTTGAACGTATTTTCATTCCTGATGGGGCACAAATCCGACCGGTCACCATGCACCTTGGAAACGAAACGGTGGTTGAAAATGAAATTAAATCCTCAGAGGGTTGGAATTCTGAAGACGCCGTTGCGCTCTCAACCACAGTTGGTGTCTTGACAGTGCTGACTGGTTTGGTCGGCGTTCAGGCCGCAGTGGGTGCACGACGAGCAAAGCGATACCGGCGCACACAATACCTCGCTGGCATCGCTTTATTCAGCCGTGGATTGATTTTGTTTGGTCCAACATTGATCCTTGCCGGCATGGTTCTTTTGATCATATCCAAAGATCAATTCGAAGATGTGGGCGGTGAGTGATTGTACCTCATCAGCGTCGAAGGTGGCGACGGCTCGGGAAAGGGAGAAGCGGCAAGAATTCTCCTCGAATTAGCCGCAGAATTCCCATTCCCTCAAATCCATGCGACTCACGAACCACGGCGCCACAGTGAACTTGGTAAGTTGGCCCTCACATCGGTTAAACTCGGAGATAAAACACCGCTTGAGGAAGCAGGACTATTTGCCGCAGATCGCCTTGATCACTCCCATACATGGGTCAAACCGCTTTTGGAAAAGGGACACGTTGTGGTCTCAGATCGAAACATCCACTCCTCGCTCATCTACCAGGGGGTTGTTGGGAATTTAGGCGTAGACCAAGTTGCAAAGATGAATGCAGCAGCCATGATTCCTGACCTCGTATTGTGGATTGATTGCGACCCTGACAAAGCCATACAACGCATTCGCACTGGAACATTGAGAATGACGAGTCAGAAACAAGAATACTTCGAAACACCTGAAATTCAACGCACCATACGTCAAGGTTTCAACGATTTACTCTCAGGGAAAATCGAAGTCCCCGCGCCTTTCGATCGGTGTTGCGTGATCGGACCTATTCTCAACGAGGGAGGATTGGACGACCTTAGGAAAAAATTGCGAGAGGTCCTTCGAGGGTTTTTCAATCGCAAGCCAACCCCACTCAACGTCGACCCCGATGAAGTCGACCGCTACCTTTTGAGCACCCTTGTCAAGGACGTCAAGAAACAAACTCGGTTGCCCGGAGCACCTCAGGAACGCACTGCAATACATATCGGTTGGTTGTCAGGGCGGTCCCCTGCACAATGGATGCAAGAGGCGGAGGATGAATGGCCAGTTGAAAGTGCAAGGGATTACGATGTTCCTGCAAGCCCACATGCCCAATCCTGCTGGTCCGTCCTTGGTACACTTTCCCTGATTGTCGGCTCGACTGAAGTTCCACGCTTACACCGCGCCTTTGGACCACATCGAATGGTCACCCAACGCCACACACAGCGATTAGTGAAATGGCTTGAAGAAGAGCGTTGGATTCACAAACAGCAATCTCATGTTCCCTTTGCAGAAGCTCAGGTGTTCAAATTAAGAGATGAACGATTGGGCTACGGGCGTCTTGCCCTAGCAATGTGGCCTCTTCGTGCACAATTGGCTTCATGGCGCAGAGCAAACCCCAAGCAGGATTGGGGTGCAGCCCTCCCCGCTATCGCCAGCCCCCAAGACGGAAAGACGCCCCCTCCCGCAGTTCGAAGAGGACTAGAGAACATCATCAAGCGCCTTCAAATGCTGACCAGTGGGCATGAAAACTGCCCCGTTCCTGAAACGGTAGAAGAATTGCTAGCCTGGTGGAGGCTGACACCGCCCTGATCATTCCTCTTCGGATGGCGTTTGAAGTTGGAATTTGGCACCACCAGGAAGAAGCACGGCCCCTGCGGAAGAGAATTTTTCAGCACGTGCTGCAATTGATGCTCCAATCAAGATGGCCAAACCTAAACCAAACGGTGCACCGGTGAGAGGTCGAGTGAGGTTGTTTGATTCATAACTGGTCAACAATTGAGTAAATCCATCAATGATCAACGGGACACAGAGCGCCACACCGCACGCAAGCCATGCAAGCGTTCGTTGGTTTTTCACATACACTTCACCAAGCCATTCATCTGGAACAAGTGAAAGGCAAGTATCCCTTACAGTCCATCGGTTATGGGCGCGGCGAGAGAACACAACCCCGCCCATCATCAATCCAAAGAAAATGCCCACATCTCTGGTGCATACTGGCATTTGGTTGCCCCCAATTTCCCAAGACCGCTCATGATTTTGGTGGCAGTTCAAGTCACCAAAAGCGTAGATAAAGCCAGTGTAAGGGTCCAATTCGCTCCACGTGAAGTGTTCATGATAATGGATGGAACCGTCCGCATGCTTATGGATCAGTCCGCCTTCTGAATTACCGTAGGACATCGACCCTTCTGATGAGGCAAAATCGATGCTGTTTGCGCGCCCGTTGAGCCCGACAACGGTCCCTTCAGGAAGAATGAAGGGTGCAAAAAAGAAGGAAAAAAAGAAAAAACCGCTCACTGATGCAATCCACAAACCGATTTTGCGTTCTCTAAAACGATGCTCGAGACCGTTTTTCTCCATGATGTGACCAGGGGTTCTGAACCCATATAGTTTGGCGTGATGGAATGCGAGCCTTCATGTGCATCACCTCAGGTACCCCGACAGATGAACGTCGAAGAAGGGGAACCTGTGGGCCTCTCGACGGGCCTTCAGGCTGGGGCGTTTTTGGGGCTTTATCTCGGGTTCAGCCTTTCAGTCATCTCGGTGCTCACAGACCCAACACAACTGGCTCGGCTTGGAGGTTTGATGTGCACCCCCCCACTCGTTGGAGCGGTCCTGCTCGGGCCATTTCTCGCTCGACGTAGAAAACCTGTCGACTTGGGTAAGCGCCCCCTAGAACATGCAAGAGAGACCCTTCAATCCTTCAACGAAGGGCAAGGGAAATGGAGAGTTTTGAGTCACGTCAAAAGCGATGGAATGTCAATTCGAATTGACATGCATGACCTCACGAACCTTGCGGGAGTGATCGACGCAGCGTTACCCCTCGCAGACCTCTGCTCGGTCAAATTTATTGTTGGGAGGGGCGTACAAAACTCACGACAACCACACTTGCGCAAGCAGGTGCTGGGTCTTGTTGAGGAACGTGTCCCCCTTACACGCCGTAAGAGAACCGCCAAATCGATTGAGATCTCTCCTGTACCCACGGTCAAATACGTCAATCAGCAGCAGAAAATCAATCGGGCATTGATGATCCTCCTGCCAATTTTCTCCTTTTTTGCTTGGCTAGAAATGCGTAATTGAGGCAGTATATAGGAGTGCTTAAGACTGCAAGTTCGATGTCTAACCATGCGCGAGGTCACCTTTTTCTGGAAGCGGGGCCATGTAGGTAACCTCGTGACGCAATCACTGACTGATGTTTTTCAAAGCCTGCATTTCATCTCATATTCGCGAAGAATACCAAAGGATATTCGCTGCATTTTCAAAGCGCACTTCAAACCCGGAAAGGGCCCCGCTGACATCGGAAGTATGGGTTTTTTTGAACTCCTCGAAGTGATGATGGAGCCTGAAACTGAAGCAGATGGGACCATTATATTAGCCAGGATTAACCACCCAGCAGCAAACCTCAGTGCTCGGTCAAACGGTACTGCTGAAGTCCCTGGTGCCTGCTTTTTGGACGGTGAAGGCTTCACATACACCATCCAGGGGCCCCCACTCAAATTGAGATTGTTCAGTGGATTCATACGCATGTTTGCCAAACCTGACCGAACCAGCGCTCGAACCGTAAAATACCTCAACGAAGACACTGGGGCACTTTCTCAAAAGCAACTTAAACTTGCCAAATTCGCGTACGATCGTGGCTACTTTGACACGCCAAAGAGAATTCGAATTGCTGAATTGGCCCAAGAACTAGGTTTGGCAAGAGCGACCATTTCAGAACACATGGCTCGAATTGAATCGGCAATCATGGACGATATGTTTTCATCCTTCTCCGATATTTATGTCGCCCCAGAAACTCTGAAAGAAATTTTACAGATGGTTGTGGACGATGCTGAAGAATTAACCGACATAAACAACGATGGTTTCAGCGGCTTGATGCTCGAAATCAGAAGCTCGATTGAAGAAGAAATGGCGACCCTTGATCTTCAAAGAGATGTATCTGATGTTGACCTTGAAGCATTGATTGAGGAATCCATTGCCCAGCATCAAGGCAACATCAGTTTCATTGATGACAAACTCGCCAACCGAAACCAGCAATTGAACCAACTTTGAGCCGATGCTTTACATGGGCCGGCGTCTGTCCTCCTTACATGTCGGATATCGCCGCCCTCCTGCGACGACTGCAAAAAGGAGGCATTCCGATCTCCAACGCCATCAAAGAGGCGATGATCAACGTCGATGTTGAGGACTTCACTGATTACGAAACTGAGGCATTTTATGCAGACCGCCCAGTTCCTTTCATGGAGACGAAGCAAGGTGCAATCAAGACAATTTCAGCCCCACACATGGTGGCTACATTGCTGCATCATATGGAATTGACAGCAGGTGAAGAGATCGTCATCTTGGGTGCAAAAGGAGGCTACCTGGCAGCATTGGTGGCAACGATGGTTGGCGAACACGGCATGGTGAGGGTGTTGGATCCCTCGACCGATGCGATTCATCATGTACGAAGTCGACTTACACACTGGCCAACCGTGGAAGCGAGGGAATTGGAAGCCGTAGATATTGCTCCCGTCGCCTTCCCGGGAGAATTTCATCGAGTGTTGGTAACGGGCCAGCTTTCTGCCATACCAGAATGGATGAACGAAAGACTCGTCGAGGGTGGATTCATACTCGCACCTTTGGGAACAAAAACCAGTCAGCAACTGATCAAAGTTGAACGTCAAGGCGAAAGTTTCCTCCCGACTGAACTCGGGCCTGTGGCCTTTGGACCTGTTGACGTATCCCAAGGGGAACCCGGGCCTATGAACGCCAATGAACTGGCTGATTTGATTGAATTGGCCATTCAAACATGCGAAGACCTCGAAATGATCGAGGAGGAAGAGCGGCACGCTATGGAAGATTTGATTGTTAATTTACGAGACTTACCAGACGATCTTCCCCCGCCCGGGGAGGGCGCGTTACCGATTGATCAACACCCTATGATTCAACTCATGTGGCAAGCAGCACCCTCCTTTTTCCGGCTTTGGCCAATGTTGCAAACTATGATTCAGCCACATTTGGCCCAGCCTGGTGCAGAAGAATGGGACGATGACGAACCAACTGGCGACAGTGACTTCCAAGCCTAACCTGAATCACAAAACCACAGGCCTATGAAGCGGCGCCGTTTGGTGCACACATGGCAGGTGGTTTGGACGGAGAAATTTCCAAGTTGCGCCATCGAGATATTCGTGAACGTCGAAGAGCTGTCCGTGTATTGTTCGACACTGACTTGCCCCGCGCCTTGAAGGGGTTTGTGCCTCTTCTTGACGACAGAGATCCTTGGTTCCGTTCGAAGGCACTTGACGCCCATCGAAGGTGGGCTGTAGCCATGGGGCCATCCTCTCTCGAGGTTCTTGCAAGGCACCAATCTATAGAGGCTCGTCGTTGCGCAGCCAACCTGCTCAACGAGTTTACCGATGATGTGACAGAGGTGGCCTTGCTCCTTGTGGAAGATGAGGATTTGACATGCCGGCGAAAAAGTGCCGCAGCTCTTCTGCAAGGCCAACAGGCACCAGACCATATCGAGCGTTTTCTCACAGCGGACGACCCTTACCTGCGTCGCTTGGCCGTCTCGAGTGGGGTGGCGACAACCGCTCATCGCCGCAAAGGACTCGAAGATCACGCAGCAACGGTTTGTGAAGCGGCCCTGTTAGCCATGGTTCATCACGGAGAACGATTGGCAGAGGAGGAAGTGCTTCGCCTCCTCGAACTTGGCCTTGATGGTGCGGTGTTAATCGATTCTGCACTTGAGAACAATGGTGAATCACTTGTGATCTTATCTCAAAAAGCACAAGGATCGACGTTGAAAACTCTAGTTCGAGCGCTCAAAGAAAAATGTGATTCGATCAAAGCCCCGCAAATATCAACACTGCTTGATGCAAAGCAATATGTCGTAATCGGAAGATGGTTGCAGGGAATGCGAGGGAATGAAGCAGATGAATTGCGTTGGCAGCTGGTACGTGAAGAGAGCATTGATTCTATTGAACGCAGCCGTTGGATCGAGCGTTTACTTGGCCGCTGTGGAGAGGAAGATTTGATTTTAGAAGCAAGGCGTTTTGCGGGGGAAAATCACCCTCAATTGCTACTTGATGCGGCACAGAACCTTTCAACCGCCTTCGACAAACTCGCACTATGAGCCAAAAGTCATCGGGGATGTTGTTCCGAATTGATGCCACCGAAGGATCGACGCGTCGCATGCGAGTGGGCGTCGAAATAGAGGGGCCGTTTACCGAATCATCACTTATGCTTCACTTTCCTCGCTGGGTCCCTGGCTCGTATTTTTTGCGGGAACCGATCCAGCACATGACCGAATTTAATGCGGTCAATGAAAACGGTGTTGGCTTGAAATTCGTACGGGTTGATGTGGACGCCATGCGCATCAAAATCCCGGTCGGGACGAAAAAAATCACCGTTGCCTACAGGCTCTTGGCGGATGATCTCTCAGTACGCTCGAACCATCTGGACGAAAGCCACATGCACATGATGCCTCCTTTCACATGGTTCCTGCCTACCAAAGGGATTGACAACGAACGAATGAACCAAAGTCATTCAATAGAACTTCATGCCCCAGCATCCTGGATCCCTGCCACGCAATTCAACCTGGTGAAGAGTGTCGAAGGAAAAGGAAACCTCAGTGGTAAGAAGGGGATGACACACCACTTCACGGCTTCGAATCGCGATGAGTTGCTCGATGGGATTGTTGAAATCAATCCAAATCCGAACCAGTCGTGGGTGGTCGAAGGTCGGACGCATCATCTGAAATTATGGGACAGTGGAGGCCATGACATCGATGAGGGGATGTTGGCCAGATTCAAGGAAGACATGGACCGAATCGTCAAGGAACATCATGCTCTTTTTGGCATACCATCTTGGGACAATTACATCACCGTCATTCAATTGACAGAAAAGGCTCGAGGGGGGCTCGAGCACTTGAATTCTCAAACATCGATGCTCCCTCGGCAGTGCCTTATCCCTGGCCATGAAGACGAATACAGGGACCTTGTCAGTCTGTTCAGTCATGAATACCTCCACCAGTGGAACGTCAAGCGACTTAGACCACGAAATTTCCTCGATTACAACTTGCAGAGGGAGGTGCACTCCGATCTCCTATGGTGGTTTGAGGGAGGGACATCTTGGCTCGGCGACATGCTATGTGTGCGTTCTGGCGCATGGTCTGAAGAAGATTGGCGAAAAGATTTCATGAGGAAAATGAAACGCCATACGATCAGAAACGGTATGGAATTTGAATCGCTTACAGAATCAAGCCATGACGCTTGGATTCATCTGTACAGAGGTCATGCATTCTCAAGAGAAACGCAAATCTCGTACTACTTGGAGGGGGAGCTGACCATTATGGAACTTGATATGGAACTTCGTAAGCGCTCCAAGGGCTTGAATGGAGTCTGCGATCTCATGGCACTCCTTTGCCAAAGGCACGCTCTTGAATGCAATCCAAGCGAGAGGTTGGGTGTCACTCACAAAGACATCCGCAAGGCACTTGTTTCAATGAAGGGCGGAGGACGTTTGGGATCGATGCTTGACCGTGTAGTCACCCAGAGATGTGCACCAAACATGGAGAAAACTATGTCGTATTTTGGACTAAAAATCGAACCGGAACACAAGCAAAAACCCGACGAAACACTTCCTGCCTGGCTTGGCCTGAATGTAGGGGTGAAATCGGGCCGTGTGATAATTTCCACCCATATGGCTGGAAGCCCGTTGCGCAACACAATCATGCCTGGTGACGAAATTGTCGCCATCGATGGGCTTCGGACTCCCACCACCAAGAGCCTCGAAACGGCATTGAAAGGAAAAATCGGGAAAGAGGTGAGGATTACCTTTACTCATGAAGGAACCCTTCGAACACACTCATTGAAGCTTGACGAGCCTCCAAAGCATAATGTCAAATTGAGTGGAAAGGGCAACGCAAAATGGCGCTCTTACATTGAAACAAGGCAAAACAAGTGAGGGGCTTCAATCCTGCGGCTGAATCGGAGCCGGTTGAGCCAAAACTTCGAGGGGGAAATGAATTGGAGGGAGATGGTCCGCTATTCGGTGCCTGCTGGTTTTTGGAGGAAACACTTCTCCCGAAAGGCTCATTTCAATGACTTCCTGTTTTGTGAGGCTTTCTATGGTTGCAGATGGCCACACATCAACTTCGATGGTTTCATCGTTGAGGTAATCCACTGCAATGACCGGTATTTGTGCCAAACCCAACTTCGAGGCGATTGAGAAACGATGGTGGCCGTCAAGGATGGCACCTGTCACTTTATCCACGATCAATGGCTTGGTGTAACCCCCCCATCTTTTAGTCATCTCGAGAAGTTTATCGCGGTTGCGTGGCTTGATTTCTTCGTGAGGTTTCAGCCATTCCACAGGGACAAGTTGGACGTCTGCTTCTTCCCACATTATCCCTTGCGAACGCCTTGTGTGCGATAATGCTATTCATGTATCGACCGTGGTCTGGCTTGGAAGGAAACTCATGTCATCGGACTCGGCATCAGAGGGGCTCCCCATCATTGCTGATGCTGCAGGTTCACCTTTGCCACCTCATCTCCAATCTTGGCTGCAACGGCTCCCTTCGGAAATCGATACAATCATCGATACCGTTGCCCATGCAGGAGGGGGCATTTGGATCGTCGGAGGAGCCGTTCGTGACGCATTTTTACATCTTGATTTGGAACTTAAAGACATTGATTTCGCTGTTTCATTCACTCCGCAACGAATGCTGGAACTGTTTCCAGATGCAATTGACACTGGAATTGAGTACGGAACTTTAACCCTCAGAGGCACATCTGGTGGTTTTTACGAAGCGACGACGCTCCGGACAGAATCTGAATACCGCGATGGGCGACGACCAGAACACGTCGAATTTGGCACATCCCTCCTCGGTGATTTAGAAAGGCGAGACTTCACCTTCAACGCCATGGCAATCGATGTGAGACGAGGGTTGCTCCACGACCCTTACCATGGAGTACGGGATTTACAACAGGGACGGGTGAGGGCTGTTGGTCAAGCCTACCAACGCCTCGCAGAAGATGGTTTACGGATTTTGCGAGCGTATAGGTTCCTCGATCGAGGAAAAGCCGGCATCTGGCAATTTGATGCTGAACTGGCTGAAGCCTTGAAGCAGCACCGTGGTATGTTATCGCACGTTACAAACGAGCGGATTTGGATGGAGTGGAAGAAAATCTTGGCCGGAGAAAATGCCGCTGATGTGATTGAACGCATGGCCAGAGATGAGGTTTTAGATCGCTTTTTACCTGGCCAATGGAGGGCACAAATCCATCATTTCCATGCACAAAATCATCACCTTACCGAGGATATTTCTGCCTTAGAGAGGTTCGCTCTTTTGCTCTGTGAGCACGACTCTATAGCGGTAACTAATTCGCTAAAACAACTAAAACTCTCAAAAAAAGAACGCAATAGGGTTGAGACCATACATTCACGATTTGGACAGGTACCAAATGATACACTTGCAGGACTCCGGTTGTATCGAATGATTATGGGCGATCGTGCGGAGGCCCATCTTAAATTAGAAATTGTAATTCGTGAATCTGGACTACAGCCTGAGCAATTACAAGAAACAACACCCGCAGACATCCACAACCTAATCGAGAAATTGAATGCCGTCGAACCCCTCGCTGCCGGCAACGACTCGCTCGTGGACGGGCATTGGATCATGCAGCGCACGGGAATGGCAAAAGGGCGAGCGGTGGGCCGGCTCAAGCAATGGTTGCACCGATTGCAAATAGAACGCGATTTGAAGGATGAGGGGCAAATTGAGGACGTGCTGTGCACGCTTAATTGGAGCAATGGTGATTTTGAACATTGGCCGAAGCTCGAATTCTAGACCAGCCGGCATCATCTTGATGAAAGAGAACCCTCCCTGTTCACCTTAGGGGACCCCTATGTCAGACCGTATTCTACAAAATATTGAACAACGAATGGCTTCGAAAGGCATCGACCTCAATTTACTCAGCGATGATGAATTATCACTCGTAGCAGAGCGATTCCTTGGCGATGCACCGCCAAGTCACCTGCCTAGAGAAACAGTCATTTCAACCCTACAAGGCCAGAAACCAGTCCAAGAATGGGCAATGGGCATCAAACAAAGAGTGACAGCTGCCGCTTCGGAACAAATGACTGACGCTACACGTTCTGCGGTCACCCAGGCACGCAGTGCGTATGAGACTCGCCGAGAAAATGATCCTCGATTGGCCATGATTGCTGACAAGTTCGGTGAATGGCTTCAAGAGTCCAATTACAATGCTGCCCAGTTGACGGCGATGGCTGATGCAAATCAAGACGGTATGATCAGCAACGAAGAAATCCTCAATCTGATTCGCACCATGTCGAACGCAGAACCGCCCTCCTGGGTTGTCGATCTTGTTGTCAAACACATCGATGTAGATGGTAATGGTTCTATTTCACTCCCCGAATGGTGGGCTTTCCTTGAGTCCATCGGATTTGAAAACGCAGCGCCGCAAATTCCAGAGCCTATCCCTGAACCAGTTACCGTGCCTGA
>DAFX01000095.1:64561-68625 GCA_002495535.1 Euryarchaeota archaeon UBA433
CTGAACCAGTTACCGTGCCTGAAGCGAAGCCAGAGCCGAGCGAACAACCTCAACCCGATGCGTTAGCTGGAATGGCCAACAACGCCCCAGCGCCCGCAATGCCAACCAGGCAAGAAATTGCTGCACCAGCGGCTGTTGCTGTTGCAGCAACAACCGCAGCAACCATCGCTGCATCACCTGCACCACTGCAAGCCACACCCACAACATCAGAGCCTGCAAAAGACCTTACCCCCCAAGCCACATCGAACGGGCATGAAGACATCATTGAAGCATTGTCAAACGCAAGACTGCTTTCTGAGTTCAACACCATCGTTGCCAAGTCCACATCTCAGGCCTGCACAATCAAGGTCGAAAAGGTCGAACGATCATTGATGGCGGGCGGAGAATACCGAGGCGGTCAAACCATTACCGGAGCCCTCAACGGTGGAGAACACATTGTCACAATGAGATTCCCTGTCAGCGAAACGGAGTTCCTCGAAAGTCTCAAACCGGGGCAAAACGTTGCCGCAGATGGATTCATCTATCGTTGGAGCGGTGCTTTGAAGCAAGCAAACCTTGAGTGCGTGAATGCACGATTGAAGTGATCACTTCAACGCTCGAGCAATCACGATTCGCTGAACTTCTTGTGTTCCTTCATAGATTTGAGTGATCTTGGCATCTCGGAAGAAGCGTTCAACAGGGAATTCTTTGGTGTAACCATAGCCACCCAAGACCTGAATCGCACGCTCAGTCACCCACATTGCGGTGTCACCAGCGAAGAGTTTAGCCATACTCGCTTCCTTTGAATGGCGCGGGCCACCGTGCTCATAGTGCTGCTGTTTTACCCATGATGCTTGGTAAATCAGAAGGCGGGATGCTTCGATACGTGTGGCCATGTCTGCAAGATAAGCCATAATCATCTGGTGGTGAGCGATTGGTTTTCCAAACGCTTCACGTTCGTGCGCATATTTGAGAGCGGCTTCATAGGCACCTTGAGCAATACCCAAAGCTTGTGCAGCGATGCCGATACGGCTGTTGTCAAGCGCATTCATAGCGATTGGGAATCCTTTCCCAACGCCTTTGAGAACGTTCTTGACGGGGACCTTGCAGTTGTTGAGTACCAGCGTGCAGGTGTCAGAGGAACGAATACCGAGTTTGTCTTCCTTCTTGCCAACTGAGAAACCTTCGAAACTGGAGTCGACGATGAATGCGGTCGAACCACCGTGCTTTTTGACGCCGTAATCTGGGTGATCAACATCTTTTGCAAACAAAACGATGATTTTAGCTTGGGCGCCATTGGTCACCCACATCTTTTCTCCGTTCAGAATGTAGTGTTCACCATCCTCTGAAAGTTGAGCCTTACATGTCATTGCTGCTGCATCCGTACCGGCGCCTGCTTCGGAAAGTGAGTATGCGCCTACTTCGCCAGCAGCTAGCCGAGTGAGGTACTCTTCCTTTTGTGCATCGTTCCCGTGCAGGGCAATTGTTTTGGAGCATAATCCAACGTGGACACAGTACATAACAGCAAACGAAGGATCGACTCGTGCGAGTTCTTCAACGATGATGGATTCAGAGATGTCGTCCACTGGCGAGCCACCATATTGCTCGGGGATGGTGACGCCTTGAAGGCCGTAATCCAAGAATTCAGCCCATTCTTGGCTCGGTGGAATTTGATTTTGGTCGCGATGTTCAACCGTCTTCGACAAGACGCTTTCTGCAAAGTCGCGAACCATCTCTCGAATCATTTGCTGTTCTTCGGTTTCACCATAGTTCATGTTCGTCCCCGTAGTGCGGAAAACGCCAACTCACTTAACCCGTTTGACGGATTTCCACGGCACGCCATTTTGCCTCAATTTGATATACAATGGTGATGGGGGCGTTTTTGTGGGAGTGCCCCTATGGATGAAGAAGTTGTAGAATTCAGCGTTGCGCACAACAGAAAATATTCCCGTGACCACCTTTGGTACCAGGAAAAAGACGAACGATTGATGATTGGAGTCAGTGAATTCCTCGCTGTCGAGATTGGTGAAGTGCTTCGAGTTATTTTGCCTCAGGCCGAAAATGAAATCGATGAAGGACGAGACATGTTCTCAATTTGGACCGCAGAAGAAAAAGTGGCTTTCCCTTCTATGTTTTCCGGAATCATCGCCGAAGTCAATGGAGAAGTCGAAATCAACCCTGATTTGGTCAACGACTCTGCTTACGACCACGGTTGGATCATCATCATTGAACCTCATGAACTTGACCTTGAGAACCTTCTCGAGCCTGATGAGTACGTCGAATTTATTGCCGAACTTTGAGCAAAGGTCTTACCCCGCCATGTGGGCCATTTCCCCATGAGCGATGCCCTTGCGCGCCTTCGAACGAGTCTTGCAGCCGCCCCTGTGATTTGGAAAGGAGACTACCCGTACTTCATCCACCCGATCACCGACGGGGTACCACGATTGGATCCAGCAGTACTCAAAGCCGTCACAGAACTGTGTGAATCTGCCATTGATTGGACAAAGATCGACCTCATTTTGGGTATTGAGGCGATGGGGCTTCCATTGACGGCACCACTTAGCGTTGCGACGGGTGTTCCACTTGTTGTTGGAAGGAAGCGCTCCTACGGTTTAGAGGGTGAAGTCGTGATCGATCAAGCCACTGGTTACTCAAAGCAACCCATGTACCTCAATGACATCTCGCCAGGTGAACGCTTGGCAATCGTCGATGATGTGTTGTCAACCGGGGGAACACTACGAGCCGTGATTGAAGGGGTAAAGGCCACTGGTGCAACCATCGGGCACATCCTCGTTGTGGTGGAAAAAGGGCCCGGGTTGAAGCAGCTACAAGCTGACTACCCAGACATCATGATTCAGTCTCTGGTTCGCCTTGAGATGGACGGTGGCGATGTCGTCCTTCTTGACGATTGATGCGGTTGACCCATAGGGTGGATTGATGAGGGGGTGGCGAGCCCCCACAACGGGGACGACTATGGATTTAGACCGCCACGATTTCCAACTTGACAAGTTAATGGAGCGCATCCAGGCGAATGATAATCGTTTGATTGCTCTGCAGATTCCCGAGGGATTGAAGATGCAAGCCCTCGAAATGATGGATACCATTGAAACTGAAACAAGTGCCAAAGTGGTCCTGGCTGCAGACCCGTGCTATGGAGCATGTGATTTGGTCCACGATAAAATGAAACTGATGGGCGTAGAACTTGTCGCTCACATGGGCCATTCGCAGATGAACATTGAATCGGGAATGCCAACACAATTCATTGACGTCACCTATGATGGCGACCCTGAACTCACGCCTGTCATCCCTTTCCTCGATGCGCATCGAGCAATGGCACAAAAGCGCATGGCAGAGCAAGGGGACACCGAAGGCATGACCGATGAAGAAGCCCAAGAACGCTTTCTCGATGCTGTGGGGCGGATGGCGCCGCTTACCGGTACCAAACTCGGACTTGTAGGCTCCATCCAGCACTTGCACCTGCTCCCTGAATTTCATGACCGATTGGAACAAGCTGGCTATGACGTGACCATACCAATCGGAGGCGCACGCCTATCCTTCCCCGGGCAGGTGCTCGGATGCAACTATTCAGGTGACGACGATTCAATTGGGCATTACCTCTTCCTTGGATCTGGAGATTTCCACCCGATTGGGCTCGTGCTTCACACTGGAAAACCGCTTGCGATGCTTGACCCGTACACAGGAGACGCTGAAGAGATGTCCCTCGAACGGATTGAGCGCATTCTGAGGCAACGCTCTGGCCTGATTATGGCGAGTGGGGATGCTGAACGATTCGGTATTCTCATCGGCGAGAAACCTGGGCAAATGCGACGAACGCTTGCCCTTCGCATGAAGCGAATGCTCGAAAAGCACGGTAAAAAGGGCTACTTGCTCGCCCTCGAGCACATCGGGCCTGACCTGATCGATTTCTACCCTGTGGATGCATTCGTGAACACCGCATGCCCTCGCATAGCCATCGATGACGCAGTGAGGTACAGCAAACCGTTGATCACTCCGTTTGAACTTGAAGTCGCCCTTGGTGAAAAGAAATGGGAAACTGGCTATCAATTCGATGAAATCCCCTGATG
>DAFX01000007.1 GCA_002495535.1 Euryarchaeota archaeon UBA433
GCTTCTGCGCTGAGTTCGACAGCCTGTTGTTCGCCACTCTTGAGTGATTTGAGCATGGCTTGGCCAGTTTCCAAATCTCTTGGACCGACAACGATGGTGAACGCCGCGCCAGTGGAGTTGGCCCACTTCATGGCCTTGCCAATTTTCCTAGAGCGCAGTTCCAAATCGACCCGTTCTCCAGCGTTGCGCAGTGCAGCAACGATGGGGAGCACATGAGCTACGTCGATGCCGAAAGGGATCACGGCTACGGTGCCAAGAGGATCGTGTTCACCGGGCACCACTTCACTTCGATCGGCAGCCTCTGCTTGCGCTTCGAGCGCCAGCAGTACCCGATCGAAACCAAGTCCAAAGCCACACGATGGATCGAGATCTGGCAGACCAAACAGATGCAGCAATTTGTAGGAGCCGCCGCCAAGCACTTGGCCCTCGCCACCCATTTCTGGCACCTTGACTTCGAACACCATGCCGGTGTAGTAATCCAGGCCGCGGGCGACGGTGAGGTCAACCGCAAGGGCAGGTGGAGTTGGCGCAAGGTGAGCCACTGCATCAAGCGTCATCTTGAGGTCATCAAGCGCCTGCAAGGAGACACCGTCCAAGGAAGCAAGTATTTCACGAGCCGGTTGGAGCGTTTCGGACCCACCTTCCAGTTGAGCAAGCGCGCGAAGTGGTGCAGCATTGGCCGCATCGATACCGTTGGTTGTGAACAAAGCCTCCAGTCCTGCATCATCGCCTTTGTCAAGCAGGCGCATAGCGCTGGCGATTGGAGGTTCTGATGCGCCCTCGGGCGTTTCTGCTGAAAGCCCCAAGCCGGTGAGCGCGTCCTTGAGAATGCCGACGTGTCCGATTCTGATTTCCCAGTTTTTCAATCCACAGGCATCGAGCATGTCGATGGCCAGTGAGATAACTTCCGCTTCAGCAAGTGGGCCTGAAGCGCCGATGAGTTCCACGCCGTACTGGAAAAATTCTCGATATCGCCCTTTCTTGAATTCCTCATATCGGTAGCATTGGCCGTAATAGGACAAGCGCAATGGCTTCGTGTCGTTGCGCATTTCCTCTGCGATCATTCGCATGACTGGTGCCGTGAGTTCGGGTCGAAGCGTCAACGGACGTCCGCCCTTATCTTCGAATGCATACAGTTGGCTGACGATGCCCGGTCCTGATTTCGCTGTGAACAAATCAAGCGATTCGAATACGGGGGTTTGAACCCGCTTGAATCCATGCCGACGAGAACGCTCTTCCAAGAGTCGCTCGAACGCAAGACGGCGCCCCATCACCTGCGGGGTGAAGTCGCGAGTACCACGTGGGCGTTGCACCATGCATCACGCCACTCGCTAACCGTTCATCACCCCTTCGCCTTGAAAGAGGGCGAACAGGCGGGTTCAGTCCACTTCTTCATCGCCGACGGTCCATTGGACATCCCATGCCCCTGGATCAGTCGGTTCGTCGTTAGGGTCCCATTCCACCACATCTTCTGGATCGCTGTCAATCAGCGGCTCAGTTGGTGAGGGGGGCTCCATCGTTGTCTCTGCTTCAAGTGATGCCTCTGGCGGAAGTTCGGGCGTTGTCAGCGCTTCCAGGTCGGGAGCATCTGGTAGTTCGGGGTGGGGGACTTCTTCAACGACTTCGGCTTCAGAAAGTTGTTGTAATTTTTCTACCAGTTGCCAATCTGGTTCCGCAACCGGGTTCCCATCTTTTGCAAGAACTCCTCGGTCTTGACGCACTTCAACCGGTGCGGTTGCCAACAACACATCGAGGTCTTGTTCTTCCTCAAAATCTTCAGCCGTGAGCGATATGCCTTCGGTTGGTGCTTGTTCTGTGCCGGAGAAGTTCGCTGCTTCTTGGGGCGCTTCTGTGGGCGATTGGGAGACGCCTCCAAACGCGTCAAGGGCGTTGGTCAACGCACCTGCAGCGGGTGGTTGGGCGCGCTGTTGTTGCTCTGCTTTCTTTCGTAAATACAGCGCTTGCTCTTCCATTTCGGCTTTTTCTTGAGCGATTTGTGCTTCAACCGCTCGCCACATTTTTTGCTCTTCGGTTTTCTTTGCCAGTTCTTCCTCGCGAGCAAGTTGGGCATCACTTGGTCGATCGTAACGCCGCCAAAACCACCATACGACAATGATGAACAACGAAGAGAGGACGAAGCCTGTGATGAGTGTTTCAACGAGGTCTTCCACCCGCTCACATCCTTAGCATTAAGCGCTCTTTCCTGGCGTTAAATGTTCAAACCCTGGTGCATCTTGGCCACGGGCAACCACGAGGTCATCGTGTCCACCTGGCAAGGAGCTGATGTCGACATCGGCCCCTTCTGGAATGTTTCGATAGAGCGGGCGTTGCACGAGGAACTTGTTGAAACTGATGAACAGTGCAGCGATGACACCCCAGAACAACAAGATGATCGAGAGGCCCTTCGGATTGGCTGGGTCCCATACGTCTGGCGTGTTGGCAATCATATCCGAGAAGTAAGAAATCATCAGCACCGAGAACAGGATTGGGAATGCGAGGTACATCAAAAGGTCCCACCATCGACCAACTTCCATGTCGTTGTCGCCCGTGTTGATGAAGTCGTCACGGAAAGCAGAGACGCCGAAGCCCAAGTATCCCTTCAATCCAGCTGGAGCAACACCAGCCTCAACACCTGACTTCCATCGGAGGTAGCCATACTTCCAAATCGAGAAGGCGATGAACAACCCCGAGAACATGAGGCCATAGCCCCAAATGTGGTCTTGTACTTCCAAGAATTCTGGGAAGGCCACACCTTCGCTGTCGAGTTTAATCCACATGACTGCGGAAGGAATACCGAATAAGAACAAGGCTGCACCGGTAAGGGCAACGGACTTCTCCCGGTTGTATCCGTGATCGACGAAGTTTCGAACACACAATTCCACGGTGGAGATCATTGAAGTCATCGCAGCAAACGAAAGCGCAAGGAAGAACCCTGCCATCATGAACAAAGGTCCTATCGGGGCAAACGGTGCTTTAGCAAACACCTCTGGTAACGCAAGGAACGTGATTGCAGAAGAGCCCCCGGTGACGGTGGCAAGCGGGTCAGGGCTCACAGCGAAGATGGCTGAAAGCACGGCGAGACCAGCGATGATGGAGATGCTGTTGTTGGCAAGTCCCATCGTGAAAGCGTTGAGAACCGTGTCTTCGTCTTTGCTCATGTACACTGCATAGGTGATGCACATGCCCATGCCGGCCGAACATGACCACGCCGATTGCGACAGGCCATTGATCCACACTTCGGGTTCTTTGAGCATAGCAAAATCAACGGTGAACATGAACATTGCACCGTCAAGGCTGCCGTCTTCCATGTCCATCCACAATGAGAGAAACAGGGTCAAGAACAGCAAAGCAAACAAGGAAATCATCAGGTAGAAATTGACCTTCTCAATCGCCTTAGCGCCCTTCCAAATGGCAGCAAGGGTCAAACAAATCACGAGAAATTGGAAGAAGATGACCTGACCTGGGGATTGCAAGAATGCGTTCCAGACTTCGGTTGTATCCACACCTTCCCCGGTGAGTGCGCCACTGATTCCAAGTTGGAAGTACTTGATGGTCCATCCAGAGACGACAGCGTAGTAGAAGCCAATCGCCGTTGAAATCCAAGCGGTCCACAGGCCCATCCATGCAAATTTCTTACCTGCAAAGATTCGGAAAGTTCCAATCGTACCGGTTCGGCTTCGCTTGCCCATCGCATATTCTGCGATGACAAGTGGGATCGACCAGGCAAACAAGAAAATAAGCCAGGGCACAAGGAATGTTCCTCCACCATTTGCGCCCACCATCCGTGGGAAACGCCAGATATTACCGGTACCGATCGCTGCACCGATGGATGCGAAAATGAGACCGAGTCGGCCGTTAAATTGGTCTGATTGCCCTTCATCGCTCATTCAATTCCCTCCTCAAGCCTTTTCCTCTTCTTCGAGAAGTGCATCGGCAAGATCCAGTTCTTCATCGTCCGATAGCATCATTCGAAGGCAAATTGCCAGACCGCCCCAAACGAATGAGGCTGTGATTCCAAACATGAAGAAGGAACCAAACAAGCTGCCGTATGCAGCCCTGTATGACAAGTCGATTTCGTAGTACGCGCCATCGCTAGGGTATTGGAACAAATCTGAGCCAGCAAGGGTAGAAACTGTGGCCTTGTAATGCAACTTTCCAGTTGCAGTTTCCGAAATTGGCACCATGCCTCGTAGAATTGTACCGTTGCCGTTTGACACCGAACAAGTTTCGCCTTCGACCGCCATCACCGGCACGGATTCCCATGCGGTTGTGGCCCACTCTCGTGGCCCGTAATCACTTTGCAAGCGACTTGGTTTGACGGTTCGCCATTCAATCATCGACTTGGTTTCACTGTATGGGAACTCATTGGAAACGCACAAATCAATTGGAATATCGCCTTCAGGTGGAATTTCCACTTTGTCGTCAGACTCGAGGTAATTTTGTTGGGAGATGTTGGCGATGGCAAGGTCAGCACGCTCACGTGGGCTGTCTGCGATCTCTGCGATGTAGAAGCCTGTTCCCAAGTTTCGGACCGCAATGTGGTCAATGTCGTCTTCGTGCTGATGGAAAGCAGTTCCAATTTCAGAGGTGTAGCAGTACGCACCGTGAACGCCGTAATGCCAATCGCAGAAATCACCAGAGGTTGGGTAAAGATCAGAGGATTGGAGGTTGGCGTACTGAGTCATGTCGGCCATTTGTTGTCCGTGGTACTTGAGTTGCTCATGGTCAGGGCTTTCACAGTCTGTGCAGTGACCCCAAGGGTAGAGAATGAGTTCCGAGAAGGAGTGGTGGGTGATGGTCGCCTTGAACTCGCTTGCACCGTCGCCGGTGTCGTCGTTCATTTCGGTGAGGTCTTGGATGAACTTGGTTTCTGGTTCGGAGTTGCCACCCCACCAATCTTCGTCGGTCACACCGTCAGCATCGTCGTCTTTTCCATCGACGTGGTCTTCGTTGATTTGCCCGTCACCATCGTTGTCGGTATCGTCGACTGGGCCATTGTACACGTCGTTATTCTGTCCCGCATAACACATGCCAGGGAACAAGGGTCCTGTGGCACCAAGAGGAGCGCCCCATTCGAACTGATAGTT
>DAFX01000046.1 GCA_002495535.1 Euryarchaeota archaeon UBA433
TTGCATGGTGCATAATGCGCCTTGCCGGTTTCTGTGCAGCGGAAAAGGATGTTGACTCGCTTGGTTGGCTTTTCACGGCCATCGGGCTTTGGACGTGGGAAACCACGGTAACCAGCCATAACCCTGCGGAAACGTCGCTGACCCCAGCGAAGTTCGGATGCGCGCTTCTTCTTTACGCGCTCCACTGTGTGCATGGTATGCTTACCAGCTGAGGGACTGTACCGCTTCACTTGACGAGGCATTTTCACCATAAGAGCACCTTGAGCAATCGGGCCACAAGAGTCGGGTATTTAGCGATGCCGCACTAACAGGTGTCATGCAATCGAGCAACTGCTCGTGAAAATTAGGGTTGATTTGATAAGAACAACACCGAAGCCACCGGTATGGATGCGATGATTCAGGCCGCATTGTGGTTCTGGCTCCCCGTGTCTTTGATTCCACTCGGAGTTTGGTTGTCGCTTTCCGCGAAAGCAGACGGGCAGCGGAATTTGGGCCGGTTTTTGGCCATGGCCGGTCTTGCCGGAGTGGTGTTAACGCCCTGGACAGTCCCTTCATCACCTTCAAGCGAAGCTGGGCATTTGCTCGGGTTCATCGTCGGACCCGCGGCTTTGCTCGTTGCGGGCGTGTACCTCATTTCATTCTCTGGGAACGTACCCGTAGGCCGGTTGCCAAAGAGCGATCGTCGATTGGGTGTCATGGCATTCATGATTGGATTTGTGTGGTTCGTTGGTATGCATTGGTGGAACCTCACCCCGAGTATGGATGGTGATGTGAACCGATATTGGCTTGTCTTTTGGCCGACATTTTTGCTTCTGCTTACCTGCTTGTGTTCAGGTTCTGCATTGAGTTTGCGAGTTATTGGCGACCAAAGAACAACCGAGTCAAACGTGCTGTGGTTTGCTTCAGGATTCGTGTTTTCCCTCATTGTTCTGGCCATGATGGTGGATGGTTCTGTCGTCAACGCAGAGGCATTCAGATACCATCTGTGGCTTGCAGGGGCTGACTTGCTTGGAACTGCTGTTGGTCTTGCGATTGCAATTCTTGTTTTCGGTGGGGTTGTTTTCCTTCACGAGCGTTCACTTGCTGAACCGGACTCAGTTGAACCCCCTTCCAAAAAAGAATTTGAGCATGTGGCTGCCATTGTTGCCTCAAACATAGGAGGTGGCGAATCTGAGTGATGGACGTCTCGTGTTCACATGGCGAGCCATGCTCGTCGCCTTTCTCCTGCCCCTTGTTTCGCTTTGGGCCATTGACCTTACCCTTGGAGGCTCAATCAACGCAGGGGCCGACAGTTTGCCCCGTTTTGCTAATGCGCTATTGACAGCTTACACCTTAGGCTCATTGATCCTCTTTGGTAACCTTTTCTTCTATGCTGATTCACGCCAACGCCCACTGGCCCCACTGTTCGGTATGTTGGCAGCCGCAAGTATTGGCTTGCTGACTTCGTTTATGCTGCTCGATCAGACCGATCTATTGATGGAAGACAACGGTTCGATTCGGGCTCAGATGCTTTACAATGCAGTCCATATGTTTGTCTCCGCTGGTGCGATTTTACTCGCATTCGGATTGGCACTCGGGCTCACTTTCGCCACCATCACTGCTCAGAAAGCGCGTAAAACGACCTTTGAAGAAGAGTAATTCTGTCACTGCAAAGCGAAAACCACCTCCGTTGATTTCATAAGGAGGAGGTCGGTGGGCGTGTTCAGCAGGTGTTTCAATGTCAAAGGGTACTCCATCCATGGGTAAGCGTCAGAAGACCACCCACATTCGTTGCCGCCGGTGCGGTCGCAACGCATACCACAAGCAAAAGGGAGTGTGTGCTTCCTGTGGTTACGGAGCAACCTCGAGAATGCGCAAGCACAGCTGGTCGAAGAAGTCCCACCGTCCAAAGGCTTGAGTCAAATCACAGTCGAATACAATCGGAATGGCTACAAAGTGCCTTGATTTAGTCGGGTTGAGGCAACAGAATGTGCGGCATCTTTGGCATCGTTGGACGAACTGGCGTTCATGTCAACCAGTTGATCTATGACGGTTTGACCGTTTTACAGCATAGAGGCCAAGATGCGGCCGGTATCATGACCGAAATGGCCGGTCAATTTCGCTTGAGAAAATCCAATGGGCTTGTCTCGGATATTTTCTACACTCGCCACATGCGCCGTTTGCAAGGCCATGTTGGAATCGGGCATGTTCGCTACCCTACCGCAGGCTCCTCTTCAAGGGCAGAAGCTCAGCCTTTCTACGTTAATTCTCCATATGGCCTAAGCCTCGCTCACAATGGCAACCTCACCAATGCTGCCGAACTCAAAACCCTCCTCACCGATCGTCATCACCGACATATGAACACGAGCAGTGATTCGGAACTCTTGCTCAACATGCTTGCAGTTGAATTGGATCAACGAAGCACAAACATGTCGTTCGATGGACAACCCCACCTCGATATCGAAACTGTTTTCGGAGCAGTTCAAGGTGTTCACCAAGCCGTTACTGGCTCCTATGCATGCGTTTCAATGCTCTCAGGGTACGGGCTGCTTGCGTTCCGTGACCCTCATGGTATACGTCCAATGGTGTTCGGAAAGCGAGAGATTGACGGGTCAACAGAATGGGTTGTGGCGAGTGAGTCGGTCGCAATCACCGCGCTTGGCTTTGAGATTGTGAGGGATGTTGCACCCGGGGAAGCAGTATTTTTCTCCAATTCCGGCCACCTGTTCACACGCCAATGCGCTGAACCTGTTGAAGCGGCTCCATGCGTGTTCGAATACGTCTATTTCGCCCGTCCGGATTCTGTCATTGATGGAATCTCGGTCTACAACGCACGCTTAAGTCAGGGAAAGCGACTTGCAGAGCGCATCCTCGAAGCATGGCCAGACCATGATATTGATGCGGTCATCCCTGTTCCAGATTCTGGGCGTATTGCAGCGCTTCAAATGGCTGAAACCTTGCAAGTCGACTATCGAGAAGGTTTTGTCAAGAACCGCTACGTTGGCCGAACATTTATCATGCCTGGTCAAGCGTTGAGAGAAAAATCTGTTCGCCGTAAACTCAATGCCATTGAGCATGAATTTGCCGGCAAAAACATCCTATTGGTTGACGATTCAATCGTGCGCGGAACGACCAGCGCTCAAATCATAGAGATGGCCCGAGATGTTGGCGCCGCAAAGGTGTATTTTGCCTCCGCAGCACCGCCGGTTCGCTATCCAAATGTGTATGGCATCGATATGCCCGCAGTGAATGAGTTCATCGCCGATGGAAAATCCATTGATGAAATCAATACCATCATTGGGAGCGATCGTCTCTTCTATCAATCACTTGAAGATCTTGTTGAGGCCACGAAAATCGGTCCTTCACCCCCGCAGCGTTTCGATACGAGTTGTTTCAGCGGCGAATATGTGACTGGTGACATCGATGATGCTTACTTGGAACGCCTACACATGTCAAGAAACGATGCTGCAAAGCGAGAATCTTCAGAGGATGATGAAGTGATCGATTTGCACAACGATGGTTCTTGAGGCTTGATTTATGGTTGAGCAAAGTGCCTGGATCCTCCGGTTTGGAGAATTAGGATTAAAGTCCAAAGCCGTGCGAAAAGGGTTCAAAAAAACGCTTCGAAAGAATTTGATGCAATTGGCAGTTGATTCGGGCGTCCCGTTGATTCGCGGGCGTGAACGGCATCAAGACATGGTCTATTCCAGCGCTCCGGCCGAGACGGTGGAAAACCTCCTCGCCCACGCTTTGGGCATTGCTGCCTACGAACGTGTGAAGGCCCTGGGGGAGAATGTTGATCCGACGCATGTGGCAACATTATTGTTGGAAAATGATCCAGATTTTGGCACAGCACGTACTTTTGGAGTGAGGGTAAAACGGCTTGGTCAGCGAGGTGAATGGAACACAATGGCCTATGCAGCGGCACTGGGCTCTGCTTTGTGCGAGCAAGACCCTGCCCTTTCGGTCGATTTAAGCAAACCCAGCCGGTGGTATCGGATGATCCTTGAACCGCACCAAATTGCGCATATTGAAACTCGTAAAGATGGACCTGGAGGGTTACCAGCAGGTGTTCAAGGTGACGTCGTTGCACAGATCAATACGCTTGATGATTTCCTCTCTGCCTTTCTGATCCTGCGGCGCGGAACCCGGATAATCCCAGTGCTTGAATCAAAGCAAGATCACCTCGAGGTGCTTCAGAAATGGGACCCTTACATCGGTCGACGCTCGAGAATGCGTGATGAGGCAGGGGTGAGCCATATACGTCCAGCATGGGGCGTGACGGGGATGAGTGTACTCGATGCTGAACCGTTCATTGAACAGAGAGAAGATGATATCAAAACCACACCGCTATGCACCCTCCACCCGTTGATGGGGTGGACCGAATTGGAGAAAGAGTGCTTGTACAAGCATATTCTCGATCCATTGCATCATCCACTCCACCCCGACGTTGAATCTTGGATTCATTCTTGAATGGCAATCAAGAAAGGGATGAGGTTAATTGGCATCAGCGCTTGAACAACGCATGGTCAAGACTCGTGCTGTACGTGTTTCGTTCAAACCGGAACAAAAAGTCGAGCATTTATGCCTCTCCAGCGATGGGGCTTGCTTAGTTTGGGCTGAACAAGGTGGTGTCGTTTCTATTGCCATTTCCGCAGAGAACGAAGATCACCGGCTCGCCGGTGTTTGGAACGCCCCTGGTGGCGTAGTAGGTATGTGCTTACGAGGGGATAGAACCTTTGTTTTGGATGACACAGACGGTATTTCATGTCTGAATTCAAAAGCGGAGTCTGAATGGCACTTGACGATTCCTGGGGGTGGGTTTTCCCTCCACCAGGGTCCAAATGATATGGCTGTAGTTGACGCACTGGGTCGTTTGTATCGCATTAGTTACGGTGGACAACTACAAAATTTGAATCATTTCGAACATATTTTGAAAGCGACCTTCGTAGATCAATATCTCGTTTTGGCTCATGAAGATGGTTCGGTTCAAGCGTTGAATGAGGATCAGTCGATTTGGCAACGCCCGTCACGTGGCGAAGTCGGCGAGGCAATCACAGCCATCGGTTCGGATGCCTCAGGGCACCTTCTTCTCGGTCGGGAAGGCTATGCACTGGTTGATGGTGATGAAGAGGCATTGGAAATGGAGACATGGTGCCTGAAGAGGCTGGAATTGCTTGACCGGTGTGATTTGAAATCACGCGTGACCCACCTTGTGCCGGGCCTAGAAGGCGTCATTTGCGGGTTCGATAATGGTCGTGTGACGCTGTACAAACACAAAGCACATCGCGAATTACTGATGACCAACTATGCCATTCAAACGCTTCTGGTACGCGGGGGGCATGTTGTTGCCTCATCTTGGTTTTACTTGTTTGGTCATAATGAAGCAGGCGAGGGATGGAAGGTCGAGCACCAAGGCATGCCAACACAGCTCGCAGCATCCGCAAACGGGTCAATTCTCTTCTTTGCTGGAGAAGACCAGAACGACTGGACCGACGCAGAACCAATCGGCTGCCTCTCACTTGATTCTGAGACCATTGAGATTGATCCTTCAGAACTGAACGCCTGGTTTCAACAAGAAGATTCAGGTCCAGAAAGGTCGGCTGAAGAAATATATAGAGTGGATGACTCAGTAGAAAATCTTCTGACCGATGAAGAGCGTCGTATGATGGCTAAGCCTGTTGAAGTGGGGCTTGAAGACCTTCAAGACGCGCTCGACGGCTTCATTGAAAACGTGAATACAGATGAAGCGACACAAGGTACATTGAATCTTGATTCCTCTGAACTTCTTGAGGCGCTTGACGATCAAATCTCATCCATGGCCATGCTGCCCGATGAGGATCTCTTTGGTGCCCTGAATGAAGAAGTCAGTGCTCCAATACCGCCCGTGCCACGGGCTGGAGAGGATCGAGTCGTCGTTTGTGAAGAAGATGGGACTGCGGTTGTGCTTTTGGACGGGCTCGGTTCATCGGACGTGCAAAACCGCATTGTGATGTGGTCTTGGGTTGATTCCACCGGCAAAGAAATCGCTACACAGGCCCAGGCCAAAGTTCGACTCTCGGTTGGTGTCCACAGGTTCGAACTTCGCATTTGTGACAGTGAGGGCCGTTGGTCAAGTGATTCCATTCAACTGACCTTGAAGCGGGCTTAGACTGATGAAGGGGTGGCGTTTGGCATTGCCATGGCGATTGTGAACCCGTGGGTCGAGTGCTTCTTTGTCGGGGCTCTCCAAATGCGCTGTTCAGTGGTCACAGACCGAGCAACAGGCGACACGGTCATCATCGATGGGGGCAGTGAACCAGACCGATTGATCGCCTGGATTGAACGGTTTGGAGGTCGTGGGCCAGATTGGTCAAATGGCCCCTCAAGCCCTTCCGAACAATCACATCTTCCCCAGCGGAGGGTCGTGGCGCTTGTCAATACTCACGCTCATTTTGATCACAGTGGTCATATCCCAGATCTTCTCGAACACTATCCTGTCAAATGGTACCTTCATCCAGATGACACCTACCTGCAATCTTTGGCTCAAAGCTCCGCACGCCGCTGGGGATTCGATGCTCCTACCCCTGCTGTTGCCGACGAGGTGTTGGAACCAGGAACAATCATGGAATTTGGTTCTTTGAAGTTTCAAATTCTTCACACACCAGGTCACACACTTGGTGGGTGCTGCCTCAATTTGCTGGTTGAGGATGGCGCAAACCACCTTTTCGTTGGTGACACATTGTTTGCAGGATCCGTTGGACGGACGGATCTGCCCGATACAGGTGGTGATTTTGATGTTCTTGCCACATCAATCCATACACAACTCTGGCCTCTTGAGGCAGATACTGTGGTGTATCCTGGCCACGGACCATTGACGACAATTGGTCATGAGCGAGCAACGAACCCATTCGTTGGTGAGGGCGCTGGTCCCGGTGGTATGTACGGGCGCGGAAAGTACGCTTGATCAGGCCATCATGCCGGAAAGCGTGGATTGAAGCACAGGCAGTGCTTCTTCCCAAGTGGCAACGATGCCGTAATCAGCATGCTGGAAAATCGGGGCATCAGCGTCTTTGTTGATGGCGACGATGTATTTCGAGGAGCGCATACCCGCAAGGTGTTGGATCGCACCGGAGATGCCGACTGCGATGTAGAGGTTCGGGTTGACAGTTTTACCAGTTTGACCGACTTGCATGGAGTGGGGGATTGCTTCCCAGGTGTCCACTGCTGCTCGTGAGGCCCCAACCGCAGCACCAATGGTATCGGCAATGGCTTCCAAGTGGACAAAGTTGTCAGGCGAACCCATGCCTCTGCCACCAGAGATGATGATGTTGGCTTCGGCGACATCGAGACGTTGAGAGGCTCGAGCCATGAATTCTTGAACGGCTGTTGCCATGTTTCCTGTCGTATCAACGACTGATACTTCAGCAGCGCCCGTGCTTGGTGCTGCGTCGAACACATTCGCTCGGATGCTGACAACAGCTGGCCCTGAAAGCGCCACAGTTTGCATGGCTTTCCCGGAGTAAACAGGTGATGTCAATTGGTTGCCATCGATGGCCACGACGTCTTGAACAACCGAAAGGGATCTCCGTGCAGCCAAACGGGCAGCGAGATCTTTCGATTGAGGTGTTGCAGCGGTGAGGATGGTTCCAGCAGGTGCCACCGCATCAAGAGCGGCGGCCCAACCTGCTGCGTCGTAGTGGGTAAAAACATCAGATTTTGCCGCGATGACTTTGCTTGCACCTTGAATTGATGCAGCAGCGTCTGCGATGCTCGCATCGGAGCAGGGAACAATCACTAGAGGCGATCCACCCATAGCGAGAGCAGCGGTGACGAGTTCGGAGGTTGTTGTGTGGATGGTTCCTTTTGCGATTTCAGCAATTACAATAGTTTCAGTCATATGGCTCACCTCAAATTACGTTTGCCTCGTCTCGTAGGAGCTGTGCTACTTCCGCAGCGGCTGCTCCACCCTCGTATGATTTGCCTGCTGGCTTGGCAGGAGGCATGGTGTGGGCGACGATGGCGACGCTTGAGGCAGGAATGTCGACACTTTTGACATCGACTTGTGCTTTCTTGGCTTGCATGATTCCCTTGACGTTTGGTTTGCGGACTTTGACGTCCCCCTTGTCGCATGAAATCACGGCAGGCATATTGACTGAGATCTTCGCATTTCCTCCTTCACTTGGAGCAACAACGCTGAGTCCACCTTCGAATGCCACCGAGATGACGTTCGAGACAGATGCCCAGCCCATGCGTTCTGCAACGCCAGGTCCGGTTGATCCAGCACCTGAGTCGGCAGCGGATTTTCCACAGTAGACGACTTCGGCACCAAGTTGCGAAAGGGCAGAGGCGAGGGCAGTTTGGAGGGCGTTTGAATCAAGTTCAGCCTCGCTGTCAATTCGTACAATGTGGTCGACACCGATGGCCTTTGCGTCCTTTAGCACCTTGTCAGCGCCTGCTCCGCCGAGCGTCATCGCTGTGACCTCGCCGCCAGCCGCTTCACGGTGGCGAAGGGCGGTTTCGACTGCAAATTCATCGTATGGGCTCATGACTTTCTTGACCGCTGAGAGGTCAACTCTGTCGCCCGAGACGACGATTTTAGCGTTGGTATCAGGCACTTGTTTAACGAGAACGACGATGTTTGTCATGGGCAGCACGCTCCTCCTCAATGAGGGGATGATTCACTCGACATGAAAGAGATTGATGAACCTTAGCCCTCATCTCGCTCTCACTTTTTTGCAACTTTGCTCCAGAAGCGAAACATTTGATAGCCGTCGGGTAAGGGCTCAAGTTCCATGTCGAACGAGCAACCAACCGAACCTACTTCTGAAGAAATGCGCCTTCTTGCCGCATGGAGGACTTTTTTTGAATCAAACTGTAAAGCTGAGTTTGCCGCTTTGTCGTCCATAGAGGACAGCGTGTGGGGCTTTGAAATCCAATGGGAAGCCCTTGAAGCGCATCAGGGACTTGGAACTTCCTTCATGAGCAACCGCTTGAAATGCCTTGAATCGGGGAGCATTGTGCTCGAGGAGCAATTCGCTCTGCACAATTTGATGCCTCGCCCCGTCATACGTATCATCGGTTTCCCAGAGTTGAATCGCTACCACATCAACGATCTTCGGATGAGGGACAGAACTCGTTTTCTCCGCTTTGATGCGGTGGTCCACAGCGCGAGCCGTGCCATGGGTTGGTTGAAACATTCTGCCTACCAGTGCAACTCCTGCAAACATGAATGGAAGATTGATGAGCAACTTGCAAGAGCTAGAAAGAAGGCTGAAGTCTGTCCGCTATGCTACAAGATTGCAAGGAACATGTTGCTCGATGATGCCGATTTGAAAGACATCCCTGATGCACGAAACATCAAGATGGACCTCGAGAGCAATTACTACGAGGATGTACAATACATGGAATTGTTTGACCCAACGAGTTTGAAAGGCGATGCCTTGCCTGAAGATGTGCCGACCATTATGGCGGTGGTGACCGATGAGTATGTCGATCAATTTTCACCGGGCCAATGCCTGACCGTGAACGCCGTCATCGGTGTTGATCACTTGCCTTCAAGGGATTATCTCCGAGACACCCGTCGAATTCTACGCCTTGATGTTCACAGCATCGAAGAAGGCTTCTCGTTGCACGAGGAATGAATCACTTTCGCAATTTGTTGACCGCTTCTAAGGTCTCGGGTTTGGCCTCAAAGTGACGTGCTACGCCCTCGAGTCCTCGGCTGATGCCGGCTGCGACACCTAACTTTGCATCGAGTGGGTGAAGGGTTCCGTCGCTCACGGCAGCCTTGAATGACTCCAGATCCGTCCAAGTGGAAGGTTCCCCAAACTTCGGGTTAGGCGTGACGACAATTTCGCCCCATTCGGGGAGGACCACATGTTCAGCCAACTCATACACTGGAGAATGGTTGTCTTCGGGGTTGAGGTAGGCGTGCTTTTTCATTTTGTTTCGAAGGATGTTTTCCGCATCATGAAGAAGGATCGCACCCGAGGGGTCAGACTTGCTCATTTTGTGATCGAAACTTTCCATTCGCACTCCGGTTGCTTTGAGCGAAGAAATGATTGGGGTATGGAGGCAAGTTGCTTTTGCCCATCCCCACTTCGTTGCAACGTCTCGCATAAACATGTGAGCCTTACGCTGGTCCATGCCACCCAAAGCGACATCGATGTTGAGTTCGAAAATATCACTTGCTTGCATGGCAGGATAATAGAATTTGGAAAGGTCGTGGTCTGAGGAGGCCTCATCCCTTCCCATGATGGTGAAGGTCTTTCGAACCATTGCCAGCGTGGCGCCTTTTGAGCATCTGAGCACTCGTGCCCAATAATCGCCATTGTCCATCAGTTCGGATGCCCACAGGAATCGGAGTTGACCGGGGCCGTCGCCTTCTTCAGGATGGTCAAGGAGTGCTCTGAACGTTTCCTCCATGTAGTTCGCAGTCGTTTGGATGTCCTCCATGACCCCGTTGAATTTGTCGTTGACCCAAGCGTGCCAGTCTGCTAGGAAGATCAGCACATTTGCATCCGCCTCGAGCATTCGACGCAATTGAAGCGAAAGCACTTTCCAGCCAATATGTGCTTTTCCTGACGGTTCAAATCCAACGTAGCAACGAATGGTTCCATCACCTCCAAGGCTCGTGCCATCTGCCACACAATCCACCAGATGTGAAATGCCCACAGTTTCATCAACACTTCCGACCATCAGGGCCAAGCGATCCTGTTGAGCGTCATCCAGCTCCCCGATTCGAGGGCACTGTTCAATGAACGGTTCAAGGGTGGCGTTGATGTTCATGCCATTGCCTCCAGTTCATCTCAAAGAAGATCGTTGAGTTTCTTGACCTTGCCTTCCGAAGGTGGCGTTCCAGCTTCGATCATTGCTTCCAGTTCTGCAATCATCGAGTGCGCTGTGTCGATGGTGTCCTGGGTCAAGCTGGTGCTCATTTCTATGGTCTTGTGAGCCATCTTGATCGCCGAGCGAGCCTTTGAGAATTTCTTTGCTTCTTCCTTGGCTTTGTCGCCCCGTTGCTTTGGCGTGTATCCAGTTGCTTCATCCAAGAAGGAGGAATACCGCTTTCGAGATTCCATTGCTTGTTCCCTCCCCCCTTCTGCGTTAAGGAAAGCAGAGAGGTCCGAGCCCTTGAGTTGTGCCACATCGAGTGCGAGTTTCCCATCAGAATCAAATTCACCGCTGATGCTTGTCATGATTCCAAAATGACCGGAGAACACGCCGTTTGCATCCACTTGCAAATCAGTAAAATATTGCGCTGCCAACTTGGCGAGCCCAGCATTTCCACCCATTTTCTTTTCCAAACCTCGCTTAACTGCGAATCGCTCCATGCCCCGTCCAAACCGCTCTTGAACATAAGGCTCACCATCGGTGTGCGTGGCTTTGGCCTATTGAAACGAACAAAACTCCAGTCGGAGGGGTTTTGTTCTCATCGCCTCTGGCCGAATCATGCGAAGGATGCTTCTGGCTTCTGCTTTGTTGCTTTTGATGCTCGTACCAAGCGTGCCTGCGGAGCCTGAATCGCTTATTGTGCTCAAACTGGAAGACACGCTAGAGGACAATGACTTGGGCATCCATGCGGGTGCGGTATCTCCTGACGGTCTTCACGTGTTGATCGCCGGGGCGGATGGCTATGCACACTTGCTTTCTGCAAGCGATGCTGGCGACAGAAGTGGCGATGTAGAACTGAACTCAGGGCGCAGTCAATCGTTCAGTGACTTGTCTTGGCACCCACGGGGCAACACAGCACTGATGGCTGGAGAATTCGGAATGGCCATGCGCTATGATTCATCAGATTACAGCATTGGCCCTGTTGAAGGGTCAGGGGCGGTTTTCGGACTCAATTTCACCTCAGTGGAATGGCGCCCTGCAGGCGATTATGCTTACTTCGGAGCCGAAGATGGGAGTCTTTGGCAATTCTCGGCAGGCACGGGTTTCGTCCCACTTAACGACACCCTTCCATCTGAAATTTCTGACCTCACCTGCCACCGTCAAGAGAACATTTGCATTGCAGCAACGCTCAACCACGGTCTTGCTGTTATCGATCAAACCCATCAGGTGACCTACCTGCCCGGGACCAGTTCCCAAACTTGGATTGGTGTGGATTGTGCGGACCCAACGCTCAATGAATGCGTTGGTTTTGCCAGCGGTCTCAAGACCCAAGCCATCCGTTTGGACATTGTGACACCAAGTCAATCCACGACGGAGAATCTGATGCAGTTCGGGACCCTAGAGGGCGATTTCACAGCGGTGTCTCGAGGCCATGATGGGAGCACTTTGATTCACATGGCTCCTTTTGCAACGGTTCGCCAACAACCTTTGATCTCTGAAGCCTACGCTCAAATTCTTGCCCAAGATGCAACCGATTGGGATCCCGTTGTGGCCGGGCGTGCTCTTGCATTCGTCTGGGAAACGGATCACCGTGAGGGGTTCATCATCACATCTTTTGGCAACATCGTCTCTTTTTCACCCGAAGCACCTGTCGAGGTCGATAACAGTTTGATGACCGTGGCCGTACTTACAGCGGTGGTTGTGGCGGTGCCTGGAACAGTCTTGGGACTGATTTACATGAACAGTAAAACCATGCAACGCTGGTACATGAAGTGGCGCGGACGAAACAAGTCCTGATTCCTTTGGTCACTCATACAACAGGGTTAGGTTCTTGAAGCGCCTCTGTCCACCATTGGTTGAGAGGGTCCTATGGAACCATACGAAGGCGTCGATTTTTACGACATTGAAAGTCTCTTGACCGAAGAAGAAATCATGATCCGAGATATGGTTCGCGATTGGGTTGATGAGGAAGTACTTCCAAAGATTGAACACGCATGTGCAGAAGGCATCTTCCTGGATGAATGGCGCGTTGCACTCGGTGAAATGGGTGTCCTTGGTGCACCACTCAAAGGCTATGGTTGCCCGGGTTTGTCGTATGTTGCCTACGGTTTGATCTGTCAAGAACTTGAGCGCGGGGATTCCGGACTTCGTTCCTTTGCTTCCGTGCAAGGCTCTCTGGCCATGTACCCAATCTGGGACTTTGGTTCGGAGGAGCAGAAAAATTACTACCTCCCAAAGATGACTTCCGGAGAATGGATCGGTTGCTTTGGATTAACGGAACCAGATTACGGCTCCAATCCCGGTGACATGATCACCAAGGCGGAGGACAAGGGCGACCACTACCTCCTCAATGGCGCCAAGATGTGGATCACCAACGGAACCATTGCTGATGTGGCTGTTGTCTGGGCCAAACTCGATGGCGTGATTCGTGGATTCATCGTCGAAAAGGACGACGAAGGCTTTTCGGCTCCTGAGATGAAAGGAAAGCACTCCCTCAAAGCCTCGGTCACCAGCGAACTCGTGTTCCAAGACTGCAAGATTCCGAAAGACCGAATGCTTCCAAACGTCAAGGGTCTCCGAGGACCGTTCTCTTGCTTGAACAACGCTCGTTTCGGCATCTCTTGGGGTGCACTTGGAGCAGCAATGTCGTGCTTCCACAGCGCCAAGACTTACTCACTTTCTCGAATCCAATTCGACCATCCAATTGCCTCCTACCAGCTCGTTCAAAACAAATTGGCGTGGATGCTTCGTGAAATCACAAAAGGACAACTCCTCGCCTATCACCTCGGCCGCAAGAAAGATGAAGGCACATGGTTCAACGAGCAAATTTCCCTTGCTAAGATGAACAATGTCGACATCGCATTGGAGATCGCTCGTGTTGCTCGAGACATTCACGGGGCCAACGGTATTCTAGACGAATACCCAGTGATGCGCCACATGGCAAATTTGGAATCCGTGAAAACATACGAAGGTACTCACGATATTCACAACCTCATTTTGGGTCGCTACATCACGGGCATTCAAGCGTTCACACGAACTGTTTGAGACCGGAAGTTGGCGGACGTACCAGTCTCCGCTCCCCAGACCCAAGTGGCTCAACTCGAAGCAACCATTCGGTCGGCTCACGCCTTACTCAAGGCTGGCATGGTGGAGCAAGCAACGCTTTTGTTGGC
>DAFX01000017.1 GCA_002495535.1 Euryarchaeota archaeon UBA433
GTCGGAGCAGACAACATCACTATCTCGGACAACACGTTCAACGATGGTGGAGAAATCGCTGATATCTGGGCATACACCAACGGTGACGCAGATTTCGCAACCATCTCTGGTAACACCTTCAACTCCGGTGACACCAGCAATGGAGCAATTGCGTTCTACCCAGGTAACCACGAAGGTGCAGTCATCACTGACAACACCATCAACACGCTTGCCAACGGTATCTACATGGTGAACGCCCTTGACTTCGAAGTCTCGGACAACACCATCAACGGTAACGGCGATGCAGCTCACGCTGGAATCGACGTAAACGGTGGATACGGTGACGTGACTGGAAACACCTTGATTGACGCTGATGGCGGTATCGTTCTTGATTCAATGACGAACCCGCCAGCGCCAAGTACGTCCTTGTGTACGATCCGAGCGTACTCGTACAACTACGGACCTACAACCTGTGCAGTGTCACTTGCTGCTGGCAAGACCATGGCAGTCAACATCCAGACTGACTCGTGGGGCTATGAAGCAAGCATCACCATCGACAAGCCTGATGGTACTCAAGACGTATGGTCCACCAACACGTTCGCAAGCAACACTGCTTACGAGCCACTGGTTACCTACTCTGATGCTGGAAACTACACGCTAACCCTCCGTGACTCCTATGGTGACGGTGGAACAGATGTCTTCATGGTTGAAGGCGGTTCAGCTGGTGGATACACTGGCCCAACTGTCTCTGACAACACCATTGAATTGTCTGCTGGACGTGTTTCACCAAACGCTGTTGGTCTCCTTCTGGAAGACTGCAACGGCGTACAGATCAACACGGATACCAACACGGTGACCTTGTCTGACGGTGCAATGATCATCAGCAACTGTGACGTTGTCGATACCGGTTCTTCCTTCCAAGGAGACGGAACCAGTTCGACCGTCGGTATCGATGCTGACGATCTCAACGGTGACTCCCTGACTCTATCCGGTACAACTGTGACCGGATACGAAACTGGTGTGACCAAGACCAGCGGTGAACTCTACCTCACCGGTGACGCATCCTTGACTGGTACCGCATACGGTGCCTACGTGGATGACGCCACTGTGAGCGCCATCACCGCAAGCGTCGATGGTGGAACCACCGGTACCGGTCTGTACGTCATCGACTCCGATGACGTTTGGGTCTACCCAATGGACGCATCCGGTCTTGTTGGAATGTATGTCGAAAACTCTCCGTTCCGCTGGGACGGAGGTACGGTTGATGCAACCACTGCTCTCGAAGTCGTGGAAGCACAAGGAAGTGTTGAAAACATGACCTGGACCGCATCCGACAACCAAATCAACGCTGGTACAAACGCCTACGTCACATCGATCGGTAACACGATTGATGCATCGAAGTTGATTGTTGACTCGTCTGCAACCATTGATGAAGCCAACTTGTTCTCGATGACCTCGACTCACCTGACTGCTGCTCCTTCAAAGGAAGTCAGCATGCTCATCCAGTCGACTGACGGAACCCGTGCTTCCTATGTGTCCACAAGCTTCCAGCCTGAAGTGATGAACGTCGACGGCTCGGACGCTGACTGGAACGGTGGAAACGAGCTCAACCCATCTGGCTATGCAATGCCTGGTAAGATGAGTGGAGACGGTACCAACGACATGATGGTGACCTACATCGAAGGAGATGACCTCTACATCGGTTTGACTGGTGAAGACCTCTCCACGAGCGATCTGCTCATCTACCTCAGCGTGGATGGAGCAGGAAGCAGCACAGGATACAACCTCGGTGGAGCACACTCCTTGCCGTTCCAAGCCAACTACGTGCTTTGGGCCGACAGTGAGTCTTCCTACGGCCTGTACAGCTACGGTTTCCTCGGATGGGGCCCAACCTCACTCAGCAACGCTGTAGTGGATGTTGACTTCTCCGGCAACTTGGCAGAAATCGCTATCCCATTCTCTCGAATGGGCGGCACCCCTGCACAAATTGACATCGTGGCCATCGTCCAAGGCGAAAACACCGCCGATGTGAGTACGGTTCACCCAACGCAAACCATCGACAGTGCAAACACCCTGCAATCGTTCACTGAGTACATGACCGTCGAGCTCACGCACGACGATCTTGCATCCGGTGCAATCTCTGACGAAGTGCTTGTGTACCGCTCCTACAAGGGCAGCAACACACCAAGCGTCGCTAAGAACTACGATGTTATGATCAAGACCGAAGCTGACTGTGCCTACGACTGGGCTACAACAGAAGACGTCTCGCTCGCTACCAACGTGAACTTGAACATGGACATGGCTCGTGCCTGCCCTGAAATCCAAGCTTCGTTGGCTGACATCGTTGTTGACGAAGACTCTGGCGCATACACCTTCAGCTTGACCAACATGGCTGACGACGTGCAAGACGAAGAAGCGAACCTTGACTGGGTCTCCACCTCCGGAAACATCGTTGCATACGACGATGTCCTCGTAGATTGGGCTCAAAACGGACACGCAGTGACCATCACTCCAATGGACGACCAATTCGGTACCATGTCCTACGAGTTCACGGTGACTGACAGCAACGGTTTGACCGACACCAAGAACATCTCGTTCGAGGTCCTGAACGTCAACGACGCTCCAGTGATCTGCAACGTCTTGGAAACTGACTGCCGACCGATCTTTGCTGCTGACGACACCTTCACCAACATCTTGCCAGAAGGCTTCGGCGTTCACAGCAAGTTCCTCGGTAACGTGTCGAACGCATCGACGTCCTACATCCGTGACATGGCTAACGAGCAATCGCCTGACCGCCAAGTCTACGATTGGGACGCAAGCGTGCCTAACGACTGTATTGCATTCGGTGTTGAAGTCAACGAACTGAACACCTTGGTCATCACCGAGAACACAAACAACGAACTCGGTGGTAGCTGTACGGTGACCCTCACCTTGTCTGACGATGCTACACTTAACAGTGATGCGACTCCTTACGAAGTTGACTTCTCAGTTGCTCCAGTAAACGACGCACCTGTTATCCCAGCATGGGACCGACAGAACGGTACGGTCATGGAAGCCGCTAACGGCTCCATCCCTGCAGCACCATGGCAGATCAGTTTGATGGAAGACGATACGTCCTCAGAGAACTTGACCTACGACCTCAGCTCAGTGATGACAGATGTCGACCACGAACTTTCTGACCTTACCTGGACCGTTGAATCGACCAGTCAGTGCACATACACGAACTACTTCACCACGACCATCGTTGGTGACCAACTCGTGTTCACACTGATTCCAGATGCAACGACCAACGCTAAGGATTGGGAAATTGACTACCTCAACGACAACGGTATCCACCAGATCGGTCCATCCGGATCCGAGTTCTGTAAGATCCGCTTGGTGCTCGAGGATACTGCAACCGCCCCAAGTTACGTGCCTAACTACGTTACATCAGTGCTAAACTCAGATTTCGGCCCTGATGAACAACTGGCACCATATCTGCAAGGACAAGATGACATCGAAATCGGTGTCCGAGTCGAAAACGTTCGTGAGCAAGTCGCTGATTACTACCTAGACAGCGTCTCCGGCTTCAACTTCAACGGCGTGACCAACATCATGACCGGCACCTACGTGCCAGTTACGGTGCAGGTTGGCGCTGGTGGCGATGAAGGACCGTTCACCTACGATCACATGCTAGCCGTGACCTTCCACACTGATGGTCACCAAGAAGACGAGCCAACTCGATACTACACTGTCCCATCCTATGGAACAACTGTGGCCTTCGACGAAATGGTTTACATCACCAAGGACACCACCAACGTGTGGGTCGAAATGGATGTTGTGACCTGCTTGAACGACCCATGTGACTTGACTGCAGCAGTCTCTGACCGCTTCCAGACCGACGACCCAGCTTCCCACCGTGCCAACAACAACGGCATCCAGGGCGCTGACTGGTCCAAGCCTGGACAGTACGGTAGCAACGCTACTCAGACCTCAGAACGCCGACCACTTCTCGAAGACAGCAACTGGTGTAACAACCGAATGACTTCGCTCGAGATTGGTTCGATCTGTAACCACGCCAACCAACCACCTGGTACCTTCGAGGCTACCGCACAGTCGCTACCAAGCGTCGTGCGAACCATCGGAGCCAGCTCGGTCCCATCCTTTGCACCAAGCATCGTTATGGTCAGCCTCACCGGTCTCTTCGTGAGCGCACTTGCCTTCTCCAGCCGCCGTGCTGATGATGAAGAAGAAGTCGCTACCGTGACCATGGCTGATGACGATGCAGCAGTGAGCCCAGTGATTGCAACCATCCTGATGGTTGCTATCACCGTCGTGCTCTCTGGTGTGATCTACGTTTGGGCTAGCAGTCTCGCTGAAACTGACGTCAAGGGTGTCCCACGGGTCACCTTCGACATCGAGGACATCGACGGCTTCGACGCTGACACAGGCCACTGGCGAATTACAGTGCAGTCCTCTGAGACTGACTTGGCAACACAAGCGGTTGTTCTCCGAGTGATCTACACCGATGGCGATGGTAACACAGCGATCGATGAAGCTAACTTGGCGGACACCAATGGTGTATACGGGTTCAACCCCGACAATAGTGATGCATTCATCACCTTTGTCGACCAGGTGAACAAGGAAGGAACCGATTCGGTTTCGACCTTCAACACCGGTGACACCATCTTTGTGCGAACCCACGCCCCTGACGGCACGCCTCTTGAGGACGTGACAATCACTCTATCCTACGCTCCAAGCGTGGGTCAAGGAGCGCTCCTGCGCACCTGGAGTGGCTTGTCCTACGACGTCAAGGCTTGAGTTCTAAGCTAAACGTGAAGACAACCAGACGCATTAGGGAAAGGGGCTTCGGTCCCTTTCCCTTCTGCCTCTCGACATCCCATTGATGGGATGATCCACCCTTGAGGTGGAAAGCCAGCCCGAACGCAGGGGGTTTCCGAAAGGGGCCCCCTGCCTTCGGACCCCCCCCTTTTTTTCTCGCCTCCGGCACTTCTTTTTGTTCAACCATTTGCGAAGCCTTTCAAGGAAGACTGTTCTGCAACTTACATGGCACGCGAAGTGAAGGCGCAAGCGCTTACCAAAACCACGTGCGTGGTGTTCGATTGTGACGGTGTGCTGGTGGATGCAGTCAGTTCATGGCGGACATTGCACGATCATTTTGGCACCGATAACTCTGAGAACCTTCAACGGTTCATTCAGGGGGAAATCTCAGATGTTGAATTCATGCGTTTGGACATTGCCAAGTGGAAATCAATCGAGGATCCGATCCACCGCGATGACCTCTTTCGTGCCTACGCTGGCGTCCAGTTGATGGCTGGGGCACGCGAGTTGGTTCAACTGTTGCAAGATGCTGGGATCTTCGTCGCCATCGTGAGTGCGGGCGTGGATCTATTTGTTGCCTCGATAGCTGCTATGCTCAAAGTCGATGATTGGATCGCAAACGGATTTGAATTCAATGACGATGACACACTTGGCGATGAGGGTGTATGCCGTTTGCATGCCACAGGGAAAGGAGAAATCATCGAAAAACTGTTGAGGATGAATGACCTTGATCCCTCTGGCTGTGTGAGTGTTGGGGATTCAGAGATGGATCTCTCAATGCTCATTGATGGAGGCCATTTCATTGGTTTTAATCCAACTAGGGACTCTTCAAAAGGCGCATTCGAAGATGCAGGTGTTCCGATCGTCATCGGAAAAAACCTCATGGACATCGCACCGCTGCTCGGCGTTTGAACTGAATCAAGCAAAGGGTATCGCCGTAGTTGCGTGGCTTTTCAAATTCACAATGGTGAGCATACACGGTTTGGGTTGGAAGCCCAGCATTCGCTGGTAAGAAGTTTGATCCTGCCAGGTGCTTGAGCAAATCAAGGTCGTTCCTTTGTAATCAATGCAGGCATGGCCATGGACGTGACCGGTCACAAATATGTCGGGGACTTCTCGAATCACAAGTCCATCTTCAGGTTCTGGGGATAATGGAGTTTTACCCCCCCATTGTGGGGCAAGATGCCTTCTTCTTAGCATTTGACGCATCGCTTCGACAGGATCTGCGTAGGTGACCGTTCGAAGTCCAGCAACAAAATCGTCAATTGATTTTCCGTGGTATGAGAGAAGTCGAACACCGTGCAGGGAAAAATCACATGGGTTGCCGACGAATGTGGTCGTGTTGTAATCCTGCTGTATGTCCTTTTCAAAGGTAGGCTGGGGCTCTGCTGGGCGCACAGCATCGTGGTTGCCGGGCAGCATCACGCACTCTACCCAATCAGGGAGCAGTTCCAAGAGCCGTGCGAATTCCTGGTATTGGCCGAACAAATCTGGGATTGAAAGTTCGCTGTCTTGGCCCGGATAGATTCCAACACCATCGACACAATCTCCGGAGAGAATGAGGTATTTGATGGTCTTCGCCAGTGGATCGGTGTGGAACCACCGGACCATTTTGTGCCATTGTGCTTCTAGGAACGTCTTTGACCCAACGTGAATATCGGACAAAAACGCTACACTCACTCCGTGCTCAGATGAGGCTTTTGTGTGACGGTCCTTCATCGGAAAGTGCAAATCATCAACGTAGAACATATCACCTGTCTGGCTAAATGTGCCTGACACACCTAAGACATCATCAGGCATTAATCCCGCTTCTAATATTTGTTCATGGGCGCGGTCGCGGTCATCGCCTTTGCGTTTTGTCAACAAGCAGACAAGTTCTCCAGTTTCATCTTCAAGGCTCCATATCAAGTGGCCATTCTTTGTGTATCTTGGTTCGTTGACCAGCCCAATGGCAACCGCCTTGTTCTCGTAGCCTTGGTAGCGACTGCTTTCTGCATGGAGCCTGGCAATTTCAGTTGGTGTTCGTGGTAGGCGAGAGTTTTGGATAATCATTTTTCGAATGCTTTGCAGACGGTCACTAAAGCACGAGGTGATGTCGCTCATTTTCCCTTCTGTTGTGCTGTTACCAGTGATGTCATAGTGGACCAAAATATCCTTTGGTGCATCAGATGCTTGTTCACTGAAGTCGCTTTCTTTCCAATCCGGTAGATTGTTTCTGAATTGGATATCGAGCGGTTCTGGCTCAGCAATCGGCGCAATGGTTCGTCCAAGATCAGAGGATGGTGCCACTTTGGTTGTGTTTTCAATCAATCCTGAGGTAAGTGATTGTGTGGGTGTGTGATTTTGAGTTGCCAGCATTCGTTGTTTACCATTCCACACTGCGAGCATGTCTTCAAGAATTTCATTGGTGAGAAATCCACGCTCAAAGCCTACTGCTTCGGCACAATCCAGAACGCCCACAAGATCTTCAACATCCAACAATGCTTGGCGAACCGATGCCGTGGGGACGATGCTCCTTTGTCGAAGGAGGGGGAGGATCTCTTCCCAAGGCGCACCCATAGTTACGAGGTAGCGCGACCCCTCCAAAAGCACACCGGTGAGGGTTGGAAGCGAAAGTGAATGTGACTTCACCATTCAATGTCAGAATCCAAGGCATCTTCCTGCCCAGGGCCGTCTTTACTACCGTCCCATTCGTCATCCTTCCAAGGGGTTTCTTCTCGTGCAGCAGCGTCTCTTTTCACCCTCTCAATCTCAAATTGCGCCTTAGCAATTGCTTCTTGCTTGAGAGCTTCTTCCTTTTCACGTTCAGTCTGTTCCTGCAGTTCCATAGCGATATCCCAGCGCCGAATTGCGGTAAGGAGTGCAAAGTGAACAAAGGCAATTTTATTTTCAGCCCTGTTCCCACCAATTTGAGTTGATTCTGCGTTCGCCCAAGTGGATGATGCTATGCCAACATACACCGTACCGACTTTCTTTTTGGTTCCGTCATTGGACGGTCCAGCGATGCCTGTGATCGAAATGGCTATGCTTGCATTTGCCCGTTCTCTGGCGCCCTTAGCCATCGCAATTGCAACCTCGGCCGAGACCGCTCCTTTTTTTTGCAAAAGTTCTGGAGACACCCCCAATTCCCTTACTTTGGCTTCGTTTGAGTATGTGACCCATGATTGATTGAACCATTGAGAGGCACCAGCAATGTCTGTGAATGCACTTGAAAGCAATCCACCAGTACAGGATTCTGCAACGGTGATGGTGTGACCACCTTCCTTGAGGCGGCGCACGAGGCGGGCAGCAGCCGCTTGGACATCTTCATCCATGCAAATTGATGGCGCGGCTCATCGCCTTTGAGGTTAACCCTCGTGCAATGGCTTCAAGAACTGGGGCTCACAGGGCCGGTTGGGTCTGTGGTCTAGTGGTTATGACACCGCCCTTACACGGCGTTGATCGAGGGTTCAAATCCCTCCAGACCCATTCACCAAAGATGTTCTGTGATGCCTTGTTGTGACCCGGCGATGACTTTGGTAATACCCGATGCTTTTCGAAATGATTCCGCCTCAGTTTGCGACCCATCAATCAAAATGCAATGCACCGCCCGTTGCCATAAACCAGGTGCAGGGGGTGAGCCTCTATGGTCGACCGCTACAAGAATGTCATCCAGCTCTGTGAACATCAACAATGTCGTCGAACTTGGGACTTCTTCTGCATTAAGAACCAACCAGCGCGCACCAGCCATTGCCTCTCTTGGCGATGGTCCCAATTCTGAAGCGTAGACAATTTTCATGGTGCAACCTCACATTGAATACCTGAGAAGGGCAATCGCTCCGCCAAGTCCAACAAGTTCCTGACCGGCATCATGATCTGTCGAACACTGCACCATCTCTGCCCCGATTGCGGAGAGTCCTTCGACCCACTTGGCCCAGGTTACTCCGCCGATTCTCTTGGTGCCGTCCCTCAACAGGTCTGCGGTGATCAGAAAGGTCTCAATTGCCCCCTCAGCAAGGGCCTTTTCCAATGCTTTTTGCCCGTAGGCAACAGCGCCATTGGTCGAGAGACGTTTCCATGCTTCGTCCAACAGCATGGTCTCGTGTGAGATGGCGTATTCGCTAAGTAAATCTCCGGCAAGCCCTTCTCTAATCATTTCATTTGCTCCAGCACGGCCTGCCATTACGGTGGCAATGGATTTCACGAAGCGGGTAGATCCAGATTCTTTCATGTCGTTCATGAGCAGTTCCCGAGCATGGCCTGGTCCACAGAACAACAACGGCGTGGTGTCGCTTAATGTGGCGTTGACCGCTTTGATGACGTTGGCTCTGAAGGTGGTTGCAATTCCAGTGGATTGCTTCAAATCACCACGCTTGCCCCCTCCTCGCATGGTCCATGTCGCTCCTTCTTTGAGCCCTCTGGAAGTGACGTAAAACAGGACGACCTCATCCGTTTCAACCATCGCCAGTGCGATATTGGTTTGTTGAGCGGCTTGTTCCGCTTGCCGAAGCAATTCATAATCGGCGGATGAGAATGGGTGAGTTGAGGTCAGTTCCACTTCGTTTCTCACTTCAATGGTGTGCGTGTGGTGGAGCCCCACGTCAAAATGGGCCTCTTCAATGATGCCGTGGACACGGAGTAACTCGCTGAAGGATTGGTACTCGGATGAAGAAATATTGAGCCGAATCCACATTTTCTTGCGTTCAGCAGATTTCGCCCGCCCTCCTTCTTCCCCAGTGGTAGTTTGATCCCTTCTCTCGCCGAGCATGCCAAGTTGGAGGCCAGGTCGAGCAAGATGGGACAGTGTCCAAAGGTCATCCTCGGTTTCAATGCGCAAACGCCACATCGTGGGTTCACGCTTTAGAATTTTCATACAGTTCACCCAAAGACGCCAGTGAGGCGACCGTTTTCATCCATGTCCATATCAGCTGCAGCTGGACGTTTTGGCAGGCCTGGCATCGTCATCATATTTCCAAGAACGGCGACGATAAATCCAGCACCGGCATTAAGCCTGAACTCTCGTACTGGGATTGTGAATCCGACTGGGGCTCCTAATTTGCCCGCATCGTGCGAGAAGGAATACTGGGTTTTTGCCATGCAAACCGGTAGGTGGCCATAGCCCCAAGATTCGATGGCCTCCAGTTGCTTCTTTGCTTTTGCTTCAACAGCAACATCTTCTGCCTTGTAGATTCGTTTTGCAATGCTGTTGACTTTGTCCATGATCGGGGCGTCTTTTTGGAATAAAGGTGTGAAAGGCCGGCCTGCAGCCACATGGTCTTGGATGGCTGAAACAACTGCACGGGCAAGCGCCTCGCCTCCTTTGCCACCTTGAGCGTGAACTTCTGTGAGCGTTACAGCGTGTGCACCACTTGCTCTGGCTGCTGCGCTAAGCGCCTCCAATTCTCCGTCTGTATCGGCGGTGAAGCGGTTGATGGAGACGATAACTGGCATTCCGAATCCTGCCATGTTCCTGATGTGGCGATCCAAGTTGCCTTGTGCCCCTCGTGTGACGGCTTCGATGTCTTCTTTGTCCAGCTCTTCCCGAGTTGGGCGGTAACCCCCTCGGCTTCCAAATGCACCGCCATGGAGTTTCATTGAGCGGACAGTGACGTTCATGACGACGCAATCCGGCGCCTTTCCCGAATTTGCCGCCTTGATATGCATGAATTTTTCAGCGCCCATGTCGGAGCCAAAACCAGCCTCAGTCACCACAATGTCTGCCGCTCCGAGTGCAAGTCGGTCGGCGATGATGCTCGAATTGCCGTGTGCGATGTTCGCAAATGGACCTCCGTGGATGAAGGCAGGATTTCCTTCGAGTGTTTGGACAAGATTTGGCAAGAACGCATTGCGGAGGAGCAGTGCCATGGCTCCTGCTGCTTCAATTTCTTCCGCTTTGACCGGACGGCCGTCTGTTGATTGCCCGACCACAATTTCGCCAAGCCTGGCTCGCAAATCAGCGTAATCTTTGGCGAGAACAAGGATGGCCATGACTTCACTTGCTGCTGTGATGTCGAATCTGTCTTGGCGAGGGTTGCCATTTGCCGGGCCACCAAGTCCAATGGTGATGCTTCGTAAAGCACGATCGTTCATGTCAATAACCCGTGGCCAGAAGATTCGTGTAGGGTCCAGTTTTGTGGCGTTCCCGTGTTTGATATGGTTGTCCACAAGGGCAGAGAGGAGATTGTGTGCCGAGGTGACGGCATGTAAGTCGCCAGTGAAGTGTAGGTTGATGTCTTCCATTGGGAGCACCTGAGATTGGCCACCACCTGCTGCACCCCCCTTGATTCCGAACACTGGTCCCATCGAAGGTTCTCTGATCACGCACGTTGCGGATTGGTCAATCGCACACAAGGCTTGCGTGAGTCCGATTGTGGTGACTGTTTTCCCCTCGCCAAACGGTGTTGGATTCACAGAGGTGACAAGAACGAGGCTTCCCTGAGGGCGGGAAAAGCGTTCACTGAGCGCCTCCCATGTGATTTTGGCCATGCCACGCCCCATCGGGAGCAATTCATGACTGGAGATGCCTAATTTCCACGCAATTGTTTCGATCGGTTCCAGCGTAGCCTCTCGAGCAATTTCTAAATCACTTGCCATGGACTTTCGTCCGTGTCGTTTTGGCTTTCAATCCCTCGGCTCATACGCGGGCGGTGAACGCAGTTTCGAGACCCTTGAGAGGTCGCCGATGTGCTTCACTCGTCCTTGACGTTTCCAAGGTATTCAGGGAGTTCAATGCCAGCCATCTTTGCCACATCGTGGACAGGCGGTAGGCTTTGCATGAGGGAGGAGATGAAGTTGGAAGTTGATCCGCCTTCACCGTTCGACCCGTTTCCGGAGTCCCAAACGGTAATCTTGTCAATCTTGAGGTTGGAGATTGCTTCAGTTTGTCGAGCAACCAATTCTTCCATCTTCTCAACCATGAGCAGTGTAGCAGCGGCTTTCGCATCGCCGCCAGCGCTTGAAACGAGTTGGGCATAACCAGACGCCTTTGCCTCGAGCACCGCTTTGGTACCTTCTGCTTCAGCCATGTATCGTGCGAGGGTTGCGTCAGCTTGACCTTGAGCGATTCGGCGTTGGCGCTCTGCTTCTGCTTCTGCTGCGATTTCGACAGTCTTCTTCGAAACTTCTTCTCGAACAACTTCCAAAGCGCGCAATCGCTCGCCTTCAAGTTCGTATTGAGCGGATTCAATTTCTTTCTGAGCGACACGTTGTGCAACTTCAGCACGCTTGCGTGCTTCTGCTTGCTTGACCAAAAGGTCTGCTTCGAAATCTGCGATTTCTGCGGCTGCAACGTTTTCACCTTGCTTACCCATTGCTTCTTGCTGCATGACGAAAATACGTCGGTTGACTTCTGCTTCCTTCTGTCCTTTCTCAGACTCGGCGGAGTTTTGTGCAACACCAACTTCACGCTCTCTGTCTGCCTTGGCCTGTCCAAGTTCACCAGTTGAGCGAGCAATAGCGGTCTCCACCAGTGCTTCGTTGACTGCGGTCTCTGCGGCTTTGGTACCAATCGATTCGATGTACTGGCGCTCGTCAGTGATGTCGACAACGTTCACGTTGATGAGGTACAATCCGAGCTTGTGCAATTCTGTGTCAACGTTGGTGAACACGATTCGCAAGAACGAGTCGCGGTCTTGGTTGACCTGCTCAATCGTGAGTGAAGCAACGGTCAATCGAAGTTGTCCAAAGATGATGTCCTCTGCGAGTTTCTCGATGTCGCCTTGTGGAAGGCCGAGCAATCGTGTTGCAGCGTTTTGCATGATCGATGGTTCAGTGGAGATACCGATGGTAAACGATGAAGGGACGTTGATTCGAATGTTTTGCTTCGATAGAGCGTGCTTGAGTGGGATGTTGAGGGTCATTGGGCGCAGTGACAAGTATGCGTAGTGCTGGATCAAAGGCCAGACAATCTTTCCACCACCGTGGATACATTCTGCCGATTGTTTGTCTTTCACGTTACCGTAGACGACCAAAATTTGGTCAGATGGTGCCAGCTTGTACCGGCTCGTAGCCACGTAGATTGTTCCGAGTAAAACGAACACAAAAAGGCCCATTCCAATAAGTAAGATTTCTCCTGCCATGAATATGGATACTCGCCATCCTTTATGACCTTTGACCCGAACACAAACAGGGCTTAAGGCACTCATTCGGTGGAGGAATCCATCAAATCAAGTTCTCGAACAATCAACGTTTCACCGATCGTCCGCACAACCTCAACGAATTTACCCGTCTCAAGGGTCGCATTTGTGTCTTCAAGGACCGCACTGCATGTCCGCAATGCACTTTGAAATTCCACTTGGACTTGGCCAGTTTGGCCGGGCATGATGGTCATGTAGACCTGGCCTTGGGCTCCAACGGCTTGTGAATGTTTGACGGTGGCGTCGGATTCGAGGCCTTGCATCATTTGGAACACTTTCCCAATCAGCCACATGGAGATTGTTCCAGCAACCGTCCCTGCCAAAATCGCCAACACTGGCAATCCACCGTACTGAGAGACTGCCAGGCCAAAGATGCCGAACATCATGATGAAACTCAAAAGCCCTTGGATCGTCAGCATGTGGAAGATTCCATCGGCTCCAATATCAACGCCCACATCCATGCCAACCATGTCGAATGCACCTTCTGCCGCTCCGCCAAGAAGCACCAAAAGGAAGTAAATCATAAACAGAAAAGTCCCGATAATGGCCATTGCTGCAAATAAATAATCGACACCAGATATGTTGCCTAAACCGAGCAAGTCAAGAAAATCTCCAATTAAACTCATGCTATCACTGACGCGGACAGTGTGGCAGACATATTCAATCTTCGCCCGCCCTTTCGTTCAAGATTGGCCTTATGTAGAGAAAATAGTAGTGGCCGTAGACAATTGGGCCTAGAGAGAGACCCACCGCAACTCCGATGGCCCATTCGGGAAGATTGATGGCAACTGCTAATGCGAAGACAATCAGCAAGGCGATCAAGATCGATGCCTTTTCCAAAATCACAAAGATAGGGTTTGTTGGCGTTTTCACTCTGTCCTTCATGATGAAAATATCCATCAAACCGGCCATTCGGGCCACCTCATCCAAAGATGAGTCCTGTGCCTGCAATTTCATTCATCATGACAATGAAGAGGTAGAGCATCACGATGAATGTCACAGGGTGGCGACCTTTCTGAGTTCCGAGGGGGTCATTGCCAACTTTGAGAAATGATTCTTGAAGATCGTAATCTCCGTGCGACCCAATTTCCATCTGTTGCTTTTTGGTCTGAAAAAGAAGGAACATTGTGGTGGTGACCACAACTGCGAGTGCGGGTCCGATTAAGATCCCCAGCGAGTCTTGAAGTTCCACCCACATTGCAGCGGTAAAATAAACCCCAAGGAGGCCTGTGAGCATTGAAATTAATCCGGCCTTGGCACCTTCCGCGTTTGTCTCCATACTACGTGTTACCACAACCTCCCTTTTGAATTCTATCCCGATTCCTATGTCTTTGAGGGGAGAGGTTGAAGGAGTCGCAACGGTTGAAAGGGGCATGGGAGGGGTGCGGTATGCAATTGCTGGCGACCCCGTCGACCATTCCCTTTCCCCACTTTTACTCAATTTAGTGCATGCACGCTTATTGGATCTTTTAGGGAAGCGCGACCTCAATCTGGATTTGAAAAGGACTGATTTAGTCTCTACCGCCCTCATTGAGGATGCGCTCGCTTGGGGGTATGCAGGTTCGGCTCCGAATGCTCCAACTTGGGCCTACACAAATGCCCCCTTTGGAAAATTTCGCACCACCACTTTGCTGGCAAAGGCAGTGGAAGCGGGCATGGCGGTAGAAGACGCAGACGATCGATTCTCACCAATTGGAGAAGAGGATGTGTCTGTTCGAAAAACCAGTGTGAACTCGCCTTCCGATCTTCCGCTTCCGACAGGTTTTCTCACCACTGAAATTTGGGTGAATCTCACCGCTCCACTCAAGCACCAACTTTCCAGCACGGCAGTTTCAGCGATTGATTCCTCAATGGAATACCAATGTGTCAATGCATTGCGTTGGGACGGCCAAGGCTGGTGGTGCGCTGGTTTGGACGGGATCGGCGTGATCCATTTGGCTCAACATTTTGGTATCCGATTTGATGCATCTCCAGTATTGTCCTTGTGCGGAGGCGGGGGGGCGGCGCGGTCCGTTGCGGCCGCTTGGCTTGATGCCGGGGGACAAGTCCATGTCGCAAAATCAAAGCGAGCACTCCCCGCTGATTTGGCTGAAAAATGCACTGGTCATGCCTCAGATGCAGTGTTTGGAATCAATTTCGACGAAGAGCACAATTCCGCCCAGGCCCCATTGCTCCTGAACGCTGCATACCGTCCCTTTGAGGGCGATATCGAAACCATGGTTGATGGGATGACGGGTGACCAACTGAACGGTCGTTGGATGCTTGTCGCTCAACACCTCGCATGCTGGTCTACTCTCTGGGCGCCGCATCTCAAAGACGTGCTTCCATCGATTGATCTTTTGCTCACTCAATTGATTCACGCCGAAGCATTGCTTCACGAGTACGCATGACGGAACAAGACTCTTAATTGAGCGGATGAACCAACCACTGTGGGGATGAGAAGGTGAAGTCGACTCAATTCCGCACTCTTTTCATTGCAAGCCTCTTTCTTCTCGTCCATTTGACGACCGTGGTTGCCAGCCATCCCGACGAGAGCCTGCCGTTCACCTCAAAGCATGAAGGCGTAGATTTCCCAGTCGGATGGATCACCGGCCATCAAGGGGAGGGAGAGCAGCACACGCACGTCCAAGTGGTTTACCCCGCTATGGAAGATGGCGAGGAAGCCGACATGGCCGGCAACGGCCCCTTCACTTGGGTCCAATTTATTGGTGATGATGGAGAGAATATGGAGCAGTATATGCTCATGGCGAGTTCCTTGGCTGAACGTGGCCACATTGTCGTAGTTCATGCTGGCCTTTCAGACGCAACAGATTTTGATGCCATTCTCTCCAGCATTGTCATCGGATACGAACTCATGGTGGTGCTCAATCAATCGAACGATGCTCTCATGGGTTCCTTTGGTCAAATCGATTTAGAACATTGGGGGGTCGGTGGCCACGGTCATGGTGCGGCAGCAGCGTACGGCGTTTTCCCATTTTGGAATGAACGAACAGGGATTCCCGATGCCCATCCCCCCCGAGCTCTCTTCGGTTTAGGGACAGATTTCTCTTCTTGGGAAAACGAGGGGCATTGGGATGCTATTGCGCCCGGCGGATGGACCATTGATGTCCCACATCCATCGGCAGGACTTTTCATCACAGGGACGCTCGATGGTGTCGCAGAATTTTCTGAAATGACTGATGTTTTGAGCGCAACCGATAAACTCGGATGGCACGCCATGCAACTGCTCGGGGCGAATCACTATCAATTTCAATCCAGCACCTCCTTTTTCGAAGGTCTAGACGATGAGGATGCATCCATTACCCAAGAGCAGCAAATCGAACGAACAGCATCCCATGTGGTGCCGTACCTCGATTTGACCTTGCGTGGCGATCATGAGTCATTTAGGACGGCCTTCAACCGCCCTGATGACCCCAACACTCTAAGCGATTCAAACGCATACTTGGAAGAGCATCTTCATCCAAGCCACTTCTTGAAGGCGATAAGCCAAACTACAGCCCCCGCAAACACCACCAACTTCAGCACCCAAGATACGGTGAATTGGAGGGTGAATTGGACACTCCGTGATGGAACTCCACCGGCCAATCTTTCCCCTTCGTGGCAAATCGAAATTGAATGTCGAATCATCGGCATGGCTTCATTCCAAGGCTCGCTTACAAGTGCCAATGAGGCCGAATGCCTCTACTTGATGGCTGATGTTCCTCCTGGTGAACATACGCTTGAACTACAAATCCGCGTCGAGGGGGCACCAATGACCCTCCACCAACCTTTCAACCGAACTGATGCACCTTTGGTGTTCACCTCACCAATCCCAATGATTGATGTCGAACAGCGCAGCAGTCTTGAGGTCGTTGCGGGTCTCTTTGCCAACGATCCTGACGGGCAAGAAGTCTTGTTCGTCGAAGCTGAACTCACGGGTGGTGCAATTGGTAATTTTAGCACCAGCATCGATGAATCGGGTTCCAAACTTACCGTTTTCCACACTGCGCCAGGTGAATATGTCGACGGTGCAGATCTTCGTCTGAAGATTCGAGCCGCTGGTGGTGGCGTGGTCGATGAAGGTGAGGTTAGCGCAAAGATTCGCGTGATTCCAGTCGATGATCCTGCAGTCATAAGCAATTCAGTCCCAATGCAAAACATGGTTGAGGACGGACCCGGCATCACACTTCAACTCTCAGACTATGTCAGCGACCCGGAAGGAGAGGCACTCTTCGCTAGCGTTTCTGGAGACACACAGGGAGTTTACGGACCGGTTGAATTCATCATCGTGGATGGCGTGCTGACGATGACGCCCCGGTTGAACATGCACGGTGCCTCAGTGCTCCACTTGTTGGTCGGTGACGGGGTCAATACGCCGGTTGAACTCGATGTTCCGCTGTACATCGAATCACTGGATGACCCCTTGACGGTCAACACCAGTTTCTGGGACGTTGAATTTTCGGAAGACAACATGACTGCCTTGAACCTGTCTGAAATGGCTTGGGACATCGACGGAGATGTTCTTTTCTGGACCATCTCAGACGCATCAACCAACGTTAATGTTGTGCGCGCAGCCTCACAGATCATTGTGAGTGGAGCCCTTGATTATTCAGGATTTGACGACACGGTCTACCTCAATGTCTCCGACGGTCAAACCACGCACTCTGCTCGATTAAACATCACAGTGCTTCCCCAACCAGACGCTCCGCTTGTGACGATCAAAGAACTCAATGCTGTCGATGACCGTTCTGGGGGCCTTATGTGGTGGGTGTACGACCCGGACGGTTCAGTGCCTTCTGAGGCAAACATTTCGGTCAATGGCACGATGCTTGAGAACATAAGCCACTCATGCAGTTTTGATAGTGCAGCATCCACGAACCGTTGCCTGACGTTCATTGAGTACCCTGCTGATGTAAACGGAACGGTTGAGATCCGTGTTGCCGTTATCGATGGGGATTTAGGCATTGAAACCGCATCCTACATGCTTGTCAATTTATCCGTTTCACAAGCGCCATCGCCCTTCCCTTCACCAACCGATTCGAGTTCAGGGGTGGTTTCTCTCACAGGTGTTGCGCTGGTAGGTGGGCTTGTCCTTGTGATTGCAGCCCTCGCCTTCATGCTCACTCGCCGAAAAGAGGAGACTTCGATGGCGGAGATGTTTGAGCAAGAGGCAGACAGTCCACACCAAGAGGCTCCCCATTCAGGATTGCTCGCTCGGGCTCAGGCCAAAAAGTGAAATCACAACGGAATGTTTCCGTGCTTCTTTGGAGGGCTCCACTCTCGTTTCGAACGCAATATATTCAGCGCTCTGCACAGGCGAATTCTGCTCTCTTCAGGTTCGATGACGTCATCGAGCCATCCATTCCGAGCGGCCACATAGGGGTCTCCAAATTTAGCTTTGTAATCATCTACCAATTGTTGGCGAACGTCTTCTTGTTCGTCTTCAGGTACGGCGTTGATTTCACGTCGGTGAATGATGTTCACTGCACCGTCCGCACCCATGACCGCAAGCTCAGCGGTTGGCCAAGCGACGTTGTAATCGCTTTGCAAATGTTTGCATGACATGGCTAAGTATGCTCCACCGTACGCCTTTCGTGTGACCAACGTCAACTTCGGGACTGTTGCCTCTGCGTAAGCGAAGAGGAGTTTTGCGCCGTGGCGTATGATGCCACCCCATTCTTGTACCACGCCGGGGAGGAACCCAGGTACGTCTTCGAACGTGACGAGGGGAATATTGAACGCATCGCATGTTCGGATAAACCGTGCGGCTTTGATTGAAGCGTCAATGTCCAAACAGCCAGCCAAGACCTTTGGTTGATTCCCTACAACGCCGATAGTGCGCCCTTCAAGGCGTGCAAAACCAATGATGATGTTGTCTGCATAGGCTTCAAACAATTCGACAAAAATTCCGTCATCGACAATCTCTTCCACCACTTTCACCATGTCGTATGGCTTGTTTGGATTGTCTGGGACCAATGTTTCCAAAATCGTATTTTTCCGTTCCTTTGGATCTGCCGTTTCTTCAACTGGTGGGTCTGCCATGTTGTGGTCGGGGAGATAGGAGAGGATTTCTGCAGCAAGTGTGCAGGCATCTTCTTCATCGGAGGCAATCATGCAGGCAATTCCTGATCGTGATGCATGAAGGGTGGCCCCACCGAGTCCAGCAGCGTCCACTTCACCATCGATGACTTCTGGGGTTTCGAGGGGGGAGGAGAGGAAAAGTTGCCCGTGTTCTTCACCTAGAATCGTGAAATCAGCGAGGCTTGCAGCGAGGGCAGAAACGCCTACAACCGGTCCCAGCACCAGAGAAATCATTGGGATTCTGCCGCTGCATTGAACCAAGCGGTCGAGCAATTCTCCAGTTCCAGCAAGGGCAGAAATGCCGTCATGTGCTCGTTGCCCGCCGCCGTCCCAAAGACCAATGATTGGTGCTTTGACCCGTTCAGCCATCTCAACGACCTTAGCGATTTTCTTCGCATGCATTTCACCCATACTTCCTCCATGTACGCTGAAGTCCTGTGCGAAGCAGTAAATTCTCCGCCCGTCGATTGTACCATGGCCCGCAACAACTCCATCTCCAAGCGTGTGGTGAAGGAACATGCCGTTGTCGGTAGTTCTGTGGGTGACAAAGGAATCGATTTCGATAAAGGAGTTCTCATCAAGCAGCATCCGCACTCGATCCCGAGCAGTCCCTCTGCCGCTTGTACGAATGGCTTCTTGGCGCTTTAAACCGCCACCGAGGCGCGCTTGTTCGCGTTTGAATTGGAGGTCTTCGAGACGGTCACTCGAGTTGCCTGCCATACCTCTTCCACTCCGTCACGGTTTTTGATTAAAACGCTCAAGACATGAGGGCGTTTCGACCTTCCCCACATAGATTTGATTCGATTGCTTTTGCTACGCTCATGGAATTGGAGAGTGCCCAATGCACCTTGACAATCATGGTTTCTGGGGTTGCCACACTGCCGTGGCCAATGATGCCCATATCCATTTGCTTCCTTCCTTTCGAGTAAACGTTCATGTCCACCGGCCCATTGATGCACTGGGAGGTGACAACAATCGGAATCTCACGATTGATACAGCGGGTTAATGTGCGCCATATTTTGGTGTTTTCTGGTGCGTCTTTACCGGGGTCGTCAATAGGAAGGTGGCCAAGTCCAGTGCCATGAATCACAATCGCCTGGACACCTGTTTGTGCAACGGCTTCAATCTGCTCGGCGTGCAACCACGGGCCCGCGGTAAATTGTGCGATGCGAACACCGGTTTCGTAGGTACTAGGGCGCTCTGCGATTTCACGCGAATGATCTTTCTCGAGTGCATCGCTGTAATTTGGGTTGAGGGTGTGGGACACCTCGGCGTTGTCGATGTGCACTTCACCGAGTGGTTCACAATTGATCGGTTTGAACGCATCCCGTTTGGACGAGTGCATCTTCCGTGCGCCGGTTCCGGGAAGAACAGCACATGTTCCGTCGTGGGAGCCCGCGTGCATGATGACAACCGTAGCGTCGCCCAGCGTTCCAGTCGGTTTGGGGCCGTTGGCAGCCCAATGTACGGCACAAAGTAGGTTTTCAGCTGCGTCAGACGACCCTCGATCAGAAGATCGCTGGGAGCCTACAAACGCGATTGGCCCAGCAGGCTTTCCTCCCCTGCCTGCCCATGACAAACCAACGGCTGCTGAGGTGATGTGGAGGGTGTCGGTTCCATGCGTCACGACAACCCCGTCGCATCCATCATCGAATGCTTTCTTGGAAGCCAGTGCGATGGCGTTCCAGTGTTGAGGTCTGATGTCATCGCTGAACATGTTGCCGAGTTTGATGGCTTCAATTTGGGCGATCGTTGCGAGTTCTGGCAAACTTGCGACAAGTTCTTCTGGCTCAAAACGAGCGACGACCGCACCAGTAGCGTAGTCGACCTTTGAAGCGATGGTGCCCCCAGTGTGAAGGATGCGTACCCGAGGTAAATCCGATGCGGTTTCAAGCGGTTTTGATGCTTGGGCTTTCTTGGGCTCCAATCCCCCGATCACTTCGCACGACACAATGGCATCGGTTGGATAACTTGCATTGTAACCGTTAGCAAGTTTGAGCGTGACGTGATGCTTTGCCGCCGGGTGGAGTACGACCCCCTCCATCACAGTCGTTCCGTTGTGACTCTCCACGCTGAGGTTCACGCGTTGGCCTGGACTTGGAACATCAACCATGAATCTCCCAGCGGCTGGAGGCACATCAAGGGTTCGCAGATGGTTTCAGGATTGCAGCCATTGTCATGATGCTCAACGCTGGACGTTCTTTCGATTGGTGCCGGGAGCGGGGCTTGAACCCGCGACCTTCGGATGTCTCAGACACCACAAGGGGTTTGCACGTCATACGAATGCCTTGAAGGCTGCCCTATGAGTCCGACGCGCCACCAACTACGCCACCCCGGCTTGGTTCCCCCGTGCCGCCTTCCCCCTTTGAAGCATACGGCCGTTTCCAGATGGCAAATCGACCGTAGCCTTCATTCACTTCACGCCATAGGCCGGTGTATGGTGGACCTCAATACGGCAATGGCTGCGGCCTCTGCTGAGCAAAAACGCAGGTCTGCTGATGGCACCCAGGAACGCAAAAAGCGTCGAACGGGGAAGGATATGGGCATCGAGGCATTCGACCCGGTCACCTATGTGGCTAAAGAAAGGGCTGACACCGCATCGATGTGGCTTGTTCTCACCTTTTCTGCAGTCGTTTCGCTGTTGATGAGGTACGTGCTGATGCCCAACACGGATCAAGCGAAATCAGACATCCTCTACCTGCTCCCGATTGCCGCAATTGTTCTGATTCCTCAAGTCCATCGCATGATTATGCCTGAAAGGTTCATGGAACACTACACAAAGGGGACGTGGTTCAAATCAGGTTTCCTCCATTTGTTTACTTTCTTAGCTCTCTCCTTTATGCTCGTCAACCCTCCACTCGGTGATATAGTGGCCCCTCAACTTGCAAGTCAATGGACCATCGTCACCGATGAAGGCGGCGACCTCGTCTATGCAGATGACAGCGGCAAGGACGGCACCATCACTTGGACGGTGGAACGCGACGCTTCCCTCGAGGGTGAAATTTGGCTGTTGTTCGGACTTGCCGATAACGTCAACTCAGATGGAGCAGAGGTGGTTGTACAACTTGACAACAATGAGCAATCCGATTCCATTCTCACGGCCAATGAGACCTTTTGGGAACTTAACAGCGAACGAATTAATGAGGGGCGAACTCTCGATAACAGGTCGGCACCAAACCTCCTTCCTCACGGTGATAGCGACCAACCATTTGCGGTCATGCTCTCCTCGGATGGCTTGAATGTGGGCGTGCACGAACTCACTGTGACCATCACCGAAGATGGAGATCCATGGGAGAACGCCCGTGAATACACATGGACAATCCGAATTGTTGAGGAATTGCCAGAACCTGACGCTTCATGAAAGCATATCGCCATGGGCGAGCATGATTGTTGTGAGCAACTTTGAAATTCGGTGAACATCGGTTTGTTCTCTTGTTCTGCGATGAATCGCCTGCCTCCTTACTGCACGGATCAGTGGTGCTGCTGGAGTCCAACAAAGGGCGTCAAGGAGGTGTGAAGTGGGGTTGGTCATGGGCTCTGGTCAGGCTTCCCCATCCTGTTGTTTTCATCCACCCGTCGGGTAAAAGTGAAAGTGAAATCAGCGAAGATGCGTGACCAGTCTGGCTGTGAGTGCATCGAGTTGAATTTGTTCGCCCCCGCCTTCAACCAGCCTGTATTCCACTTCAGCCATCCATTCCGTGATGTCTAATTTCGTATCTTCATTGAGGAAATCGGCCGTGTAAAGTTCTCTGTGCAGCTGGTTGACAAAATCCGTTCCAGCGAGGCCGTACCGATCAAGAAGTTCGCGCAAACGCCGCCTAGCAGCGTGAAAACCATCCTCTCGACAAGCCATCAGGTACTGATGCAGCGCTTCTGGGGGTGCGGTAGCGGAGGTTTCGTAAATCAAATCACGAGTGATGTGCATGTTGATCGCTGAGGACACCTGTAATGCAGTGAGTGCTTTTCTTAGGTCGCCCTGGGAAATGCGCGTCAGTGCTTCCCCTGCATCGTCGTCCAAGGTCACGCCTTCGATTTTTGCGACGTGGTGGACTTGAGCGTTGACATCAGCATCTGAGAGCGGGCGGAATCGGAATACAGCACACCTCGACTGGATCGGTTCAATAATTTTTGATGAGTAATTGCATGAAAGGATAAACCTGCACGTCTCTGCGTATTGCTCCATAATCCTGCGCAATGCGCCTTGTGCATCGTTGGTTAGCGCATCGGCTTCGTCCAAGAAGATGATTTTGAATTGGGCGCCTCCGTAAGGCGATGTACGGGCGAACTGCTTGACTTTTGTTCGAATGCTCTCCAACTTCCGCTCATCAGAAGCGTTCATTTCAAGCAAATTGCGCCGATATTCTTCACCGAAGACATCTTTGGTCAATGCCATTGCTGCCGTAGTTTTTCCTGTGCCTGGTGGTCCAGCAAAGAGGAGGTGTGGGAATTCTTTCTTTGCCGAATACACAGCAAGGCGTTCGACCACTGCATGTTGTCCACGAATCTCACTCACTGCCTGAGGGCGGTGACGCTCGACCCATAGTTCGCTCATAGATTGGTCTTGATGGCGAGCGCCCTTCAACATTCGCACGCTTAAGGACGGGAATACAACCGCAAAAATGGTGTGCGATTGGCTGGTTTCATAGTTCATATTGGAAGGCATTGAAGCGAAAAGACAGTATATGGCGCAGGGCGTGACTGGAGCGAGTCCCATGCCTAGCGCGTCCGAACCAAGTCGAACCCCAACCGTCATCCTTCTCGTGATGATGTTCCTCATCGCTGATATGTTTGTGCCTCAAGCCGTGCCTGAATGGCGTGAACTTGACGAGCAGCCTGTCGTTTTCAGTGTGACGTCCACAGACCCACCGACCTTTGACTCGGTCATCTCAGACACCTCTCCAAACACCGTTGGGAATCAAAGCGATTCTGGTGATCTTGGCATTTCGGAATTCGGCCAAGAAAGTCGGCTTCTCTTCACATTCCCGATGAACCTTACTTCCACGAGTTCGATCCAATCTGCAACGCTTGACCTCGTCTGCACGACAGATTCACTCTCAGTCACGCAAATCAACATTTACACCGCCTTGCTCACCTCGTGGAATGATTCTGAAGCCACTTGGATGCAAAGCGATTCCAATCAGCCTTGGGACGAGCAGGGTGCGGATGGTGCAAGCGATCGTGGTGCATGGGAGCCCCCATTCCGCGCCTCTGCGAACGGGACCTTCAGCCTGAACGTCACCGCGCATGCCCAGGCTGCAGCGGCGAACAACAACAGCGAGTTGAATCTGCTTGTCACTGGAAATGGCGCAATGTACACTTGTGTTCTTCTGGAAAGCGTTTCCATCAACAACAGGCCTTCTTTGACCGTCGTGTCTTCGAGCACAGCAGCAGGTGACGGCGGTTCGATGGTTTCGAGCTTTGCAGAAGACGGCGAGCCCCTCATGAGCAACTCGTTCCTTCTCGAAGCAGATCGAACACCTCTGATCACCTACAACACCCTGGTCGGACAAGAGGTCGAATACCAATTTTCACTTGAACCGAATTTCAAAACAGAACTTGACCTGGAATGGCACTACTCGACCCTTTGGAATTCCTTTAGCACCACTGCTGCGGCAGGGTCCTATCAAATTCCTAGCGGTGAAGAATTCGATAACGGCTCGGAAGTTCATTATCGATACCGAACAATGGATTCAACCGGAACCCTCAGCGCTTGGTCCGCAGAATCGTTCCTCCTCCCCGCTCACGATGTCACCGACAACGGAGACAACACGGCAAGCATCAGCGTCGATGTTGATGATCTTGGTCTGCCCACGGATTTCATCGAAGACACTTACGCCAACCAACTCAGTCGCAACACCAAGTACGGTTCCTCGAGCACGATGGTTGCAACCCTTACCTCGAACAAAGAATCAGTGATTCATTTCCGAATGGATTTAGGTCTGCTAGGTTTGCCGGCAAACGCAACAATCATTGATGCAAATGTGGAACTTCAACGCCAATCGGCAAGCGGTTCAACCATGCTTTCGATGCATGAAATGACATCCAATGTTTGGATTGAAGACGAGGTCACTTGGAACCGTGGGTCAAACGGCAACAACTGGGACGAAGGCGGCCGTGAATACAGTTCAACTGCGGTCGACACGAATCTCAATGGTTCTCAAACCGCCTCACGCTTCGAATTCAGTTTCACAGACAGCCTTCAAACGTGGCTTCAGTCCCCAACGAACGATGCAGCAGACTACCTGATCGTCGCACGCGGTGAAAACGGCGGCTACTCATCAACGGGCACCATCTCGACCACGTTCCACTCTTCTGAAGCATCGATTGAATCCGATCGCCCCTCTGTCGAAATCACTTACGCTTGGGGCACGGGGACAACCTTACCTGCTGTGAGCCTCATCGCTCCAGCCCAGGGTGAAGCGGTCTGGAATCAAACAGGCCACAACTTCTCTGCAAACACCACCCCTTCCCTAGAATGGGACGGAACCACCTCTGCATCCTACGATATTGCCTTCCAAATGGCTACTGATGAACAGTTCCGTGACCGCGTTTGGGATCTGAAAACCTCCTCCAGTTCGGCTTTCGCTTCTGCGGACGGCATCCTCAACATGACGGGCAGTGACGCTCTCGATGCTGGAAATATGTACTTCTGGCGTATGGCTCACTTGGACTCCGATGGACGGTATGGTGCATGGACAACTTCGAATTTCCTTGTCAGTTCTGCCGAGTCAACTTGGCTCGGTGGCGATCGCTATGAATTCCGCATGAGCAATGGAAACGGTACTGTCGATGGGCTCTACCCGGCATGCATGGACACGTTCATTGACAGCGGCACTCCAAACCAAAATTACGATGACGAGTCCAAATTGCTTGTTTCCTACAACACCTACCCAAGCGAAGCCATGGCCTTGATGAGTTGCGATTTGAAATCCAATCTTCTACCAGCCGGCTACGCTGTTGAATCTGCAAACCTCGAGTTCACTTTGGGCAGCAACCCATTCAACGCCCCAACACTCGCGGTTTGGGAAAACACTCAGGAAAACTGGACCGCCGATGGTGCAACATGGAACACCTACGACGGAGTCAACAACTGGGGCATGGCTGGTGCCAAAGGCTCAGAGCGTGGCTCCTTGCTTGATTCAGTCAGCCTAGGCAACACCTTCTCATCCGGTTCAACTGTTGAATGGAACGTGACCTTGGGCGTTCAAAATGCGATGAGAGAAAACCGCAGTGTCAACTTCCTCCTCGGCGTGCTCGGCGTCGGCACGGGTCAAACACGGGATGTCCAACTCTTCCCCGGCAGCGGTGCCGTTTCGACCCGACCAGAACTCACGTTTGTCTATGTTCCTGGATCCAACGCTGTGCCTATGGATCCCTATCCAACAGCTCCTTTGAACGGGTCTTGGGCCATAGGAACTGGAGTCGACTTGACCCCTCTCGACCGACCAACGCTTGAATGGAACTTCAACAGCAACCTCAACATCGGAGGCTGGGCTGTCCAACTTGATACAAGTTCGACGTTCGATTCTTCGGATTTACAAGTCTTCACATCTTGGAACGATGCTGGGTTTGATCTCGGCAACAACACCTACACCCCTGCAACGGGTCTTGATGAAGGAACAACATGGCATTGGAGAGTCCGTGCGATCTCCTCAACCAATCAAATTGGTAACTGGTCGAACAGTTTCCACTTCTTGCTCCCAGATTTGACCACCTGGCAAACCTGCCAAGATGGTTCCTGTGCGTCGGTTGAACTGCATCACAGGGAAGCAATGCCTGCTTTGAACCTACCAAACTTTGAGGACACTTACGTCTACGAGGCGGGTGCAGGATCCTCGGACACCCATGACGATTCCACGCAAATGAAGGTCGGTGCCATTGGTTACGATCGGCAAGCCGTTTCGCTCATTCGTATCCCACTCAATGCAATCCCACAACCGGTAAACGCTCGTGTTACCGATGCAGGCCTCAACCTCTACTCGGAATTTGGCTCCTCGACAGGCGAACCCCTTGCGGTACGCCCGGTGCTACAAAGTTGGACTGGTGATGCCAACGACACCACCTATGACGGTGTCAACAACTGGTCTGCCCTCGGTGGGCGTGACATTGGCGTCGATGCAGGTGAATACGTGGATCTGCAGACCTCTGTCAGTGCGGCTTGGATGACTTGGGATGTTACAGAAGCGGTTCAAGCCGCTCTTGATTCCGGGGCGTCTTCATTGTCGTTGATGATCTATGCATCCAACGACATCACCTCGTGGAGCAACGGTGCAAATGTCATCACTTTCACTTCAACAGAAGGCCTTTCGGCGAACCAACCTTGGTTGAACCTCACTTGGACCAACGGCACTGCGGCAGTCCCCAGCACAGCAGGAACAAACGCAGGACCAGTCAATGCCACGATTCAATGGAACGCATCAAGCCATGCTGTCCTCCCTGAATACACTCCAGAATTATCTTGGACTCTTCCCGCCAACACCACAGCGCCCTCTGCATGGCGCGTCATCATCTTCTCTGATGCAGACGATGACATGGCTGGGCGAACGGTGTATGACTCTAGAGTTTCAACCAACGCGTTTGATTTGACAAACCTCACTTTTACACCTCCGAATGACATCCAAAACCTCCAAACTGTACGGTGGACGGTGCAACCAATTGACTCTGGAATGATTGGTCCTCAAAGCACCTCGACCGTCTTCTACATCCCGAGCGTCGTCGCTGGTGAAATTGATTCAACCCATGCTTGGATTGACATCCAAGACGGAAGCATCATTGATGATTTGAATTACCCAAGCCTCACCGTCGACACGGCCATCGACAGTGGAAACACCCAAGCCAACAACGGTGCGAGTGGATATTTGGCAGTGGGGCAAAGCCCAACCAGCAGCACCCTTCGTTCATCGACTTTGATTTCGATCGACTTCAGCACGCTACCTTTGCCATCCGTGTACGAAATTGAAAATGCAACCTTACAACTTAGCGCGGTTGCAGGAAGCGGTGAAGTGTTTGTCACCGTTTCAGAAATGGTCACCTCATGGGACGAATCATCTTCATGGGCTCATCCTGGAAACAACACGACCTCCTGGGTTGGACCGGGTGCCTACCACTCTGCAGATTCTCATATCCCCGAAACTGAAGGCTTCTGGATGAACGCTTCGAGCCTGTATGACGTCAACGTTACGGCCATGCTTCAACATGCAATCCTCCGTGGCCAAGAAAGCCTCAACATCATTATTCAAGCCGAGGAAGTCGACGGAACAGTTGACGGTGTTTACTACCTTGCCAGCAGTGAAAACACAGTCCAAACCGACCGTCCGCTTCTCTCCTTTACCTACGAGACCACAAACTCATGGGTGCCTTCCGCACCCTACAACATGCTGCCAGCAGACGGGGCCACCCTTTGGAACCTCTCCGCCACCCGGCCGAGTGGCGCAGATGAAGTCTATGCAAATTGGAGCTCTCTAGAGACCAACCAAACTCAGTGGGTGCTCTGCGGTGCCAGCGAGCCTCGGATGGTCGAAGACCTGGAATGCTTTGACTCCGGCTCTGCCGCTGATGGCGTTTGGCCAGACACGACTTGGGATCCAGCCAACCTCACGATGGGGGATACAAACATGACCAAGGGTGATTTCTGGAACCACTGGCGCGTTCGTGCAGACCAAGATGGGCGAATCGGGCAATGGTCGTCGGTTCAAAAATTCCGTATTCCTGAAAATCAGGGCTATGATGACGGAGATGGCAACCAATCCATCGGTCTCTACCGAGGTTCAATATTCAGCGAAACTGATCTTTTGCCGGGTGTTCCTGATTCAGAAATCTCTTCGACGGTGTCCAGCAACATTGGCACCTCGCAAACTCTCAATCTCGGCACCTCAAGTTCCGGATCTGGACAGAGCAGCATCTTGATGGAATTTGATTTGAGCGCCATGCCATGGCCAAGCGCTATGACCCCGACCTCGATGTTGCTGAATTTGTACCGATACAATGTGGTTGGTACATCCGCCACGACAGTGTCTGCCCACGCTTGTTCCAGCTTCAATGAAAACACGGTCACTTGGAACAACACACCGAGCTGCTCGACGAGCGAAATCACAAGATCAACGCTCACATTGACGCCTTCCAACGGTTGGATTGAATGGGATTTGACGAGCCTTGCACAATCCAATGTCGCCAATGGAAACTTGACGATGACCGTGATGCTCCAAGTCGTAGGAACACCTTACACGAACCATCAGTTCTACTCTTCGGATTACATCAACGAGTCACTCAGGCCTCGCCTCGTCCTCGAGTACATCGATAACGTCGATGGTATCCAACCGCCAAGTCAACCCGCTTTGACTTCGCCAACCGATGGTAAAGTCCTCTACAACACCAGCGATGTCGTCCTCACTGCAGACGCTTCTCCTGTGCTTTCCTGGGCTGCTTCAACAGGTGCGACAGGCTACATCGTGACCATTGCCAATCAATCTGGAGTGTACAAGTATCGATCGTGGGAAGGCACAACGATCACGGGAACCTCGTTCAGGTTCCCAACCAGTCTTGATACTGGGGAAGTGTTCCAGTGGTGGGTTCAAGGCGTGAACCAATCGATTCCTGGACCCTCTTCGTCTCGTTGGTCCTTCGCCATTGGTGACCCAACTCACGTTGACAACAACGACATGACGTACACCTACACCTTCCAAACGGGCAATGAAGTTGCACAGTTCGGCCACACCAACATCAGAGAAACTCACCTGAGCGAAGCAGATGCTGATGCGAATTTTGGCGACTCGGCGCTTCTTGATTCGGGTACATACTTCGGTCAAAACAGTGGTAAATTGGCCTACATGACCTTTGCACTTGACAATGGACAAGTGCCGCTTCCCGCTCATGCAAGCATCCATTCAGCTAGCCTTGGTCTGTACCTTGATTCGTGGGTGATTGCAGGTGGTGCCAACGCAATGACGTTCAATGTCCACAGGATCACCAACGCTCAATGGAGCCAGTCGGGATCAACATGGAACAACGCCTCCTCCGGCGTCTCATGGGGTGCTGCTGGCTTGCAGGCTGGTGTTGATTACGACGCCACACCAGTTTCGACCTTTGTTGAAACCGATCTAACTGCACAACGCTGGGTCTGGTTCGATATTGGTGCGCAAGGCATGCTCATCGACAACGACAACGCTTGGATCATCATCGCGACTCCTAACCGAGGTGACATGATGGCAAACTTCGTTTCAAGTGAATCAAACCTCATGGCAGGTGCACTTCGGCCGGTCATTCAACTGAATCACACAGACGTGAGTACTGTTGATGTTTCACCGACAGCACCGACCACGAATGCAGACACATCGATTTCCTTTGCTTCAGCTGTTTACAATCATCTCAGCATGCCAGTCAACGTACCAATTGTTTGGTCCGCCTCGAATGGAAGCATCACCTCGACCGGTGTCTTCACACCGTACGCCACGGGACAACACAGCGTCTCCGCGTGCTTCGGGCTCGTCTGTGCTGTTGAGACCGTGACCGTCACGCCAGGTTCGCCAACCACACTCATTGCAGCGGGTGCGAGCAGTGAAATCACCGCTGATGATACCATGCAGATCACCGCCTATGTGGTTGATCAGCATGGAAACTTAGTTCCAAACCAAGCCATTACCTACACGCCGAGCAATGGAAGTATGTCCATGGTTCAACCGAACCTCTTCATGCCTTATGCCGTAGGTGCTTACACGATCGAAGTTGCTTGGAATGGACAAACTGTTTCAGTTCCAATCACGGTGACAACAGGTGTTGCAAGTTACTTCATCCTCGAAGGCTGTGCAGGTACGAACCCCGCAGGAGTTTGGTGCACAGTGACTCACACACTCTTCGATCAGTTCCACAATGAAATCGGTGATGTCACAGAGGCAGGACCTCTGACATGGGTCGTTGAAAATGGAAACTACAGCACGGTCAATGGAGAATACTTCCCCGACCATGTTGGGCAGTGGATGCTCAACTTGACCTCGACCAGCGGTGCTGCAGGTCAATTGGCCATCACTGTTGGCCATGGTGAAATGGAACAACTTGAACTGGATTTATCTGCTACCGAAATTACAGCCGACGATCGAATTTACATCAATACCACTCGAATTGACGTGCGAGGAAACCGACTCCCGGTCTACCTCCCAAGCCAAAACTGGACCAAGACCTCAGACGGCATTCTTACCGCTGGGGGCCCTGCAATATGGGATCCAGTTTCTCGCGGACAGAAAATCCTCGAAGCAAAGTATGAAGACATCACGACTCAAGTTTCTGTCACTGTTGAGCAAGGTGCAATTGTCACTTTGGTGCTTATTGTCAACAATGTTGATTCTGTTGGGGACACGTTCCAACTTACAGCAGATGATTCGATTGATGTGAAGGTGAAAGCCACAGATCAGAAGGGCAACAGATGGTCAATCGACGCCAATTGGACACTCGCACATGCCACATGGAGCGACCAATCTGTCCTCGAAGGGGCAGATATCGCTAACGATGAAGTGACGTTCCAACCGTACATGTCGTCCTTGACTGCATACACTATTTTTGCAGTGTATGACGATGGCAACATGGTCCATGAAGTGAGCCTGTTCGTGGAAGTGAGCCAAGGTGATTTGATTTCAACGACCGTCTCAGCAGTGGCATCTGATGCTACAACGGGTGATGCGTTCAGCCTCACCTCGGATGAACACATCGATTTCTCTGCAAGTCTTGAAGATCAGGACACCAACGCCATTGATTCAAGTGTTCTTACTTGGGTTTTGATCGATGAAGACAGCGGAATCATGCTTGACATTACAAGTCAACTTGTTGCTGACAACATGCGTTGGCAAGCCACCAATGTCGGAAACTTCACCATCGCAGGTTTTGCTATCAGCAATGCCGGGTACAACATCAGTGACTCTGTATCGATCTCAGTTTTGCACGGGGTGGCAGTGAGTGTCAGCTCCAGTGCTGATACCAATGCACAAGATGCAGGCAAGGAAATTTTCATACAAATCACCGGTACTGACGCTGATGGAAACACCTTCCCTCAAACGGTTGAATGGTTGGAAAACAACAGCGCAGTCGCAGATATGTCTGCTGGAGCAGATGAAGGTGCTTACACCTACTTTGCCCGTACAGCCGGAACTCATCTCTTGGAGTTCAATGCCGGTGGCGCTTCAAATTCCTTGGAACTGTCCGTTGCAGCTCAACGCACAGTCAGTTCAATTTTGGTTGAATTGTCTTCTGACAGCACCGATCAACTTGACAGTTTCACAGTGACAGTGCTTGCTTTCGATGCCTTCGAAAACCCAATTCCAGTGCCAGCCAGCACCAACGTCGACTCGACGGGCAGAGCGGAAGTTCTAGCCCAAGGACAAGGTGTGTGGAAGGTGGTAACCCTCGACAGTGGACCACAGACTGTAACCGTGACATCTGGAAAAGTTTCTGAATCCCTTGAGTACGAGGTCGTCGGCAATGTAGGTGGCTTCTTCAAATCTGGAGGCCCGCTGTACTATGTTGGAGCAGTGTTGCTGGCAATCATCGTCGTTGTCGTTCTCGGTCTTCTGGTTGTGACCCTGCGAGGTGGCGATACAGATTACGAAGATTACGATGATGATGAGGACGATTACGAAGACGAGGCACCATCTCGAACCGCAGCAGCAGGACCAACTGGTCCCGCACCTGGTCCGAGTGGTCCCGCACCTGGTCCGAGTGGTCCCGCACCAACTCCTGAACCGGAACCTGAGGAAGACACCTCGTGGATGAACGATCATCGTGTTGATGATGATGGAACTGAGTGGGCCGAAGACGAAAACGGCACCTGGTGGTACCGTCAACCCGACGAAACTGAATGGTCAGAATGGACCGAATGAAGGGTATTGTTTGATACAGGTTGAAGCAAGAGGGTTGAAAATGCGCATCGGTACAATTGGTTCTGTCAAAGGTGCCCTTTGCATCATTTTGGTAGCGCTGTTCTGCACCCAAGCGTGGCAACCCTACAGCGCAGCACCTCACCTTGAGCAAATTCAAGTCGAACACGCCCAAGGTGCTGCGGTCCGCATTTCAATCACCTCGCCAGTGTATTCAATCACCGCTGATGAAGTGGTGATGCTTGAGGCAACACTCTATGATGCAGTAAACAATGTTGTATCGGGAGATGTCAACTGGACTGCAAGCAATGGCAGCATTAGCGATGATGGTACGTTCTACCCTTGGCAGGCCGGATTGATCAGTATTGAAGCGAGCAACGGAGCACTCGTCGATGTGTTCAACATCACCGTCAACGCGGGTGTTGGTCAATCGCTGGCCATCACGACATCAACGGCCCATGCAAAATTGAGCACCACACTTGAAGCAAATGTACTCGATGCTCGTGGAAATGCAAAACCAGCGAACGGTGTAGTTTGGACCCTCGATGGGATGTATGCAGGCACAGGCACCCCTCAGTGGATTCCTACAGAACTCGGAGAAGTTCATGTTCGAGCTCGCCTCAATCAGATGGAAGACAACAGAATGGTTGAGGTTGTAGCAGGCGACCCTCACCAGTTCCTTTTCGAGGACGATCTGCAATTGCGGAGTGGTGAATCAGTTTACCTCCAAGTTCGTTTGATTGATCAAAACGGGTTCGAAATGAACCACACGGCTGCAGGCTACAAATCATGGACTGCTGAAAACGGCACGATAAGTCCGGTTGGTCGGTTCACTGCGACCTATCCAGGGGTATGGAACCTCAGCGTTTCTGCTGGAAACGTGACGGGTGAGTCGACCATACGCGTCGTCCCTGCTGATGCCTCGCTCTCTCAACTCACCGTACTTGGCGACCATGCCGAGTTCGTGGCTGGAGAGACCTATGAGTTGGTGACTACACGAACCGACGCCAATGGGTACACGGGCTCATTCACACCGCCGCTCGCAAACTTCACCACCAGCAGTGGAGGACTTGCTCTTGTCGATGGCAGGGTGCATTGGACGCCCGGTGCCATGGGCTCGCACACGCTTACGGTGATGGATGAAGGCTCCCCCTCCTCCTTAGATGTCGATGTTGTCCACGGTGGAGCCATTGAAACGATGCTCACACTCGAGCCTTCCATCTTGAGAGCAGGATTACAAAGCGTTCTGTCTTTTTGGGCCGTTGACCAAGTCGGCAACCAGTGGATGGTGAACGGATCGATGACCCTCGTAAGCGGCAATGAATCGTATTTCACTGCCTATGAAGGGTACGCTACAATATCGCCCCGTTCGCTCGACACATGGCGCGTCGAAGCCTCATGGTTTGATGCAAGTTCCGCACTTCGATACGATAGCGTGTTCCAAGAGGAGACCCATACCGGTGAATTGGCTTTCATCGAATTGAGCGGTGCAAACACCATCCTTGCTTCAGACACCCCTCTTGATTTGAATCCGAAATTTTACGATGGATTTGGTAATGAACTTGACGAGATTGGCTTGAATTGGACCGTTGATGGTGAGGACGCCACGGTCGAATTGATGCTGGCAGATATGCATTGGATGCCAACAGAAGTTGGCGGGCATGAAATTCGTGCAAATGCAAACGGAATCTTTGCAACAATTCGATTGACAGTGGTTGCAGGTGAGGCAAGAAATCTTGTCACGGATTACGAAACGGGTTTGACGGTGAATGCAGGCGTGGCCTCTGAAATCTTCATTCAGGTCATTGATGCGCACGGTAACTTGGCTCCAGCAACCGATGTTTCAATCACACTCAATCAGACCCTCGGAGTCTTGGATGCCTCTTCCTCTGGGAATGGGTATTGGGATTTCACCGGAAAAATGGCCGGAACTTATGATCTCACATTCACTCAAGCCGATGCCACGCACACCATTGATTTGAACATCCAACCTGGCGAAGCCGTTCGGGTTTTGGCGGAAATCGACGGATTTGATATTGCTCAAGGGGACACCGTGCTCTTACAACTTCGAGGCGTCGATGAATTCGACAACATTGTCATCGTCGAACCTGAAAATACCACCGTGTCATGTTCAGCAGGTAAAGCCAGTTATGTCACTGGTGATACTTGGGAATTGAACGTCAATTCTGCCGGCGACGATCGGTCATGTACGGTCAACTGGAACGGCCTCATCACTCAGCGATTTTTCGATGTCGAAGCGGTCTTGTTTGGAGGGGCGGTCGGGTCGACAAATACAGCGATGACCCTTGCATCGTTCCTATTGGGATTGATTCTTGTGACCTTGGTTGTGCTCGTTCGCCGAGTCAATAACAAGGAAGAAGATGATGAGTGGGTTGAGGATGCTTTCGAAGAGGAAGATGATTACCAGTCTGATGAATCAGAAGAATCAGAAATTGAAGAAACCGCCGATGACCCACCAGGCGGTGAACTTTCGGATGAACTCAGAGCAACACTCGCCGCTAAAGCCGCTGAAGTTGGTGTGATGCAAGCTGCTCCGGGTACCACTCAGGGTGAATCGGGATGGTATGTCGATGTCAGCAGTGAAGTGCAATATTGGAACGTCGGCGAAGATGGATCTTGGACAAGGGTGGAATAATGCCAATTTGGCAACCCACCGAGGATGACACCGATTTGTTGTACATCATTGCTGCCTCCTTGTGCTGGACCGCTTCACTTTGGAGCAAGTTGTTCATCGATCGGGTTGTCGCCCCAATCCATCAATGGAAATGGCTCACTCTGCTTCTGACTTCGTAGGCCCGTCATCGATGGTTTCGATGAGGATCATGAACTCATCAATGTCCAACACCCCATTCTCATCGGTGTCTGCCTTGTGAAACACGGTCCTGAATTCATCGTTGGTGTAGGAGACGCCAAGCGCCTTTAGGGCGTTGATGAATTCTGGTAAGGTGAGGTGGTTTTTCAAGCCCAAATCTGCGGCCTTGAACGCAGCAAGACGCAAATCATGTTCTGCTTTTGTAGGATTGGAAAACTGTTCACGGAGGTTCTTGAACGGTGTTGTGATCACCTGGTTGTGTTTGCGTCCATACCCAATGTAAGTGATAGCACCAAGTGCACCTGCACCTGCAGCTCCAATCAGTGCTTTTTCACCCATGAGGTACACAAGGGCAACCCCTGAAATGATTCCAAATATTTGTACAAACGGGTACAACGGTGATTTGTAATCAGGCTTGTACCATTCTTGTGCCTGTGGTGACCTTCGTAGAACAATGACCGATGAGTTGACCGCAACAAAGACCATGATCTGGAAGCCCGATGCCAACTTGGCTACGTCCTTAACAGGCAGGAATAGGATGGCCAAGAGCATTGCAAACCCAGTCAGCAGGATTGGCCAATGCGGAGTTTCATACTTGGCGTTGACAGTTTCAAGAGCTTGCGGCAAAAGGTTGTCTCGAGCCATTGCAAAGACGAAACGAGAGGCCGCAAGGATTCCAGAGAGTGCCCCAGATGCCATTGTCAAAACAGCGAGGAAGGCAGCGAGCAATCCGATTTTTGTTCCAGCAACATAGTCGACAAACACGAACACTGGGTTTTCCACGGGTTTCCCATCAACCTGGTATGCTTCTTCAGGAACGGCTGCAAACATGATGAATGTTACAGCGCAATACAAAAACGTAACAAGACCCAAAGAAATCAGGATTCCAAGCGGAAGGTTTCGTCCAGGATCTTTGATTTCACCGCCGATGGCTGCAACCTTAATCACGCCTGCATAGGCAACAAACACAAATGCTGCTGCTTCAGCGACCTTGAAGGATTGTTCACCAAATGAACCACCTTTGGTGGTGAGGGGGCGCGAGAAATCAGCGTTTCCATCAAACAATGCAAGGATACATACCAAGAGCAAAAGCGCCATCGTGACCCCAAGGATTGGAGTTTGAACGGCTTTGATTTTCTTGACACCGAGGATGTTGAGGAAAGTGATGAGTGCAAGGGTTACAATTGAGAGAATTTGCATGTTGACCTCGACGTCGAAGTATTCTGTCAACGCATACATGTAGGCTGAGAAACCAATCAAGGCGAAGGCGGCCTTGAGAAGGAATGATGCCCAGAGCCCCAAACCACTTACTGTTCCGAAGAGCGGCCCGTAGGTCCGTTCTAAGAACACATAGGATCCACCGCTGGAAGGCATGGCAGAGGCGAGTTCAGATTTTGAAATCGCACCTGGGAAGACGACCAAAGCAGAGAGCAAGAAAGCCATCCAAATACCGGGTCCCATGATGTCGGCTGCAAAACTTGGCATGACAAACAGGCCAGAGCCAACCATCGATGCAATTGCGATGATGACAACGCCACTGAGTCCTACGCTGCGTTCTAAGGTGTCCGCAACATCTTCGATTACACCTTTCACGTCTCCTTTGACGAGTTTGGAAGCTGTTTGTTTCAAATTCATAGGCATTCCCCGAAAAACAACCGGAAGAGGGTCCGTAACCCTTTGGAAACGCCCAAATCCTATAGCCTTGTGGAGCAAATCCTCATGCAGTTCCCCGAAAAACGGAACTCAATCAGATGTCGGGGCCTTTGCTATGACTTTCATTTCCACAGCGATCGGTGTGGGAAGGGCACGGATGGCAAGCGTGGTTCTTGTTGGACCCACCTTTCCAAGGGTCTCAGCCCAGACTTCATTGTAACCACCAAAGTCTCGATCCATATCGACGAGGAAGGACGTGACATCAAGGACGTCATCGATGCTTCCTCCTGCTTCCTCAAGAATACGAGTGATGTTATCGATTACAGCGTGCGTTTGTGCTTTGATGTCGTACTCCAGAGGGTTTCCATTCGCATCAGTGATCGGGCCGCCGGGGATCGCATTGGTGCCTGGTTGGCGCGGTCCGACTCCAGAAAGATAGAGTAAATCACCCACCCGCCTTGCGTGCGGGTACATACCAACTGGTTTCGGTGCTGCTTGACTGTTGACAGAATTCTCGCCGGTTGTCGGCTCCCATAGAGCGGGCCCAGCCCCTGAGCTTGTTGTTTGAGCAGATTGTGCCGGCGCATCAGATTCGAACGAATCATTTTCGTTTTCAGCATCGAGGACGTTGCGTTCCCCATGGAAAAAGTCGACATCATCCTCATCATATTCCTTGTCACCCGCACCTGATGGTTTGGGATCCAGATGGACGACTGCCCCACCTGCGCCATGAATCGCTTCGTAAGCAAGCACATCACCCGTCAGATTGTTGCGGTTTTCATTCATGCCAGAAAGCCACCACATCGGTTTGAAGGCGACTACTTTTTGGACGCGGATTTGTCTATGGATGGTTCGAGATAGTTGACCTACGTCCTCCAAACGACCCTCGCCTAGGAACTCCAGAATTTTCCGGTTCCATTCGTCGTCTTTCAAAGAATGGATTCTGTCATCCTTTGGCTCGATCGGAGCGGTGAACATTCGATTGGACAGGGACATTGCTGTGACTGCGACAGCCTTTCGACCTGTGGCTTTAATCACATCAAGGCATGATTTTGCGAGAACGGTAGTTTCAGCTCGGTTCGCATAGACGTTCGACGAAACGATCACAGATGGAATTGCATTATCAGGATTGAGCAATTTCAAGGCAACAACCGACCCGACGTCAATTGGGAACCCTGTGTAGTTGACGGTGCGTGATTTCAAACCGCGCTTTTCATTTGCATCGTTCCAGGCATGAGCAAATTCTTCATCGATGTTGAACGAGTAAGGGATTGAACCAAGGTCGTGGAAATCATCATCCACCATGACCCATTCAGGGTTCGGATTTGCTTGAATCTGATGGCCAATGATGCTCGGCCAAGTTGTTGAATAGATGATCAGTAGATCGGCATCAGCATCTTTGATTCGCTGTGCTGCGTCATCAAAGGCGTTGCGCAACCGTTGCCATCCTTCGTTCTGTTCCGGCACCAACACGGTATGTGGGTGAACCGGAACGATGTAGGATCCGACAAGTTTTCCGTCGCTCATTCGACAACCTCCTTGTGTTGACGTTCTGGCCATTCCACAATGGCATTTCCAGTGCCAATGATAGTGCCATAGCCGTGGAGTGTGGCCGGATAGGTCGGGGTGTCAAGCGTCGAGAGAAGCCATGACAAACCTCCTCCATCGCTTTCTGCGATTGCCTGTTCAGTGAATTCTGGCATTTCATCTAGAATTCGCTGTGCTTGTCCTGTGCGGAAGTACTCGATCATGCGCATGTCCCATAGATGCATTGCGTGACTGGTGATGTGTTCTTTGCTCATGTCTTCTGGGATGGCAGACTCCGTCGTAAAGTGTCGGTGTGAAAGCGAATTGCTTGCCAGAACCACGACTTTTTTTCCGCTTTCTTTGATGGCTTGGCGCGTCACCTTGCCCAACTCAATCATCATTTCTTGCATGACTTCAACCGAGTAATAATCCCTTGAACGGTTGCTTGAGATCACCACCAGTGGCTTATCCCAAGACGGATTGAACATGTGGCCGGTTGTGATGGTGCCGTAATCCACACGGAAGTCAGGGTTCTCCATCAATTTGACAGCCAAACCAGCGTCGGCGGCTTTGTCGTGGATGAGCGATGTCAATTCAACATCGATGTTGAGGTCATAGTGGTACCTGAAGAGGTTGGGGAACACCGGGTCGACGGAGAGGCTTTTGAAATTCGGCAGGCCGAGGAAATGGGTGCCAACGTAAGTTTGCCAGTGAGGCGAAAGCAATACAATTGCATCGTATTCGACATCTTTCAGCGATTCACGTAGGCGTTCATAGCCCCATCGTAATTGCTCCCAGCCGCCTTCAGCCACCGGTTCGTTTTGTGGTGGATTTTCTGCATAGACCAAATGAGGAGGATGAGGTGCCAAACACCCAGCAACAATTTCACCTTGCGTCATGAAACAAGCCAAGCGCTTGAGGGCTATATCGACATCGGCGTTTCCCCTTCGAAAGCGGGGTTGGACCCAAGACTCAAACAAGACGGCCATTTCGGTGGTTCATGGAGGGCGAAATCGGCATCACTGAACTCCCCACCAACGATCATTCCTTGCTCGAGGACTTGAAAACGGGGTTCAAACATATTCTCGCTCCTGCTCTATTCGGTGCAGCCCTCGGCGGGGCATGGCAACATTATATTTTACCAGATTTGGATTCAGTGTTTGCTCCAAACCCCGTACAGTTTGCGCTCCTGGTTATGCTTGTGTTCTTTCCATTGATTTACAGAACGCTTGTCCATACTTCGTTTACACGATGCCTCGAGTATGGTTTCGGTTTTGCAGCACTGGCGCTGCCACTTTGTGTGGTGTGGCTTTCGGGATGGGGCGCCCTGTTCTGTGGGATGTATGCGATTTTATTGGCTTGGGCCGCCCTCTCGATGCTATGGGGGAGGCAACAATTGCCACCATTTTCTTACGGGCTATGGCACGCCATGGGCGTTGATCTTGGTGCATTTGCAGGTGCTCTGGTCGTTTTTCAAATGATGTGATCACGAAGTGTAACTCTCGGAATCATTGGGGAAGTCCCCAGAACGAACATCCTCGCAATAACTTGTAATCGCGGTGTTGATGTCTTCCGCTAGGTTGAGATAGCGGCGTAAAAACCGTGGTGAGAAGTCCATGGTGATGCCGAGCAAGTCATGCAGGACGAGCACTTGACCATCGCAATCAGGTCCGGCACCAATTCCAATTGTAGGGATACTGATTGATTCACTGACTCGCTTAGCGAGCTCTCGAGGAATCTTTTCAAAGACGATGGCAAAACAGCCAGCAGCCTCGAGTAACTTCGCATCAGCAATGAGTTTCTCTGCCTCTTCTTCTTCTTTGGCGCGTACGGTGTAGGTGCCAAATTTGTAAATCGATTGCGGGGTGAGCCCGAGGTGCCCCATCACGGGGATTCCTGCTGTGAGGATCCGTTCGATCGATTGAATGATTTCCGAACCACCTTCTAATTTCACAGCGTGCCCTTCAGCTTCTTTCATGATTCGAATGGCTGATTCAAGTGCAATTGCTGAATTTCCCTGATAGGTTCCAAACGGCATATCAACGACAATGAGTGCTCGATCGACTGCACGTTGAACGCATTGAGCATGGTAGATCATGTGGTCGAGCGTCATGGGAACTGTGGTGACCTGTCCGGCCATCACATTCGATGCAGAATCGCCCACGAGAATGACATCCACGCCAGCTTGGTCGACCAGTTTGGCCAAGGAGTAATCATACGCAGTGAGCATTGTGATTTTTTCATCAGCACGTTTCATTTCCAGAAGCGTGTGTGTCGTGACCTTACGCGCATTGCGGTGTACGGACATGGT
>DAFX01000069.1:0-470 GCA_002495535.1 Euryarchaeota archaeon UBA433
ATCCACGAAGGATTGAAACCGAGTGGCGATTGGCCTTCATCATGGACAACGATACCTGGGCTGTGCTCGTCGAACAATCAGGAAAAGTCCACGTCGTTGAAATGACCCCGGGCGTACGTAAAATCAAAGGTCTCGGAGTGTTTGACCCGATCGAAACTATTGGCGATGCGGCTTATGGAACCGTCATCACACTTGGCCAGAAACAGTTGACAAGGATGCCGCCAAGACTGCCAGAACTTACCAAGGGAATGGTTCGTCGAGCGCAAACTATCAGCGCTAAAGATGCCGGTTATTTTCTTGCGCGTCTCGGCATTGGATCTGGCGATCGAATTCTCGAGGCAGGACTTGGAAGCGCAGGACTCTCGATGCACATCGCTCGGGCGTTGGGTGGCTCTGGCACACATGTGACGGTTGAGCCGCGTTCTGAACACGCAGAAGTGGGTCTCAAAAATATGGCTCCCGCTCCGCAA
>DAFX01000069.1:766-3700 GCA_002495535.1 Euryarchaeota archaeon UBA433
GGGGTCTCAAAAATATGGCTCGTGCTCAGCAATCTTGGTTGGAATTTCCAAGCCATCATCATATCGAGGGCCCCATCGAAGACGTCATCGACGAAATCAAGTCTCATTGCACCGAATTTGATGGCATCATTCTTGATTTGCCCCAACACCCAACCGCAATTGAAGCGGTCGCACCTTTGCTTGCTGTAGGTGGTCGTTTAGCGTGCTATTGCCCCGTCACAAGCCAAGTTGAATTGGCATGGGAGGCTGCTGAAGGGGCGGGTCTCGAGGTCGAATGGGCTGGTGAACTTATGGAACGACAATGGGGTAAAGCCTCGAAGGGTGGCATGCGTCCGGTCAACGGACCATTTGGCCACACTGCTTTTTTGTTGATCGCCCAACGGACATCGCCGCAGTGATGTCACTCAACAACACGGATCATCGTAGTGCACTTCGGACAACTGAACCTAAATGGTGGCTGACTGCTACGTGGCACACCAAGCCGAGCGTCACATGAAGGGCAGTTCACCTTACCATTCTCCATTCGGCATTCATTGTAACCAAGTTCTTCAGACGGTTCATCAACGGGATCTTCTGCCTGCTCAACTTCCTCAGTTGCAGCCTCTGATTCTTCGCTTACTGAGCGAGGGCGACGCAGGTACATCGCGCCGATGAGCAACAGAGCAAAGCCCCAACCACCTAGCAGTGCGTTGAGCGTTGAAGATTGGTCCATTTGAATGCCAAGTGGTAATGTAACACCTTGCGGGGCCTGTGCTGGACCTGCGACAGCGACAATGAAGTTCTCTGATTGGTCGGATGAAGTTGTGGTGGTTGCGTCGATGGTGAAGGTTGCCTTGATGAACAAATCGGCCGTTTCTTCGGCTTCCACATTCGAGGTGAGTTTCAATTCGAAATCTGCACTTGCGTAAGGAGCGAGCACGAAATTAGAAGTCGAAGCATTGTCCAAGTAACGGGTCCATTGTTCAATGAACATTGCAGACCCGTCTCCTGCATGATCGAGCACCCCACTCACTTGGGTGTTGGCGAGGTTTTCAACGGTCACCACGATGGTTGTGCCTCCAGAATAGAGCACAGCATATTCGTTTGAACTCGTTGTGATTTGAATGACATTATTGGCATCCCACGACGGTTCAACGGTGTAGATCTCGGCGAACGTGGTCACAAACTCAGAGCGAGCTGAACTTGTCACTCTAAACACCAACTCCCCTAATCCTGCCTGTGCGTCAACAGGAAGAACACACGACCAAGCTACTGCAGTAGAGGAAGCACCGGCTTCAAGAGCGAATTGGGAGGTGACCCCGCAATCCATGCCGACGGTTGTCAAGAGAAGTTGATCGAAACCATTTCCAGTGTTCTGAACCACAACGGTTCCGTAAATCATCGACCCTGGTTGTGCGGCGTCATCATCAGCAATAACCGTGATTTCTGCTCCAGCAAGCTGAGGTCGAACGGTCAAATTATGATGCTCTTGTACAGTTTCATCGTTTGACGATGTAGCTTGCAATGCCACGTCAACCCCGCCAGATGGCGCTCCGGTTGCGGTTTCGCGCACGGAAAGTTCGACCCTTGTTGTTTGGCCTGCATCAATCGAAATTGAGGTGGTTGAGAAGGTGAATGAAAACCATTCTGCATCGTCAAACTCAACGAGATTGAGTTGGAACAGATCTGTCGTCGTTCCTGCGTTGGTGATGTCGAAGAAGACCGAGGCGTTATTTGCCGGGCCGGCAATCACTTCATCCAAAGCGCTTGAGACGGTAACTGCGAATCGGTCTTGAACTTGCAAATCAATCTGTTCTGTTGCTGTGGCGCCCGAACCACCGAAGCCAAGTGTGAGGGGGTGATTACCCGGTTGTGCGTTGCTGGCCAAAGTGAGATTGAGATGAATTTCCATACTTTCACCGACGCTGAGCGTGAGCGAAGTGTGACTGATCTCAGCTTCTACAGAAGATGGTAAACCAGAAAGAGAAGCTACGAGAGAGACATTCCCAGTGCCCGTATTGCTCACCATGAACGCAGTACTCGTCATTGTTCCTGGTTGCATCAATATACGCCCATCGAGAGGACCAGATATTTCAATTTGTGATGTAGGGAGAACATCGATTTCGACACTGGCCGTGGCCGTTTGGCCGCCCCTTGTCACTTGGAAATGCTGGACATAGATTCCAACGGCCCCTTCGGAAGAAGATGTTTCAATGCTCCATACTCCGCTTTCTCCAGCTGCCACCACAATGTCAGTTGGCGACACAATGACCGTACTAAGACCAGGTTGAGCCATGACTTGGAGGTTGAAAGTTCGGCTTTCACTACCGTTGTTGTGCAAACGTACGTCATAGACAGAAGCCCCTCCTGTTTGTGCGGTGATGCTCGAAACTGAAGTGCTCAGGCCAAAATCAATGAGTTCATCGATCGCAATGCTAAACGTTCCTTCCCCTGCAGTCATCATTGCACCTGCATCAGACGTTGAGCCCGAGAAATGGAAGACGCAAGAATCTGCAACAGTGGCGGTTGCTGGAACATCAACTTGAACGACAACATCAACTGATGCATCCGGTAAGAGAGCAAGAGTTGAGGCTGCGGGTAATCCAAAGGAACAAGGTCCAGAGACAGCACTGACTGTCCAGTCAAAATCTGCTTCAGCGTTGCCGGTGTTGGTGACCGATACGGTTGTGTTTTGGGTTGTACCTGGAATGAAATCCGCATCTTGATCGAGGAATGAAACACTCAAATTGTGATCTGCATCGATGTGAACCACGACAACTGTCGAGGTGGAAACGTTCCCTTGGGTTGAACCGGCAAAGAGTCTGAATCCATAATAATCCGGTACGACATCTGCTGGTGCAGTGATCTGAAGGCTTGCTTGGCGGGTTTCACCGACGTTCATGTTGTCGTATTGGTCGTCCACCCACTGGATATTCCATCCAGCTGGAACGCCAC
>DAFX01000012.1:0-876 GCA_002495535.1 Euryarchaeota archaeon UBA433
GATACAAAGGGGATTCAGTGGGCCGATACAGACGCTATCTCTTGCGACCAGTGCATATTAATCATCGCACTGCTAGACAAATTTTTCACCTTCACTTTTATTGACCCCCCCTCCTACGCTTTATCTACCATCGCTGATTGAGTCGAATGTTAGGTGAAATAAGATGTCTATTGGCAAAGGGAAATCAACGACCAAGAAACCACAAACTTCGAGGTACACCAAAGTCAAGGCGAAGTTAGAAGCCTCGCTTTTTGCGAAGAACAAGATTCTCGTTGATACCAAGAATGTCGATTTTGATGGAAACACGTACAATACCGTCGACCTTTTCTCGGGCTGTGGTGGATTGTCAAAGGGCTTTGAAGATGCGGGATTTAGATCGATCCTTGGGGTGGAAATTGACCCTGATGCTGCAGCAACATACGATGCCAATTTCAAGGACGCAAAGGTATGGTCAGATGACATTCATGATTTGACTGATGAAGAAGCCCTTCGTATGATTGATGGACAAGAAGTTCATGTTCTAGCGGGAGGATTCCCTTGTCAAGGATTTTCTGTTGCAGGTGAAAGGGACCCTGAAGACCAACGAAATCAACTATTCAAGCAGATGGTTAGATTCACTAAATTATTCAATCCAATGTTTGTGGTTGGTGAGAATGTACCAGGTATTGTTACGATGGATGACGGGCGATTTATGGACGAAATTTTCCATTCCTTCAATGACATTGGATACACCATTACGGCCCGAGTTTTGGAGTCCGCAGATTTCGGTGTTGCCCAATATAGGCCGAGGACTATTTTCATTGCAAATCGTTTTGGCGTTGCGAACCCATACCCAATTGAACTCCTTAGCCCTGAAAACCACATCACAATTGAACA
>DAFX01000012.1:1217-1717 GCA_002495535.1 Euryarchaeota archaeon UBA433
GACCTCAAAAATGCACCACGGGATGCTTCAATCAATCACGAATGGACTGCTCATCGAAAATCAACGATTGAGCGAATCAAGAAAGTCGCGCCCGGGCATTCTCTATATGATACATATGCAGATGCTTTCAAGCGACAATATCGCGGTCGTCCATCTATGACCGTCAAAGAAAACCATGGTGGAACGCATATACACCATGAATTGGATCGATGTATTTCTGCTAGGGAGATGGCTCGATTGCAGAGTTTCCCTGATGATTTCTTCTTTCAAGGAACTATGAAACGTGCTATGTTCCAACTTGGTAATGCGGTACCGCCACTCCTGGCTCGTCATGTAGCATTAGCTCTACGACCAACATTGGCAGAGGGTGTGGGTGGTATAATGCCCTTGAATGGAAGAAAACCCTCAACCAAAAACTTGGTTACTCAATCGATTAAATGGTGTTACGTCATGCCATTTACTGCTGCCCCAGAGGGGTAAGCGGGGCGGTCGCACGCACT
>DAFX01000012.1:2043-11571 GCA_002495535.1 Euryarchaeota archaeon UBA433
CCCTTTGCTTCATATCAGGACTCACTCGTACGGTCGCATAACGCCTGCCACGAAGCATCCGCATAGGCCTTCGCTTGAGCACCAGGGTCGTCTGCCTTATGGATACCAGAGCCAACGATGATGCAATCTGATCCAGCAAGCACAGCTTCTCTTGGGTCGCCGTACCGCTGACCCATTTCCCCATCACCGACCGCCAGATTCACACCCGGCGTCCAGATGAGCTTACCATCGCCAACTTGGTTGCGCAATTGGGCAAGTTCTTCGGGCCTCGAGCCGTTACCGATGAATCCAAACACGCCATCGTGGGCTTTCCCTTTCGCCACCACTTTAGCGGTGTACTCCGGCGCCAATAGGTTGCCGCGGCTCGACATTTGTGCCAGCAACAACACGCCACCCTGCCGCCCAACATCGCCCCATCCAGCTTGCAAACCATCGACGATATCTGGGCCTGAAATCAAATGTGCCGTGACCAAATCAGACCACGAGCGAATGTCATAGATGCCAGACATCTGTTTGCGACTGATGCCCCCAATGTCTGCAAATTTTCGATCTTCAAAGATCAACAAATCAGCGGCTTTGGCCTTCTCACAGAATTTTCTCCATAAGTAGGGCGTCCAGTCATCAATCAAATCCACGTGCGTCTTTAGCGCCGCAACATGAGTGCCAACTTGGTCGATGAGCTGGTTCAGGCCGGCCATTGTCGAACGGTCCGCTGCGAGGCAAACGAGTGTTTGCTTTCTGCATGCAACTTCCATGTAGGTTCGAGCCATCGGTAAGTCGTTCATTGACCATCGCTGACCCCAAACATCGGCTGCCTGCATGGTTCAACCCAGAGCGACCCGCCCCTCATATCTTGCGGCCGGGCCTCAACGGTCAACCACATCAAACCGATTGCGCCCACGCTGGAAAACCAAGACCCGAATGAAGTACCATGCTAAACTGTTGATCACCAACCACCCTGGAACCCTTTCGACGTATTCTTCGTGCTTTTTACGCAGATCAAACCAGTGGGTTTTTCCATTTTCATGGTGGGCGGTATGAAAACCAATGTTGAACCAAAAATAGTTCATCCACCCGGTAAAGTTCCTTGAAGATTTCAGTGAACCATCCGTGGCCGCATCTGGCCCAGTACCCGGTTCAGCCCCCGCATGTTGAAGGTAATTGGCGGCCAACAACCAGTGTAAGCCATGCAGCTGCGGGGCCAAAACCAGCAAGAGCCAAAGCCGAACATCAATGAACGCTAAAGCGAGTGAGACCCCTCCAATGAAAAAGAATTGGATAAGCGGCCAATAATCTCCCAACGAACTTCTTTTTCTTGCATACCCCAACAAGGTTCTTGGCAAAACAAACAGGGCCTGGAATGGGTGAAGAACATAACCGATAATGGTGTTATGGTGCCCGCCAAAACGGTAGGTTCTGGTTTCGTCTTCAGGGCCGTGCTTGTGGCGATGATGGTTGCCAATGTGGGAGGGGAAGAAAACGAAGGTAGGGGTTACTTGGACGACGCTCAACCAGAGGTCAGTCGCTTTATTGAGCCAAGGGGAGGTCCACATACGAAGATGGGTGTGATTGTGCTGGACGACGGCCAATCCTACCGAAAGAACAAGCATCACAGCAACCAGGTACCACTCAATTCCGTTGAACCACTGCCAAGCCATCAAACCGGGGTAGGCTGCCATGTAGGTGATCGACAAGAGATCCGCTCGGCGCAGGAGCATGTTTAGTTCTCCAACCCAACAGCCGTTCTCATTTGCTCAAGGTGAGCATGCACGTGCTCGACAAAGAATCCGTGCATCAAGAAACGATATGAAAGCCCAGTTGGCCCGACGATGATCATCGGGAATCGATTGTAGGCAATATCAGCAAAATGCGCTGCTCCGACGATGTCATCTATGAGTAAGCCGACTGAATGATCAAATTGGAACGAATTGATCGCAGCCTCGTATTCCTTTGAAGTGAGCCAGAAACAGAATGAAGTTTTGAACAGCTCATGGGCGGTTTCGAAATCAAGGAACTGGGTCCACTTTTTTCGGTCCACGCTGTAATCGACTCGAACGGGATTCCAATTGGTCCATGCCAAATCTCCCTTTTCAATCGGCCAATTGCTTCGATCGGGTTGCTCAAGGTCCCGCATGGTCATCAGAACACCCTGGTCGTGGTGAACGAAAGTTTGAACCATTAAATCTCGAATCATTTTTGGATAAATGAGCACCGGGGCCACGTCTTTTTTGCCCGAGTTATCAATGACGAAATTGAGCAGGTTACTTTCGGCTTGAAAGTGTCGAAGAATGAGCACATTCGCTTCCGGGCGCACGAAATACTTCATGAAAAAGCAAATCTGCCACTGAAGAAAACCGTGGGCTTTCCATTGTATGGGGAGCAATCTCTTGAGGTAATAGGTAATGTGAAGCGTCATCGTGAGTAAAATCCGAAGGGTCGGGAGAACGATGATACGAAGTGGGTTTTGCAGATCCTTGACCCAGTATTCCTTTGCAGCAGCATCGAGGGGCAAACTATCGTCTCCAACAAGAGCGTCGCTCAAGCTTGCCGGCATCCGTCCGTGGTTCGCAGCCATTGCCTTGGTACGTTTCCGCTCAATCCGGCGTTGCTTGCGCGTCAATTGTTGTTCATTCGAGGCCATGTTCGACTTCCTCCAGTTGCAATCGGTACAGTCTGGCGACGACCTTGGATGTTTTGACAATTGAAGCACTTGCTTTCTCATCGATACAGACTTCGTCCAGCATGGCATAGAATCGCAACATGTGGTCCCCGTCGTTGTGCCCGTGGTAGGTCATGAATCGAGTCGCATCTTCAGTGAGGCCCGTCAATTCTTGAATCTGTTTAGCCCAAGACCGAGCCATTTTTTCGCCAAGCCCCTCAATAATCCACATGGCCCCGAGCAAATCGATTGGATTTGGACGGGATGAGCGATGCATCAAGTAGCCATGCAGCGCTTCACTGCCGATGTTTCGTTCCATAGCAAGAATATCTTCGAGGCGGCCCCCGGAGGCGACGTAATCCTTCTCAAGTAACTCATAATCCCGGTGCTCGTCCACCGCATGAGAAATAATAGTTGAACGGATTTCAGCATGATTTCGATCAAAACTGCTCGCGGCCCGCGTGATCCAACGCGAACCTTCGATGACCTGTTGGCGAAGGTTACGGAGCAGGCATTGGTGATCTTCTACCGTGTATGTGCCCAAATCGATTCGACGCAACATCGGCACCGTAGACAAATCACGTTCGAATCCAAGCCAAACTCGTAACAACTGCTGCAAACACGCCTGAGCGTTTGGATTCAAATCAATACCGTCAGGCCCTTTGTCGTCAGATGGGGCGTTCGGAGCACCCTCGATCATGATTTCTCCATCATTCATTGTTTCACCACTGTCAGTTGCATATACGTCGTGTTAAATCGTCCGCTCTCTGGGACAAAGCACAGGATAGTTTGGCCTTCAGAAATCTCAACCTCGTCGGTCCGTAAGAATTCGTCGATCATGATGAACAGCGATGCTGCACCCGTGTTGCCACGCGTGTAGAGGTTGGTCCACCACCGCTCTTCGGGAATGCCAACGCCGGCGGCATCCAATAAATCTAAGATTTTATTTCTGAAATGGTGGCTCGAATAATGGCAAAGAAAGTGATCGACTTCGGCGGGCTTTGAAACGCCTTCTTGAGCTAAACGAAGGTATCCATCAACACCCATCCGTAGAATGTTATCGAGCAAGCGCACATCCTGCCGTAACAGCAACGCCCCTGCCGTTTCAGCTTCAGCATAGGTGTCATAATCCTGCCATGTCCGCTCATCCTCAACCCGTCCAGCCGAACCAACGCTCATGCAGGTTGGAAAGGCATGCGCGTGTGAAAACCCCCGGACCCAATCAATTCGTAGACTCAATCCCCTTGGAGCAGGTTTGTTTTGAAGCAGCAACGCACCGGCGCCATCAGAGAGCATCCACCGAAGAAATTCCGTATTGAAGTCAATCCGCTTCTCGGCAAATGTCGACCCGGTCGCAGCCTCATACCTCTGTTTTTTCAGCAACCGACTCGCCAATTCACTCGAGACCACAAGCGCAGCCTCGTGCTCTTCAAGGCGCAAACTGTTCCATGCGGCTTTGAGCGCCATCATCGACGATGAACAAATCCCGTGCGCCGTCAGAATTTCAAGTTCAGCAAGACCGAGTTCCGCTTGGACCATGCTCGCCATACCCGGGGCCGGATGATCGCCTTGCGTCGTTGCGACGGCCAACATGCCCACCTTTTCTCGAGGTATGAAGGCTCGATCCAGGCATTGAGTGGCTGCATTGGACGCCATCTGAGTGTTGCTGTGAGTGGTTTGTTGGTGTTCATCAATGGCGTAATGTCGTGTTTGAATTTTGTTTGCCTTTTGGATCTGAACCCTCAATGATGATGGCTTTCCATGAACGGCGCCAAGCACCCCCTCGACCTCTTCGACCGCAACCGGGGGGCCTGGAAGGAAGGCGCCCGTGCTGGTAATGTAGACGCTCACTGTTCCACCTCAGCGGCAATTTTGCGCTCATACATGTAACATCGCCACCATTCTTGCACATAAGGGCCAACCACAAACACGCCCATACTCGTCATGTACAGAACAGCATAATTGCCGGTTGCCCCGAGCGGTTCGGTGCGCTGAGAGAGACCGAATCCTCCGGCCCAATTGAGTGTAATCGTATCGACGAACACACTCCATTTGCGGACGATGATCAGTAAGAGCAAGAAGAACGGCAGCGTTGCAAGGTAGTTATGAGCATGGACTTCCCAAATACTAATTTCCCGCTTCCCAGTCGTGTAATGCACGTCATAATGCGCCACAAATTCATGCGCGATAAGTGCGGCGAAACACATCAACATCACGAGGACATTGACCTCAAAAATCAACGTCAGAACGAGTGGTAAACCAATTTGTGCCCCCATGATCAGGTGCACACTCGCCTCACGAAGTCCGGAAGTAGCCTCGATGTTTGTGGCCCGATGGCACCACCAATCGAGCATGCTTGCCAAACCCCACAAAGGCAACAAGACATACAACATCACATTCAGGACTAAAGTAGCCTCATCCATGCCCCCGCCTCGTTATTTTCATCCCCTCATACGATAAAAAGAAAACACCGGCGCGGCAAGAAACAAGATAAAATTCGATTTTATGGCAGAGAGTCTAAACCGTCTAATAGAGTCGAATCGATGGACCGTGGTGTCATTTGTAAATCGGTAAAACTTGTACCGACATCATACCCAACATGCCGCCCCAGGCTTGAACGAACGGTTTTCACCGATAATTTTGGGTGGAATGCTGCCATCACCGATGCGAGCCAAGAAGGCAAAACCCGTACTGGGAACCTACCATCAGGTTTGAGCCGGCGAAGGACATGTCCTATTTCTTTCATCCACATGCCTTCGGTATGGATGATCATCCTCCCTCCATCGGGCCCCAAAGTCAAGGCAGCGATATGCGCATCAGCGACATCCCTCACATCGACAAAATTCAGGTGGGTGTTGAGTACAAACGGTAAACGCCCGGCAAAATGCTTCAGGTAAGCCATCGAACCTTTCAGGTGACGCGGATGGTGAATTGGACCAAAGACAATCGACGGATGAATGGTGACCAAACGGGGACGCTCTTTTTGCTTCATTCGACCAACAAAGTCCCGCATTACCCGCTCCCCCTCAGCCTTTGCAAAGCCATACGGGTTGAGCGTGGCGGACGCATCCTCGCACCAATCGTTCACTGAAAACACCGTTCCATTTTCATAACGAGAACTGCGAATTGCGGCAACAGAAGAAGTGTGAATGATGGTGGTGACCGTCCCACTCTTCGCTATCGCGTTACAAAGATTGGAGGTCCCTGCGACCGAAGGATCGATGAGGTCGCGTTGAACCTCGCTAATGCCGACCATCAGTACAGCAGCACAATGAATCACCGTATGACACCCATCGACAGCAGCATCGACGCTGCCAGAATCGAGCAAATCCATTTCGACAATTTCCAGTTGGGCCCCGTCATTGAGTCTGAACGCCTGCAAAAATTCGGCAGTTTCGGCCCTTCGAGCGGTCGCACGGACCCTGTGGCCTTGGAGCAAGAGCCGTTCAACAACATGTGAGCCAATGAACCCAGCGGCACCCGTGACAAGGACTTCCATACCCCGGCGAGAACGAGCCCCCTTTTGATGTTACAGCAATCATCACATTCATGATGGCCGACAGTGCCGCAGAATCAATGCGCTCTGCTTGGTTGCTGACCCTCCTCGTGTTGCTCGGCCCCCTTTCGGGGTGCCTCGGGGCATCACCATCGGGAGAAGCCGCAGAGCAAGAGGCTGCGATGTATCCGGACATCTCTGAACGTCATGCGCTTGAATGGAACTGGACGGACAGCTACTCCTACGTGCTTGAACCTGGACCATACACCGCCCTGGACGTCCAAGAAGCCACCTTCGAAGTCGACACCTCGGGTGTGTGGGAAACAGGGCCGGCCACCTCCAATGTTCATCTGTCCTACTGGTTGCCTTCAAACACCGAAATGGGTGAACAAGTTCCGGTGATTGCCGTGGTCAGCCCTTATTTCTCCTACGGCCAACCCGGCAGCGAATCGGGTGCAACAAATGTGGTTGGTGCGGGCCGTGGGGAGTTCATTTACGACAATTACATCCCGCATGGCTATGCATTTGCACAAGTATCAGTGTTCGGGACTGAGGAATCTTCTGGTTGTTTTGATTACCGAGGCGAAGGCGAAGGCTGGGGCATTCATCAAGCGGTGGAGTGGCTTGGTAAGCAAAACTGGTCCAATGGCAAGGTTGGTCTGTACGGCAAGTCGTATGAAGGCGCCACTCAATGGGAGGCCGCCGTACATGGCAGCGAACACCTCGCTACGATTGTTCCGATCTCAGGAACCACCGGTTTGCACCCGCTGCTCTACAAAAACGGCAGCGCTGAGGCGAGAAGCCAGATCATGCACATGAATTATTTTGGCAGCACCGTGGATTACAATGGCGATGATTTGGACAACATCTGCCCCGACATCATCGAAGGCTTGTTTGCGGGACCAGTCACATACGGCATGGGTGAATTGGACCCTTACATGGCCAACTATTACGAAGAACGAGAACATATATCGAAAGCCCTGACCAATTACAACGGTAGCATCTACTGGGTTCAAGGGATGCAAGATTGGAACGTTGATCCCCACCAGGTCTTCCCGTGGTACCAAATCTTCGTCGATGCTGGCTTCGATGTCCGCGGCATGCTCGGTCAATGGGAGCACAATTACCCAGATCAATGGAGCAAACACAACGCACAAGATTCAGGATATGGCGGAGAAGCCATTCAGAACATGACCCGCTGGGACTGGGGCCAAGATTTGTTCGAGTGGTTCGAGTATTACCTCAAAGGCATCGGAGAAAAACCAGACCTCCACGCTCAAATTCAACGAAACGATGGCGAATGGCGCATTGAACCAACTTGGCCGCCCGAAGATCGCCAATGGAACGACATCGCTCTCGACGGTTGTACAAAGAACGGAAACAGTGTTCAAGGCATTTCAGGCAGTGGGGGGACCCTCGCTTCAGTCGTCTTTGAATGCCCAAGCGTCGATGAGATGCGGGACACGCTCATCTCGGGCCTAGCAACCCTCCACCTCGACGTACAAGCCTCATTCGATGGTGGCCAAATATTTGCTGAAATGCAAGACGCAGAAACCGGCCTCCGGCTCGGTCACGCCACGATGGACATCCGGTACCATCAGGGCGGCAGCGACCCAACTACGGTACTTCCGGGACAAAGCCTCACGATGCTCATGGAGTTCCAAGCGATCGACGCCCTCCTGCCAGCAGGCCACGGTATTCGCCTTGTGTTGACAGAAACGGGAGAGGACTACCTCGCTCCAGCTTGCGGCATCACCTGCCCAATCACCGTCAACGGCGGCACACTCTCCATCCCCCACCTCGACCGAGACGGAAGCAACGTGCTTCTCACCCCTCAAGGCGCCGACGCTGCAAACAATCAGTGATTGTCCCCATCTTCTTTGCTCAACGCCCGCACCATGTCAATGCGGCTGACAAGCCCACACAAAACGCCGGCGTTTGTGATCAACAACACTTCCCGTTCCACCAAGAGCCTTCGTCCTTCAGTGATTGACACGCCGAGGTTGACCACTTCGAAATTCATCTGCATAACGGTTTGAACCATCGCATCTCGTTTGACTTCAACGCCCAGAAGGCTTGCTTCGGACACCAAGCCCATGATCGCCCCGTTGGCGGCGACGACTGGCAGTTGACTGATCCCCTCGCGAACCATACGCTCGATGGCCGACTGCACGGTGTCATTTGGTGCGAGAACCGCAACCTCTTCGACCATGATATCCCCAACTGTATGCGGCAGATCAGGGCGCTCGCACCGAAGCAGGGCGGCGACCATTTTTCTCAACGTCGAGGCGCGAGGATCCACGCTTTCCAACTCAACCTTGGCGATGACAGATTGTGTCAATCCACTTTCATCGGCAAGTTGCGCCTGGGTGAGCCCGAGGGATTTCCGCCACTGGCGCAAGTAACCCCCACTCGGAATCTCCATGACCCAACCCACAGCCATCAAGGGCATGAGTTCACCGGTCGGCGGCACAATTTGTACGGGTGGAGGGGGGTTCAAGTGCAAGTTGTTCGATTGAGCATAGATGACGAATACAACGGGCCATTTGAACAAAAGCCGACGCGTGCATACGCCAAAAGAACCATCAAACGAACAAATAAAACCCACATAAATGGTCAAAACACATCATAAATCTCTTTTTTTGTGAGCGTATGTATGATATACCGCCTCGCCAAGGAAGGGAGCGATACCTATGATGGACAAAGCGAAATTGGAATACATCTGGCTCGACGGATATGAACCAACACAAAACATGCGAAGCAAGACAATGGTCAGAGACAACTTCTCCGGCGATCTCGAAGATTGCCCAGAATGGATGTTCGACGGCTCTTCGACACGACAAGCAGAAGGTGGCGCATCTGACTGCCTCCTGAAGCCAGTTGCCATTTTCCCAGACCCAGCACGCATCAACGGCTACCTCGTCATGTGCGAAGTGCTCAATCCTGACGGCACACCCCACGCTAGCAACGGACGTGCAACTATTGACGACGACGACGATGACTTTTGGTTTGGCTACGAGCAGGAATACTTCATCATGGACGTCGATACACAGCTGCCGGTTGGTTTCCCAGTGGGCGGATACCCAGGGCCTCAGGGGCTGTATTACTGTTCAGTGGGCGGCAAAAACACCCATGGACGAAACTTCGTTGAAGAGCACGCAGATTTGTGCCTCGAAGCCGGGATTAATTTCGAAGGAATCAACCAAGAAGTCGCATGCGGCCAGTGGGAATTCCAAATCTTCGCAAAGGGCGCCAAGCGCGCTGGAGACGAACTTTGGGTCGCACGCTACCTCCTTGACCGATTGACGGAGAATTACGGGTACTACATCGAATACCATCCAAAACCGGTCAAGGGCGACTGGAACGGTTCCGG
>DAFX01000094.1:0-1938 GCA_002495535.1 Euryarchaeota archaeon UBA433
TGTTTGAAACATAATGAAATCCCGTATTAATTTTCTCCAAACTCTATTTTCATGCAACGCATGCCCTCACATCGAGTATGTGTGGTAGAATTGACCGTCCTCAATGTCTAATTACGCACGATCTTTGATGGTTTAAGAACCGTTGAGCGCTGTAAAGATGTGACTTCTCAAGTCGTTACTAAGCCTGCCTTTGAGTCCAAGCCTAAAGTGGAATTTTTTGCCCACTTGAGGTTTATCATTCGATTGATGCTTGTTGCGATTGTAATTGCTTTGCTCAGCTGTGTCCTTGCGGTGCTCAACATCATGTCGGTGTTTGCNNATTGTGAGATTTTTTCGTCTTTTCCAATTCCACCTTGAGCGCTTTTGCGAATCTCCCCTTGGCGGCCTTCGTGTTGAGGAGTGTAACTCGGGCAGATTTGACTTGCTCGGAGTCCATACCGGCGAACCTTGGCAAAATTTCTGTAGTTTCGGTTGGTAATAATTGGTGTTTTAACCTGATTCGTTGTATCGTATCAACGCCACTTTGGAACGCGATTGTTGATTGAAAAACAATCTGCGTATCTTCAGTAGCATTTCCTTCGACGAGTTGGGCGATCCGTCTCTTTTCTTGTTCATCCCGGTATGCATCTATGCTTTTTGAAGGGTTTTCAATTTCCTTTGGAGCAGTGCTCCTTTTTTGCTTGGAAACCTTCTTCTTGCGCAAGTTATTGATGTTGGAAAAATCCCGTCCGCGCCGAGGAGAGCCCATGATTTTCAACCTCTCCCTTTTTCATAAAAACATTGCAGTTTGAGCAGACATTTCAGTATACCTATGAACGAATTCAATTTGCTAAACCGAGGTCACTGTTCCTCTTCTGCATTGAGATGCCCTTGGTCGGACAGGTCGATGACCCAAAACGGTGATGATCCAGAAAAGACAAATTCATCCCCGAAGAGTTTGACAAACATATCTTGGATTTTTGTCGAAGACAAGACCCCCATTTTCTTCTTGAACGCCTTACTGCCCCCATAGGGCTTGTAGATTTGTCCCAAATGCTTCATTTGGAAATCCCCGCCCGTTTGCTTTAGTTCCAAAATATTCGATTTCAGGCTTTCCTTCACCTCGTGAATGATCTCGACTTGATCGGGGTTCGCCCATGCAAGTGTATGGGGTTCTTCCACAGCCAATTGGATTGAGGCCAACGGAGTTTCCTCGAGCCCAGGCAGAGGGAGGATGTTCTTGGAAAAAATGAAACTGACTTCCTCTTCGGCTGGCTCAGTTTGGAATTCTAAACCTGCAAGCTCAAGCATCAATGTAAAATTCTGTACCCACCCTTCGACACCGCCGCTATGATTTTTCAAACCAAATTCCATGTTGTATTCCTTCCAAGACATTTCAAGCTCTACTTTGATGGAATGCGCAATGTCTCGAATCTCTTCCATTGTTAATTTTCCATCACCTCGCTCCACTTCTTCTATGATTTTGTTTCTAAAGATCTCAATCGTATGAATCCCAGGAGGGGCGTTGTCCTCCTGCTCCGGTTCTAAATCCGCATCCAATTCTGAATTCTCGGAAGGGCTTTCAACTTCTTTGAGAGAAGTATTGACAATCCATAGCGGCGCCTCCCCAGAAAAAACAAAGGCATCACCATAGAGTTTGGAAAACATCTCTTTCATTTTTGTATTTTTATGGAAGCCAAGGAGTTCCTTAACCGCAGCACTTCCACCATATGAGTAATAAATTGGAGCCATTCCATTCACTCGGAAGTCTCTTCCTTGTTGCTTCATGTTATGGATTTCAGCAACCAAGTTTTGCTTGATGTCTGTAATGATTTCAAGTTGTTCTGGTGTGGCCCAATCGAGTGTGGGTGGGGTGCTTGCTGTTGTTGCAATGTTCGAGGGTAGATCTTGTGACTCAGTCTCTTCATCGGTAAAGTGTTGCAATTGATTTTGCCCTTC
>DAFX01000094.1:2328-3297 GCA_002495535.1 Euryarchaeota archaeon UBA433
GCATCCGATTCCGTGCAGGTTTCTTTGTAATCGGTGATGAGTGAAGCAACGTGACGCCCATCTCCTTGAGAAGAACTTCGAACGCATCGCCCGATTGGCCAGGAGCTAACAGGCATGCAATCGAATGGTCATTATGCCGCTTTGCTTCTAAAATCACGCTGCATTGCAAGTTATCCCGTCCATTCGAAATCAGTTTGATGTCATCTGTGAATGGCGACCACACCCCAATGTCCAAACGCTTGGAATCTTTTTGTTCGATGAGATGAATAATTTGTCGCGGGACTGCATCGAGGTTTTGACTGACGAGTTCCATGATTGAAGATGGGTTGTTGTTGACAAAGCCACCAACAATCAGTAATTTTGCTTGCTCAGGGCGTGTTTTTGGCTCGAGGCCGGTAGCTGCCAAATAAAATCGTTGGAACATTGACAAATATTCTGGGTGAAGTTTAGATTCAGTTTTATCATACACCTGACGAATCAAAAATTCAACCAACGGCCCTCTGTTCTTGTCCTTTATTGCAAGCACCGTTTTATTTCGGGCTGTGTTACAGGCAAGGCACATCGCAATGACTTGTGGATACCTACCGGTGATTGTGTTGTCGCCCCCGATCCCTAATGGTACGATGTGTTCAGCGGAGATTATGAAACGCCCCTTTGCTGTCATTTGCTGCTGACAGGTAGGGCACGCTTGGCCCAAACCATTCTTCTTGACAGCAGAAGGCGTTTTCCTGTTCTTTTTCTTCCCGTTGAACTTTGCGACACGGGCTACCCAACTTTCGATATGCGCCTCAAGATCGCCCATCTCCTCAGAGGAGCCACCCTTCTTCAGCCTCTTTGCCACCTTACGCTTGGGCATTGCTGAGGCCAAGTAGATTCTATTCTTGTCAATTCTGTAAACTCCGGGAAATCGAGCATCAAGTCTCTTTTGCCAGGTCCAATTCTTTTGAATCTTGAGTGTTTTCCATACTT
>DAFX01000094.1:3693-3956 GCA_002495535.1 Euryarchaeota archaeon UBA433
CCGAAGATGAGCATCAAATTCTGTGAGCATGGGGGACACTGTGTCCTCGGCGCTTGGGGCGTCCATCAAGATGCCCAAATCGCTTAGAGTATATAATTACAAGAATGACGGTGGATTTCACCTAAGCAATGAACTCAATCTTCAGTTGACGGGTACAAAGGCGGATAGACAAAGTTTGGATTCTTGTCTTCATCCATTTGCACGACATAAACACCCGACACCATTTCTGAAATGAACAGGTAGCCACGAGGATCGTATTGCAA
>DAFX01000094.1:4351-5601 GCA_002495535.1 Euryarchaeota archaeon UBA433
GGGTCTTCCATCCACGTAGGGCCCGAAGGCAGGAAGTAACCCATGGTCTTGGTTTCAGACATTTGAGCGATGGCAGGGTAGCCGATTTCAGGTGCGACAACACCGTCAACCCACACGAGGTCTTGCCAGATGTCGCTGTGGTCGGTGACCCAGTTTCCAGCGTGGTAGTGCGTCCAGTAGACGTTGCCGTTGGTTCCAGTGTCGCCGTTGTGAGGGCTGTAGATGTAGCCGCCTGGGATGTAATGGTGAGGGTGTTCGCTGCCGTCAGGTAGGATGCTCGAACCTGGCAGTTTCCACTTGCTCATCAAGAACGGCTTGGCAGGGTCGGTGGTGTCAATGGTCCAAATGTAACCGGTGTGGTTGGTGTTGGTTCCGTATTCTGGGGCGATCATGGTCAGGTGGCGCCAGTTGATGCCGAATTCAGCATCATCAGGTCCTGTGCCGCACTCAGCGTCCCAAGTTTCCATTGGGTCGGTGTCTTTGGCTCCGTTGCACAAGAGGTGATCGTAGGGAACCGCGTAGTGAATCCAGCCGTTGCCGTTGAGCGCACCGCTGCTGCCACCCCATTCTTCGGAAGACATGTTGGCGTGGCCGCCACCATCAGGGCCGTACCAGCCGTCGTTCGCACTGGGGCATCCAAGCCATCGGCCGACTTCGTTGTCTTGTGGCCATGTGATGCCTTCTGGGTCTGGTATTGTTGGAGGGTTGGAGACATCAACAATGCGCAATCCAGCGTCCCAGTAGGAGATGTAAAGCAATGCTTGGCCGGTGATTGGGTGAATGTGGAACACATTGTCGTGGTTGAAGATGGAACCGCCACAGGTGGTTTCTGGTTCGGGAGAGTAGCCACCCCAGCGAATAATTTCGCGACTGACATTTTGATCTTCATCGTTGATATCTGGCCTCCATGCCTCAAACCCAAGCGGGACATAGAACACTTGTGTGCCCTTGTAGAAGGTTCCAGAATCACCCTCGACCATTTCCGGATAGGGGTCTGCCCCATAGAGGAACAAATGACATTGCTCTTCCTCACCTGTTAATGGGTTCACAATAGGAGGGGCGTCTTCCCAATCGCAATTCACGTGCAAATCTTGGTTGTGGAACCCTGCGGGAGGGTTGTTCCATTCAGCGACCTTAATTGGTTCGTTTTTGTTAGAAACATCGATCACGTCGAGTCGGTTTGCGCCGCTGTTGGCGTCATCATCGGTGGGGATTGGATCCAAATCACTGTTGGTCAATTCGTGGTTGAC
>DAFX01000094.1:5981-33611 GCA_002495535.1 Euryarchaeota archaeon UBA433
GCGTAGTATGTTGAGAGCAACACAATGTTGTTTGGCTCAGAGATGTCCAAAATTTCGAATTGGTTGTAGGATGAAACATAGGCGTAGCATCCACCGGTTCCGTCAGGATTTTTCACACAATCTTCCATGAAGTTGCCCTCAATGGAGATTTCAGAAGAGTCGCCAGGTGTTGGTCCGACGTTCTTGTATTCGGGGTAGCATGGCCGTCCTGCAACGTTGTCAAGTTCTGCCGGGGGTGCAACATTACCGTCGCAGTTGAGGTTGTGGTAGTCGATGAGCAGCATGTTGTCGGTCTGCAATCGGTGGGCAAGCAAATCGGTATGGCTGTGGTTTTCATCCTCAATTTCCACCACTGGATCAATCCATTCTTGTTCGACTGTGTTCTCAGCGTTTTTGTCGCCGCCGAGGGCAAGATAGGCGGTTGCAGAGAGCAAGCTGATCACCACCAAACCGACGAAGGCATAGGTGATGAGTTGGTCTGCTGCTTCGCTGTCTTTGAACAGCCGATGAGGGCGCATGGCCGCAGACTCGGGGTGTTGTATTTGAAATGGTCCATCAATAAAACTTGCAACTTCCTCAGTTGCTATGCTTTATTTATCGGAGACTTAGCCTTTGGTCCATGCGACGCATGGCATTGCCGACCTTGGTCTTCCTGTTGCTTGGCGCAGTTGTGCTGGCCCCCCTCCAGTCAAGCGCACACACGGCGAGTGCCTCCACGGTCCTTGTTCAGGAAGACGGCTTTTCACACAGTGCGCCAGAGATCTTTCACAACGATTCAATCATTTGGTACAACACCGACAACGCCTCCGGCCTGACCCATCGCTTGGTCTACGATCATGACGGAGACGGGCTGTTCAACGGCACGTTCGATTGGGACTCTGGAGAGCTCCATGCTTACTGTGAAACCGACGAAAACAACAGCAAAATAGATTCAAACTGCACGACGATGTTCTTCGTTGTCTTTGACGTCAATTGGACAGAGGGCGACTATGGCTACCAAGACCTGCGTTCAGATGGCTCTGTGGTCAACGCAACCATTCGATTGTTCAAGGACATGGACAGCCATAATGCATCGACTGCTCCATCGGTTGGCACCAGTTTTGGAGTCACACAGCAACCAGAAGACCCCTCAAGCAACGAAGATCCGGCCAGTGAGGATTTGACGCCTGAAGATGTTCTGTTCTATATCGCAGTTGGAACGGGAAGTGCAGCGGTGCTGCTGCTCGGACTCTTGATGGTCAGAGGCTCGACTGGAACCCCTGAAAAGGTCCTTCAAGAAGAGTGATTATTCCTCTTCTGACTTCGCAGACGAACGAATATTGTTCTCTTGCTCTTCGATCGTGTTTCTCAAAATGAGGCCGTGCAAGGTCTTGATTTTACGATCCTTGATCAAGCGGTTCACTTCGACTTCGAGGGCGAACAACGCCTCAACGCTCTTGGCATCGAGGATTTCCAACCGCAATGCGTCGAAGCGTTGACGACGTGAGAAAAACACGTAGAAGTAAATTGGAATGAGAAGGAACGGAATGACGAGTTCTTCCGTCACGACTTCCATCAATCCGGAAATTGAGATTTCAAATGCCTCTGCGTCGTACTTTTCATCGGTGGTGAACCCTCCGTAATAGAAGAAGCCGGTGTTGATGCCGAAGTATTGGTTGAACGGTGTTTGTCCGGCGTCCAACGGGTCAGATCCACGGTCCAATTCCACTGTATCAGGCCAGAAATCGTTGTCATCGTCTTCATCGACGGCATCAGGGATGGTGTCATAGTCGGTGTCGATAGGGTAGGAGTTGGGGTCCATCGGGTCGTATTGGAACAGCGCTCCAGACGATGCAATTTCTAGTTCATTGGAAATCCCATCACCGTCAATGTCCGTATCGAGCACGTCCGGAATCCAATCCAAATCCATGTCGGAGCATCCAAACAAAACTGAGCGACTCTTGCCATATCGGGTTGGGCAGTCGTCGGTGATCTCGAGGTTGGGCTGATCTGCAAACTGGTCACCATCCGCATCGCTCCACGCCCTTGCATCTTGAACAAACGCATCCGCTCCCATGCTCAGGTTCCAAGCCTCATCCGGATCTGAATAGCCGTCTCCATCGGTGTCCAGGCAGCCCGTTCTGTCCTTTGTCGATGTGCCATTGATTTCTGGACAATCATCGGTCTCATTGTCGAAACCATCGTTGTCGCCATCACTCATCCAAACCACTTTTTCAGTAAGTTCAGGCTCGATGTTCTGGGCGGGTTGGTCCCATGCGAGACCAAGCAAAAGGAACAGGCACACCCACACAAGCACTCTTCGCATGGTCACTGGATTGCTCAGTCGGTTATCAAACCGCCCATCTTAGGGCAGAGGCGGGACTTTGAAGCAAGGGTTTCAAAAAGGGGAACATCAACGACCACTTATGCAAAAGAATGCTTTTTTTCTTGTTCTTCTTCTCGCAGCCCTAAGTTTCTCACCGGGTTGCCTTGAGGACGAAGGCACACAAGGCGATGAAATGGTGCCAGAGTTCAGCATTGTTGCAGACGATGAGAACACCTATTCCAGCGAATCCTTGACCGGTACAAACTACATTATCCACTTTTCAGCTTCATGGTGCAACCAATGCCGGCCTACAATGCACGCTGTAACCAACCACCTGGATAATGAGACCTACCTTGTTGTCTCGACCGACGGTGGTGATGGCGAGCAAGAAGCCCTCCAAAACTGGCACGCTCAGGTGAACGAAAGCGTCGAAGAAACAACCGTTGACGCGCCCTTTGGGATGAGCGTTGAACTCGCTCAAGAGTTTGAAATCAACAACACGCCAACCCTCATTCTTATTGGAAAGGATGGCAAGGTTATCGATCGCCATATCGGACCAATGACTGAGGCCGAAGAAATTGATGCATTTTGGGCCCAAGCGCAATGATTGGATTGCTTAAGTAACCTCGATGTGATATCTTTTCGTGTCAGAAGAGAATCCGCCAATTGTTTTTGCTACCTTTTTTGGTGATGTAGCTGTTGATGCCGTGTGTGATGATGCAGAGGTTCAGAAAAACCTCAGGGCACTCGAGTGGATCAAAGAAATCGTCGAGGGTTCGAATGGTTCATTGTTCTATGAAACAAAGGACGATTCAAAAATGGTGGTTGCCACACTTTGGGGCACAGAAGTGAAAGTCGATGTACGTGAATGCGCCCAGCGCTCGCTTAGTTCTGTAAATTGGTCTCAAGGGCACGTGCCAGCATTCGTCAACGAATCCGCAATGTGCATTCAAATGGGCGATGGTGCGTTTGACGGTCTGCCCGATCTCGATTTGTGCGCCTCACTTCTCCTGCTTTTATCCGCCGATGCAGTGCCCTCTACGATGATTCCTACTACGCTTTACCACTGCCTGCCTTTGAAAGAGATCGTCGCCATGCTCGGAAGCGGGGACTCTGATGTGGTCGAAGGAGCAATTTCCTCGCTTGGAGGAAGAGAGGGGCCTGCAGCCAAACGATTGTTGAAGCAATCAGTGTATCAAGCCCGCGAACCCATCCTTTGCATTGCGGCATTGGAAGCCATTGTCTTCGGGCGCCATCAAGTGAATGTCAAGCCGTACCTCCCTCTGATTGTGGAATACACCATGCACGCACCGGGCGAGGTAAAGGTCAGGGCCATCGAACTTCTTGGATTGATTGTGGACTACAGAGATAAACACCTCATTGCGGTGCTTCGTCGTTTAATTCGTTACAATCACCATTGCGTGCAACATTACCTTCTCCAGCCCTATGTGGAAATGGCTGGGGCAGATGCTGCGGAAGATTTGATCTTCCTTCTCAAGCATCGGCCCCCCTCTTGGCACGATGAAATCATCAGAGCTATTTCCTCGTTGGAAGCCGGGCTTGCACGACAAATTCTTTCCACTTTTTACCCGAAAGCCGAGAACCATTTGGGCCCAGTTATTGCTGAGGCCTTGAGGGCGTTGAGTTCCTCTCCGGGTGAGATCGCCGCAACAGAGTTTGTTCTCGGCCTCAATCATTCAGGCCCAATCGATGATTTGGTAGACATTGATGCTGACTTATTGCGGTTCGATTGAGTTGTCAAGCCGTTGGCGCAGGGCTTCCACTGCAACCACGCTCACCGCCACTTGAAGATTGTACGACGGTACGAACCCATCCATCGGAAGCAGCACGCAAGCATCAGCAGCATCGAGCACTTCCTGGCTAATGCCTTCTTTCTCGGCGCCGACGACCAGCATCACATTGCCGGTAAGGTCCTCGTTCCACGGCCCGTGCGTCCCAACATCTTCCACTGCGACAACCTTCATCTTGTGATCTGAGGCGGCAGCCAAAATTTCAGAGGTGGTGCTGTACACCACCGGAATAAACCTGTCAGCGCGCATGCTTGAACGGCGGATTGTCCGCCTTTCTTCATGGGTCTTCTTTACGTTGAGAACGACAGCATCCGCCCCTGAAACTTCTGCTGTCCGGATGGCGAAACCCAGGTTGGTTGAATAGGTCACTCCGTCGAAAAACCAAACGGTCCCCCCCCGCTCGAACACTTCAGAAAGCGTGGCTTGGGGGGTTCGTCCAATCAGGGCTAACGCATCGACAAACCCCTCGGCAGACATGCGCCAAAGGTCGTTGGTTGAACCTTCCTCGAGGGGGATGCCGCGTTGTTCGCATGCCATTCGGATGGCCGCCGTATCCTTTTCACGATCCACCAAGACCATGGCGATTGGCTCATCGCTCTCAAGGGCTTGAAGCACTGCTTCTGCACCCGTGATTTGACCCGCCATGATTGAGCGTGGGCCGCAGTCCTCATGAGGCTATCCGAACTGGGCGTCCCATGGCCAAAGCCCACAGCCCGAAGTTCCTCTCCATTGTCGAACAAGCACGAGCCGTCATTTCAGAATGTGAAGCATCAGATTTGCGGGTCATGCTTGAGGATGGCGAGCCAATTTTGGTGATCGATGTTCGCGAACATCATGAATTTGAAGCTGGGCATTTAGCAGGTTCGCTTCACATCGGCAAAGGTGTGTTGGAACGAGACATCGAAAAGCACGATGTTGACGAATCCACAAGAATGGTGCTGTATTGTGGTGGTGGATTCAGAAGCGCCATCGCGGCTCGTTCATTGCAAGACATGGGCTACAGCAATGCGTTTTCGCTGTGGGGCGGCTGGCGAGGCATCCTTGCGGAAGGCTTGGAAATAGAGCAATAAATCAATGCAGAATTTTCCCAGCAGTACGCGTTTTAGCAGGGGATTCCATCCTCTGGTCGCGTGGACAGACTCATAAAGGGGAGTTTTGTCGGCTGGATGCTGAGAAGCGTAGGTGTTCATCATGGCTCAAGGATTGTACCAACACGTTCGTCAAACTTGGAAGCGTCCAAACGACGCACTGCCTCACATGTACAGGCAGACTCGCATGGCTCAGTGGCGCCGTGAACCCGTCAACTGCCGCATTGAGCGACCAACCCGCCTCGATGCTGCCCGCTCCCTTGGATACAAGGCAAAGCAAGGCGTTGTCGTGATCCGCACCCGAATCCGCCGTGGTGGTTTGCGAAAGGGCAAGATTCACATGAAGCGAAAGCCATCCAAGGCCGGTATCAAGAAGATCACCATGGCCAAGAACACTCAACGAATGGCCGAAGAGCGTGTTGCACGCCACTTCCCTAACCTCGAAGTGCTCAACTCGTACTGGGTTGGCCAAGACGGTAAGCACAAGTTCTACGAAGTGATTATGATCGATACCCACCACCCTGCTATCATCAAGGATAAGCAACTCGGTGTGTTCTGCGCTGCAAACGGCAAGACCTCCCACCGTGGGCGAGCTTACCGTGGCAAGACCTCTGCCGGAAAGCGCGGACGTGGATTGCACAAGAAGGGTAAGGGCGCAGAGAAGTTGCGACCGTCCCTCAAGGCAAACCTCAACCGCGGTAAGTGAAGCACTTCACTTGCCTCTTTTGCCGGTGTTTGGCAATGCAACTCAATTCCTGTTGTTTCGGGTTTGATTTATTGCCCGTCGTCCACTCGCACATGTGAGGCTCAACTATGGTTCGTGGCGAAGACACCGTTTCCCGCCTGAGGGGGCTTGAGGTGTTCTTGCCTGACGGACGCCGTCTTGGCGTGGTTCACGATGCTGTGGTCGACACAAATGGTTTGCAATGCACCCATTTGTTTGTACGAGATCCCGACGGGGAACTCGTCGAAGGCTCGGTTCATATTGCAATACCCTGGCGTTGGGTTCGAGCGATCGACCAGATTGTTCTTCTTCGTTGGTTCCCACCAACACCAATCCCATTGAATTCTTGAGGCGTTGATTGCAGTGGAACTTCACATTCTTGGCACTGCCTCCGCACGACCTGCAGGGGCCCGTGATGTCAGTGGAAGTTTGCTTTCATGCGACGATGGTATTGCTGTGATCGATGCGGGTGAAGGCTTCCAAGTCCGATACGCTCGGCACAGAAAGAATCTGAAAAACCACCAACCAACAGGTTCACTACGAGCGGCCAGAATTGATGCAGTTTGCTTAACACACGGTCATTTAGATCACACGTGGGGGTTGCTTCCATGGTTGCAAACCATGGCGCTCGATCGTCGCAATAAGCCCCTGCTCGTCATCGGCCCGAGTTCGCCAGATGTGCTCGAGGCTTTGCTAGCAAGTCAACCTCTCCCCAGCGACGCGCCACCAGCAGAACTCGCTCGTCAATTTCATTCATGGCACGCCCTGGGTGCAACCTCAGCCCAACTGGGGTATGGGGTTCGCTGGATTCTTGGCGATGCCACCACCGATTTTTGGGTCGAACTCGATCCGGTAAATGGCGCGGTGATAAAACTCGACGCCATGCCACAACCAGCAGGCTGGAAAAGTGTCAAACTTGTTCCCTTGCCGACAAATCACACCGTTCCATCGTGCGCTTGGATGTTCGAATCCAAGGAGAAAGCAGGCAAATTCAATCGATTGAAGGCAGCTGAATTACGACTGACCAGCCACCAACAAACTGAACTCGGCCAGGGGCGCGACGTTACGCTCGAATCAGGGGAAATACTCACGTCCGCCTCGTTCCGTTCGCCAGCATTACAACCACGTCGCGTGATCGTTTCGGGTGATACGGCCGAGCAATCCTCAGGCATCAGTGCGGTTGACGGGGTTGATGTTCTCATTCACGAAGCGACCTTTTTGGAGGCGACGGCGAGTCACGCCACCGAACACCTGCACACCACAGCGAAAGGGGCTGTACGTACAGCGGTTGCATGCAAAGCCAAACACCTCGTCCTCACTCATTTCAGTGCCCGAATTAAAGACGGTTCAACCGCTTTGAATGAAGCAAGAGATGCTCCTTCACCTGAATCGCTGAGCATCACACTGGCGAACGACGGCGACCGAATTCAAGTCGATCCACAAGGGGCCGTTGCCCACCTCAGTTGGACCGGGAATGGCTGGGCCGCGTGAAACATTCTTCCACATCATTCAAGTGGGCGATGAGCAACAGCAGAACATGCGTTCCAGTGTTGTCGTGGCCCTGTTGTTCATCATGCTCACGGTGCCTCCATCGGCTTTTGCTGATCAAGGGCGTGCGGCACCGGGGTGCAGCGAGACCACCGCTCAGGCGTTTTCGAGTTCCGATGCAATCTCCGATGGCGAATGTGTCAAAGTGTCCCTCGGCGTGTTAATGCCTGGCGATGTTTTTGACATTAACATCGACATCATCCAAGACGCAATGGACGTGCTGGTGTTCGATCAGAACACAATACAGCCCTATGATTTGGGCCAATCCTACCGATCTTCTTTCGAACCGGTGCCGTCAACAGAATCCGCGCTTGGCTCCTTTTCTTTCCACTGGAAGGTACCCGCATCGATTTCGCAAAAGACATGGTACATTGTGTTTGACAATCTGAACCATGACGGCGACCAAGGCTTGGGCGACCAGGGCGGAAATGACAGCCGTGCCAGCCTCAGTGTGGCGGCAATAGATGAGGCATATTGGACGCCGTACCACGATTTAATCGGCATGGAGCCTGACAGTTACACCACCCTCCTCTCTGAGGGGGACCTTCGCCTGGATGCAGGAACAACCGTCGCTGTGAGCGCTTGGTCTTTGGAAGGTCAAGGCGATGTTTACCTCCAAACACAGAGCATGAACACCCTCTACACCACAGGTGGCGTTGGCACGCTTTACATCACCGGAGCGGCGCTTCAAGCAGTGGAAGGGACCTCCTCGTTTTCTTGGATTGTTCCCAATGAGCTGGATGGTGAAGCATTGTTCCTCGTTGCAGACAATACCGACACGCCTGTTGGCGGTGCAGACGGCTCAACAGATGTCCGAATGACCGTTCGTGTGGAATTGTCACCAACGCTCAACCCCGTGATCACCAGCGATGCAAACGGGGCCACAAGCATCGGTGAATCAGTGGCTTTTGACGCCATGATGACCCCGAATCGCCTTAACCAAATCGAATCCGCCCTTTGGGACTTTGATGCCGATGTCGATTCCGACAATGATGGGACTGCGAACAACGATGCTGACGGCACAGGTTGGCAGACTGAAGCGACATGGTCCACACCAGGCCAGCGAACCGTGACCCTCTGGGTGACCTCCCCAACGGGTCAAATGGCATCGAAAACCACCTCGATTGACGTCCAAGACATCATCGATCCAACCGCTCGAATAGGCGGCAACGGCCAACCGGTTGCAGGCGGGTGGCGTTTGCTTGTCAACGACGCTTTGGTGCTCAATTGCGACAGCAGCAGCGACGACCATGAAATTTCATTGTGTTCGTGGAGCGTGGACGGGGCTTTGTTTGGCCAAAACAACACAATTCTCGTCTCCTGGACCACCATTGGTTCCCATGAAGTGGTGCTGACCGTTACCGATTCATCTGGCAACACCAACAGCACCGCGACGTCCGTCGTCGTTGTAGACAACACCTTACCCGTGCTTCAACAAAGCAGCCTCAATGTTCTTCCTTCAAGCGGTATGATCGACCAAGCCATCACCTGCTCTGTATCGGCGAGTGACCCTTTCGACAACACGATTGCACTGCGGTACCACTGGGATTTGAATCCGGAACTTGACGGCGATGGGAACGGTGATGACCGGGACGATGCGGACCGAACCGGTAGCAAAGCGGACCTCACCTTCAAGCAACCAGGGACCTACACCGTTGTTGTTACGGTATTCGACCCGTCGAACAATTCAGACAGCCACGCGTTCACAATCAAGATTGGTGAGCCCGCAGAAGAAGGCAGCATCGCTGGATTGCTGCTCATGGTGTTGTTCATTGGAACCTTGACCATGGGCATTGCTCTGGTCGGGCATCGTCGTTGGCAACATGGAATCGCCGTCGATCTTCTTGTTGGTCGCGGACTCAGCGAACTCGAAGCAAAGGCCCACATCGCCCAAGTTATCGACTCTCGCAAAACTCCAATGTTCGCCCCTGCCGTCGTCTTAGCCGGTCTTGATCTCTCTGAGGTGACTTCATCAGCGGTCAAGGAGGAAGAGGCCAAAGCAGCCGAACTCGAATCGATTTACGGCTCGAATGTATCGACTCAACCCACTTCGGCCTTCGCTCCTCCAACCGCCGTTCCGGCCTTCAGTGCTGGCAGTCAAGCGGCAGCAGCAGATGCTATGGCGTTGCTCAATGACGAAACGCCTCAAACAACCCCTGCACCACAAGCGGCCATGCAAGAGTTTGTCACCGACCTCATGCCCGCTGAAGCACCCCAAACCGTTGTCAAGAGCGGTGGCATACAGCTTCCCAGCAGCGTAGTTTCCAAACCCGCAGCCACAGAGGCAGAACCAACGTCCACGCCTGCTTCACCCGAGCCAGCAGTTGACACTTCGACCCGCCGAACCTGCCAAGCTTGTGGTGCAGAATTTTCTGTGACTCTTCCAGAAGGCATCGCTCAAGCCGTGGTCGCTTGTCCATCGTGCAACACCGACAACATTGTCAAGGCATGACGCGATGTACAGGTTTTATTTTGTGCGAAATTTGAACCAAGAAGGGGATGGGTTCTCATAGTGGCTCTTCCTGCTGGAATCATGGAGAAGGGTGCCGTTCGTGTTCTACGGGCAGGATTGCCCCAAAAGCGAGACCCTCGCCGCATGGCCGTGTTCTTGGTTTTCCTAATGATGGCCTCGATTGGGACCCCTGTCGAGGCAGATTTGTCGGTCTCACGGGACGACTTTGGTGTGCTCGATGCGCTCGAAGAGACGCTCAATTCCAGAACCGCTAGCGGTGAAGATGAACTCGCCACCCAAGAAGCACTTGAGGCCCTCAATGCGGTCGATCTTAACGCTCGCCCGCTCAATGAAAACGACGCTTTGAGTGAGGCAAGCGCCTACCTGAGCAACGTTTCATTACGAGACAGTACCCCGTTTGAAGTCGACCATCCGCGCCCCTATGAGTTCCTTATTGATACCTCGACCCAGCCAGAGGGCTGGCCTTACAATCTATTTGAGACGCTCTTTTCAGTGAGTTCTTTGGGGCTCGACAACCCGTTAGGCATCGGGATCAATACCTATGCAATTTACGTGAATTTCTCATCCAGAAACAACGGTCCATCCTTCGAAGCATGGCAAGAAGGAACCTTCACGGGCGAACTTTTGGTTGGCACGGATTTGGTTTTATTCAACAATTACATCGATATCGACGGCGATGGTGGCGATGATTTATCCGTCGGATTGACGATTCAGGGCATCATTACCCAAGGCGATGGCTTTGGTATCGAGCTTGGTGATTGTGTGATTACCCCAAGCCCAGCGCCCGGCATTCCAGCAGTGACCGTACCTTGCGTTGAGGAAGTGTGGGTGCGTCCGACCTTCCAATGGTCGGTGACAGCGCTGGACCAAGACGATCCGCTTTGGAATGATTTGGCCCACTTAGAGGTCAGCATGATGAAAGGCCTTGCTTTTGACTTGACACTTCAGGAATCTGAATCGTACGCGATTGTGATCGACACCCAATTCACACAACCCCCTCACCAGCATACGGTTTCAGTCGGTCTTCAACGAATGGCCTTTTCCGTCAATGCGCTCATTACCGACACACTTGGCTTTGTCACCTCTCTCTTGGGCGGGACCTTCAATTCCAGCGACTTGAGCCTCACGTCGATTTCAGCACCGTATGCAATTCGAGTCTCGAATCCAGATGCGCCGGGGGACAACCGACAGACCGATTGCGAGGATGAATCTTACTTCGATCCAATCGCAGATCACCTCGCTCGAAGCGACGACCACAAGTGCGGCCTAGGGGTCGGCGTAGGTTTCATTCGGTTTGATGGATATGGCAGCGGCACAGCCGCGCCTGTGCTTGAAACTGCTTACATCGACGTCGGTTTCCATCCCGAGAAAGGAGAGACCCGCTTACCCGAAGAAGTCGACATCACCCTCCGTAATGACAACCTTGGCCAGAACACATTTGATACCGTGGAAATCTATTCGGACGTCGGCGTGGACCTCTACCTTCACTACTTCGAAGACCGCTCAAACACCCCGGAAGGCGACAGTCCGTTCGGCAACATCACCGATTCACGCAGTTGGATTCGGGGGCTTCCATCCGGCTCAATGCCAGCCCAAGAAATTGCAGCGATCTTCACCATGATCGGAGAAGCACCCGGGTCCGAAGGATTCCCTGGCAACATTCCAGATCGCCTCTCGCTCATCATCGCCATCAAAAATTTCACAGGCGATTCAACGGGTAACGTCAACGACCCCACCTTGCCGGTTAACCCTGCACAACCTCCAAACACGCTCATCGTTATCGCAGGCACCGAATCCATCGATCGATTGGAATACAAATCCACATTCATGAGAGGGGGCTACCAAGCCGACCGCTCCTCGCTCGAATTGGTCATAGACAACGTGCCCAATGTCATTATTGTCGAGGGAAGTTTCCAGATCCCAGAAAGCGGGTTAAGCCGAGTCAATTTCGATAATCCAAATCTGAACAGCATCGCCCAACTTTTCGATAACGCTCTTCTGACCATCGTTGAAGTGATCCTCGATGTTGGTGACATCGTCAACGGTTTACCAGATTCAATCGTAGGTACCGCAGGCTCCGAAGGCGGTGTCGTCGAATTGCATTGCCGCAACCAAGTTCGAGAGACCCTGCCAGATTCCATCAGGGAGCCAATGCCAATTGGCCAAGTTACCTTTTCAATTTCAAGCAGTGACAACCCGTGGTTGCCTGAAATCGACCACATTCTCCTTTCAGAAGATACCGAAATCACAACCGTCAACGGCCGGCTAGGACCAATTGAACCACTCGTACCGGTGGCAATGAGTGCGCGCATCGGTGGTATTACGGACGTGGAACACTCCTACGATCCAATCAATGATGTTCGTCAGATGGAATTGCGCGGGCTCGATGGAGGCCCACTTCTCATCGGGCACATGCGCCATGATGACGGAGATTTGACAAACGCAACCCGTCAATCGGCGACCGTTTCAAACCGGCCAAGCACGTTCAATCTCACTCAAACTTCAGAGGCCATGACATACTCTGCAAGCGCACCGATCGGTACAATCACCTACGGGGGAGAATCTGCAGAGCAACGCAATGCCATTCGTCTCAAAGGCCTCCCTCAAGCGTTTTCAATTGTGCTGGGCGACACCGTTGGTTACGTAGCCAATGAACCAATGGAGTCCATTCATATCCAAATGACCAACGCCACGAACCCGCTGACCATGGACGGCGACCACTTCCGCTTCTGGGTCAACGAAGACCTCGGCGAAGCGAGCCTGAGCGTTGCCATTTCAGAAGTCACCAGCGTTCAACGACTTTCACCGCTTGAACCTGGTTCGACAGGTCCAGAAGGGAATTCGAGAATTGAATTGACCCGCGCACAATCAGCACCGTTCAACATCTTGCTCGAGGATGAAACTGACTATGTTGACAAATTCAAGGGTATGAACGGGCGCATTGCCATCAATCCATTACCAGCCGACATCACCGTCGCCTACCCGAGCGCCGTCGATTCAACAGGACTTGAGTTGCCAACCTTCGATGAAGGCGAGGGTGTCGAAGCGTTGTCGTTCTTCCTCGGCGACCTTGTTGACTTTGGTAGCGTGATCAACGACATGGTCTACGGAATGACCGTTGATTTAGGCGGAGTTTCAACAGATGAGAGCAACATGTCGCTCGGTCTTGATTTGGTGACCGGTGAAGCGTTCAACCTCACAGCTGACATCCGCAAGGGTTCCAACATCAACGTCGAACCAGAGTGGGTTCACGGCGTGTCAGCAAACTTCAATGAAGCCTCACTTGTGACGTTCAACTACAGCAGAATGCCAACCTTCACGCTCAGTGGACGCAGTGTTGTCAACGAGATTTTAGCAGACTACAAGGTCTCACCTTCAGAAGCTCCTGCCTTCATAGAGGCGCTTGAAGACGCCAATATTTCCTACCCGGAACTGGCCGCAAGCATACTCGAAGACGGTATCGTGCTCGACAGCGAATTAGGAGGGGTGAACGCTTCAGTCTGGGCCGAACAAGGCATTACGCAAGAGTTGCGCCGATCTTGGCACCTCCAGACATGGATGCCAAGCCTTCCATCGGGTCGCATTTTCATCGAATACGACTTCAAACTCGTGAATGACATCCCGGTCTATGAAGTCGATTTGGCGATGGATGGATGGCAGCCACTTCGCGAACAATTCAGCCTCATCATCAACGGACTCGAAGGCAGGGATGCCCAACTTGTCATCGACGGTTTGGACACCACGAAAGCAAGCGATGTCCTTGCAAACGCCGTCTTTTCAACTCAAGACAACCTAACGGTGCCTCGAGTCTCGATTGAAATGACCTATGACCTTGGTACGAGGCTCGATTCTGCTCATGCCGTGTTCATCGATCGGCGTGCCATGACAAGAGTGGAAGCCCTGTTGATCGGCGTCCCACAGTCCACTGGATTCACCGCCACTGTTGGTGATATATTCCTCATCAACGTCACCGTACCCCCGGAATACCAAACCGCGGGTGGCTATTCAGCGGATTCATTGATGATTCAGCAAATGCGCTACGTCGATGATCAATGGTGGCCAGCGACGGCGTTCATGCGTAACCTACCCGGAGAGATGCGCCTTGCTGCTCAGCCAGAAAAAGAATTTGACATCCGTGCAGACATTGCTTTCCAAGGCATGATGACGCTTGATTACCATTCAAACACCGAGAATATGGATCTGTACCTCGAAGCGAGCGGTCGCGCCGTCGATACGAAAGGCGACGTGTTGATGCTTGCAGAAGGGTTACCAAAGACCTTCATCATGGAAGCAACGGACGATTGGGGCATGAGAATTGTCTCAGACGGTCAAGGCGTGGAACGCGTCTACATCAAACAAACAGACGTGCCATCAGCCCCAGGCGTCGTCATCGAGCGGGTGGAAGTGATCGGAGAAAACCTCCAATCGGCAACAATCCACGTGTACACGGGTCCAATGCAGTACCCGGTGATCGTTCTTGATGACTTGGACAAAGGCCGCATTATAGCAAGCGCTGAAGTCAGCGTCGAGCCCGGCTATTATGTTCCGGTTCTAGGCGATTGGCAACTCGAAGGCCGTGGCGTGTTGCTCGACACGCAATTCACGGGCCCAATCCCCACCGCATCTTCGATTGGCGTCAACGGCATGGTGACTGACCTTTCCCTGGTTGGAACCTTTTCAGGAGGCTCTGTAGAAACGACTCACGTGCTCCTCGTCGAGCCTGTTACATCCATTATTGCTAGTGGATTAGCTATGATTTTTTGAGGTGATTGAATGTCTGGTGAACGAAAGAAAATCCCCGTCGGTGACGAGGGGGAAATGTTGGTTCATGAGGACGAGATTTCAGGCGGCAATCCAGCCGGACTGCTCAATCTTGCCGCATTGGATGCAGATGAAGACATGGCGGAGACCATGGAAGATGTTAGGCGAGCGAAAGAGGCGGTCGACTCTCTTGGTCAGAAAATCTCACCGCGCCAAGTGGCCCTCGCTGGAATCGTTCTCTTGATGTTCATCGGCGTGGTGTTGAGTGGTTGGTACTGGGTGCTTCCACGGGACAGCGTCAACGTCGAAACTCAATACATGCAGCGTGGCGGGCATCTCATGATGTCCGAGATTCACAACACGGGCAGCAGGGCGATCACCGACGTCGTGGTTCAAGTTCACTTTGCATCAGAAAACGGCAGCGAGATCTACCAGTCGATGCGCATCGAAGTCGATACGATTGACGCCCATTCTTCAATCGCGGGCGACGATTTGGAAATGATTGTGATTGGTTACACGGTGTGGGATGAATACCTCATCACCATCGAACTTGAGTGGACGGATTACAACAACGTCGAACAGCGCGAAACTTGGGAGCATGAGGTCGGTTATTGGGCGACAGAATTTTTCATGGACAAAGCTGAGCGAACAATTTGGCCAATGAGTTCACCCTAAGTTCTCCCTTCGACATTGTTCAGCAGACCCCAAGCGATAAAGCACGGCGATGAAAGGCCAAAACATGCAAGCACGCCGCACGGTGCTCGCGGCGTGGTTCCTCGTCGCTTTATTCGTCGTGCAAAGCACGTGCTCATCAATGGATTTTTCCAACAACGAGGCACAAGAAACCCTACAGAACGGGGATGGCGTCGAATGGGTTCGCTTTGATTTGGTTGACGGCGTGTTCTCAGAAGCGTTCGGCGTTTCACATCAAGGCAGCACAGAGGAAGTTCGCAGCGTCACAGCCGAGAGTCGAATCGGAATGTTTGACGATCAAGGGTTGCAATTGGACCGGCCTCTTGGCCCGGAATGGTTGCAAGGAAGAGCGGACCTCCGTTTGCTTCTCATTGATGACGCCTATGAATTTCAAGGCGTGCGCAACGGATTGAACGATGTGCAAGGCCTGAGCGTACGAGAATACATTTCGCCATCAGGGCTGATTGTTCAGGGCACCCCTGCAGCCCTTGATGCAGCCGCGCACCTCGAAGGGGTTGCGGTTGAACACCATGTTCCGATGGCGTTGCTGGTGGACGACGCTGTGCTCGATGTGTTGTTGCTCGAAAACGGAGTCAACGACCTCCAAGGCCAACTGATGCGCATTGAGGGCTGGCGAAATGAACTCGGCCCGGTTGATGGCGTCGATTTTGTTGATTCAACAGGGGCTTCGGTGGTGCAGAATCTGGCTGATGTTGCTCCGTTGGTGTTCGAAGAAGCCCATAAGTGGGATCAAGGGCGTTACGAGGGGGCACTCTCAACCACTGATGTGCTGACCCTCATGGCACAACCTTCGTTGCGCTCATTCCAATTCGACCCCGCTTTTACATCCTACAATAACAACGCTCGTAGCCACATGAGGACCGCAGAAATGACCACTTTTTTCACCACTGATCTGGATGGGTCAGGGCAAATTGTAGCCGTTGCTGACTCCGGTTTGGACGAAGACCACGGTGATTTCGGAACCCGCGTCATCGCTAACAACGACGTGATTGGTGACGGTTCAACAGCAGACAAGCATTCAGGGCACGGCACACACGTTTCGTGTACGGTGCTCGGTGATGGGACTCAAGGTGGCTATGCCGGAGTTGCCCCCGAAGCGGATCTCTATTTCCAAGCAATGGAGAACGATAACACGGGCAATTTCCAATCACCTTCGCTCAATTACCTGCTCAACTCCGCCTATTCAGCCGGTGCACGAACCCACACCAATTCATGGGGCTCCTCTCAAACAAGCGACCACGGAAAGTACACCTCCTCTGCTGAAGACGTTGATGACCGGTCGAATTACTATGACCGTTATTACAACGGCAGAGACGGCCTCACGATCCTCTTTGCTGCAGGCAACGATGGCCCCAACAGCGGTACGGTTGGTGCGCCGGCCACGGCTAAGAACACAATCACTGTCGGGAACCATCAAAACCGATACTCAGGATCTCCTGATACAATCATGTCAGGGTCCTCCCGCGGGCCCACCGATGATGGAAGGATCAAACCCGACGTCATCGCACCGGGCGGTTATGTCCGTTCGTGTCGGGCCCAAGAAGCCGCTGACACCGGCGGTTCAACATGGTCGAGCACCTACTACCTCGAATACACTGGAACTTCAATGGCCACTCCGAATGCTGCAGGGGCAGCAGCAATGATTCGTGAATACCTCGAAGAAATCGCTCAGCGACCGTCCCCTCAAGGGGCTCTGGTCAAGGCGCTAATGGTCTTAGGAGCAACCGATATTGGCAATCGCGACATCCCTAACGACAACGAAGGATGGGGCAAAGTCAACTTGAGGGACACCCTTGCTCCGACCTCGGGCCAGGGTATTTGGGTGGATGACCGTTCGGTTCTTTCAGGTACTGGGAATTCAAAAAGCTACACTTTCAACATCACTCAATCCAACGGCGGGTTGAAAACAGTGCTGGCATGGTCGGATGAACGAGGTTCTACCTTTTCCTCAAAACAACTTGTGAACAACCTCGATTTGGAACTCATCTCCCCTTCAGGAATCATTTACCTCGGTAATGATTTTGCCAATGGGCGCTCGACGACGGGCGGCTCAGGTGATACGCTGAACAACTTAGAAGTCGTTCTTCTCGATTCAGCCGAAGTTGGAGTTTGGACGGTCAAGGTCAAAGACACATTCCACGGCGGGAGCACTGCACAACCATTCTCCATCGCCGTTCGTGGCCACGGTGTGAACGATCTGCGTCCCGATCCAGAATTTTTGATTGACCAGTTTGAGATGTCTGTCACCATTCCTCAGGTTGGCGATCAGGTGCAACTGACCACTAAAGTGTTCAATGTCGGCAACGTGAAGGCTGATTTCTTTGACATCGAATTCCGAGTCGACAACGCGCTCATTGACACAGAGAACATCGAAGTTGGTGCCGGCTCAACCAAGACCCAGATCTGGTATTGGACACCACAGGACTCTGGTGAAACGACCCTGTCGTTCATCATCGATCCGGATGATGATATAGAGGAGATTTTAGAAAACAACAATCGCCATGATGTCGTGGTCGACGTAACGGCGCCTGGTGTCAAATTGCTTGCATCACCCCAACAGCAAACGCTGCTCAACACCAGCACTCCAACCACTTCATGGGTTGTATCCCTCACCAACACGGCCTTGATCGCCACCAACGCGAGCATGAGCACAGACGGGATCACCAACATCGCAACGGGGCAATCAGAATCTTGGTATGTTGGGGCGACAGAATCGAACTTTAGCCTCGAAGGCCAAGATTCAGCCAACATCACGGTCACCCTTGTTCACCCAACCCCGCCCGAACCAGGTGCTTACAGGATTGATTTAACTGGAATCGACGTTGATAACGGCGTAACTTACCCTTACCACCTGGATTTCATCGTGCCTGAACTTGCAAACCTTCGCCTTGAATACGATTATCAAATTGTGCCGGTTTCTCCAACCGACCCAACATCGATGGATATTCGTCTGTTCAACATTGGAAACGCAAGGATTGGTTACGATTTGTTCCTCCAAGCTCCAGCGGGTTGGTCTGCAGGGTTCGATGATTTGTCCAGCGACCCGGGCGCAACCTCAGGTTCCACTGGACTGATCGACCAAGACAGCCAGCGTACCATTGGTATGACCTTCACGCCGCCTCAGGTGATGACCGCTGCGGGGGCGGAACGAATTGTACAATTGACAGCCATTTCACAAACTGAAATCCAAGACAGTTGGGTGTTTGAAATTCCAATCAAGGTGGAAGAAGTTCGAACGATCAATGTCGACCTTGAAACAAATTTAGGTGTCCTCAGGCCGGATTCCACATTCAGCATGATGTTTTCAGTGGAACATCGCGGGAACATCGACCTCAACCTCACCCCATCGTTTGAACTCCCCACAGGGTGGAGTGTAGTTTCAGGCATGGACTCCCTTCTGTTGAATTGGGCCTCAACTCAAAACATATTGATTGGAATCGAAGGCGATGGAACCGGCCGCAGTGGTGAGGTCAAATTCCACCTTGATTCTGGCTCTGACCGTTCAACTTGGACGGGGCAATTCGAAGTCGAAGTGCTGCCAGAACCAGACCTTCAGTTTGTCAGTTTGGTGCTCGAGGACGGCTCGAGTTGGACCAACCCGCTGGGACCAGGTTCCCATCCAGCAAGCGAACCTTTGGTGTTCACGTGGCTTGTCAGCAACGGCGCAGATGTCGTATGGGCACCGGAAGTTTCCATCGCTCTTGATCAGGGCCTGTTCGGTGAATGCACCGACGTTGAACCAATCGGGTTCAATCAAGTGTCTCCAGTTGTTTGCACCGTACTGATTCCAGCTACCATGGCTCCAATGAGCGAGCCATCATTCAGCATCACGCTTGCTGGCAGTGGCGTTGAACGCACAGAACAGGTTGGTTTGTACGTGGCGAGCGTGCTCGAAGCCACTTGGGATCAAGAGCGATCAGTCCCCTTTACCACCGGCACTCAGTCAACAGTTGAAATTGAGTTGACCAACTCTGGGAACTTGGAATTTTCTCATCAGTTGAAGGTTCAAGCAAGCAAAGATTGGAGCGCATCAATCGATGGCGACGACATAGCAGATTTACAACCGGGTCAATCAATGACAATCCGCCTGTTGATCGAAGCGAGCACGCCCGGTACGGGGAGCATCGAAGTGAGCCTCGTCGAAGCGAGTTCAATGACAAGACCAAGCTTCACTTTCGACGTCCAATCCCAAGGTGAACCAACGGCAACATCCGGTGGCTCACTTCCGATTGAAATCCTCGGTCCGCTTGTGTTCATTGCCCTCGCCGGTGTGCTTGTGTTCATGATCCTCAAGAAATCGAAGGATGAAGCCCCTTCAGCGCCTCAAGCAATGATGGTGACTCCCCAAATCCAACCACAGTCACCCTCCACCACAGCGTCAGGTCCGATGTGCTGGTCATGTCGACAAAACATTTCAGGGCCAATGCAAGGCTGCCCTAGTTGCGGTGCTCGTTACCACAGAGCGGGCCATCCAGGGTGCCAATCTGGTGATTTGGACACGTGTGTAAATTGTTCAGCAGAATCTTCCACATTTGTTCTCGCTTAAAGCCTAAGCAACTCGATGAACATCATTGGGGAGCCTTTTGATACTAAGGCTTCCACCGGGGGTCATGGACCCCCGTCAAGAATCAACCAAGCACGCTTCCCGCCGTGCCCTTCTCCTCGTTGGTTTGCTCATGCTCTCGGTGGTGCCAGCGCTTGCACCTGTGGCAAGCGCAGACGGGGCCAGGGATGCCAGCATCACCATTCAAACATCGCCTTCAAACGGCCAGGAAGTAAACCCTGGTGAATCGGGTGAATACATTGTACGGATCTACAACACTGGATCAATGGCTGCAACAGTAACGCTCTCGACTGCTGAAGAAGCAACTCAAGAATGTGGCGCGTACTCTTCAACCATCTCCCCTCCGACCCTGGCCATCGAATCTGGTGACTACGGGGAGGCCAGCATGAACGTCACACTGACACAGACTGCGGAAGGAACCTGTGACACCACCATCACTGCCAACGCCAATGATGCACCAACGCCCCCTGAAGTTGCGGGCGCTCCTGCTCAAGAAACTAAGACGGTGACCACCACCGCAGGTGACGGCTCTGGTAGTGCTGTGTTCGGCGTCGAAGTGACCATGCCATCCACTTCAAAGACATGGGGTGGACAATCTGTCGTAGAGTACGATGTAGAAGTTGAAAACACCGGGCAAACCAATGAAACAGTTGCTCTTTCAGTGGAAGAAATTGACGGCAGCGGCTGTCAAAACGCAGACGACCTTACCGTGGAACTGGATGAAGACTCGGTCAATCTTGACCAGAACGAATCGGTCACCGTTGTGGTCTCTGTCGAAGTGCCAGACGGTCAAGCAGCTGACAAGTATTGCTGGGAAGTGACCGGTGTTGTCACCAGCGATCCTACTCAGAACGCTAGCGATTCTGAAGAATTTGACCTGACGGTTCCCGAACTGCACGAATGTGAAATGACCCTCTCCAAATCCACCATCACCGTAGACCCCGGCTCAGAAGGCACGCTTACGGCCACGCTCACCAACGAAGGAAACAGCGACTGGTCCGTCACCATGTCCAAATCCTCGTCGCCTGCAAGCCGTTCGACTTGGGTCAGTTTTGATGGCGCATCTTCTGGTTTGCTGCCCTATGACGGCGGCGATGGAACCCGAAGTTTCGATATCAAAGTAAGCCCGGATGATTCGGTCACTGCTGGTGTTGAGTCGGTGATCAACATTCTCGGCAAGGATGGCTCTCAAGTCAAGTGCAGCAAAGAACTGCGTGTGAAGGTCGGGCAATCGTATGGTGCAAGCATTTCGCTCAGTCAATCCCTGCTTCCAAACATTGAACCAGGATCTAATGGCTCCACTACGATCACCGTCACCAACGATGGAAACGGGCCTGACAATCTCAGGGTCTCCTCTTCAAGCGCACCATCTGGATGGTCGGTACGTTTGGACAGTTCAACAGTGAGCGTCGGTTCGAAGCACGGTGCTGAGAAAAGCGCCGACGTTACCGTGACTGTGGACGTTCCCATCACCGCCCTAGCCACAGAAGAAATCGACCTCACTTTCTCCGTGCTGCCCTCCAGTGGCGGCGCGGCTTACGATGAAGTCGTTCTCCGAGTGACGGTCAAGGCCGTGCACGGTATGGAGGCAACAGCACCAGCCACAGATCAAACAGGTCGTTCGGGCAGTGAAGTGCGATTCCCTATCACCATCGAAAACCTCGGAAACGTCAAAGACAGTTTCCGATGTTCAGTGATGCAACAAACTGCGACCCCTGCCTGGGGCGTACACTATGAGGATGAAAACGGCGTTCAATTTGTTGATATTGAGGTCGAACCACGTTCCACAAAAGAGGTCTTCCTCGTGGTCAGCGTCGACGGTGAAGAAGAACTGGCTTACACCAGAATCACATCAAGGATCACCAACCGAGGCGACAGCAACAGCGCGGATGCAGACGGGGACGGCGTCCCTGATAATCAGCGAGAATTCGAATTCTTGGCAATCCTCTCAGATCGCAACTTCGCTATGGATGTTCGACTTGTTGACGGTGGCATCGATCAACGGTCTGGTGTCGCAGAATTGCCCCCGTCCGGGAGCCAAATCTACGGGCTATGGGTTGAAAACACGGGCGATGGTAATGATGAAGCAATCTTTGATTTGACTGGTTTGCAAGGCATCGCTACGCGCCAATTAACACTCTATGGATTGCCTATTGATGGCCCAGTCAGCGTCCCAGTTGGATACGGTATCTGGGACTTCGAGAATCAATCCTTCCTCCTCGACGTCAACAATGTTCCAATCACTTCAAGCACCCGAAACGGTGCGGAAACGATCATGATTGGATTGCCAGTTTATTCCAATCAATCGCACGAAGCTCGACCGTTCAAACTCTACATGGAACTTGAATTAACGGTGAACCCGGGCGCTTCGACAGGTGAAGGAGGGGTCCTCGATTTGACCGTCACCAGCGTTTCCAACGCCGCGAATCGCTCCGGTCAGATTTCAATCACACTCGATGTGAAAATCGTTTACGAACTTGAATTTGAAAGCGAAGGCTTTGACACTGAAATGTCGCTTGAGTACCCGGATAAATTGGAATTCACTTTGAACCTTACCAACACAGGAAACACTCGCGCCAACGTGCTCATTTTTGCTTCCGAAAGTTTCAGAGGGTGGAACACGGGTCTCGACAGTCTTTCAGATGATTCAGACTGTTCAACTTCAGGTTCTGATTTCACCTGTTGGATGGATGTTGGCGAAACGGTCACGATCGACGTTATCGTCCGACCTCCGTTTTCTGCAGAAATTGAAGACACATTCAAATTCACTATTTCAGCTGAGCCTATCGAAACGGGTGTTGTGGATCGAGAGAACATTGAGATTGAAATCTTAGGTGTGCCATCCGCGGGCTTCCTCGGACTCGGTTTGTCCACCGAACAGGTTCAGTCGGGCTTCCTCATCGTTCTCGCTTTGCCGCTTCTTTTGCTCATCTATCGTGTCGGCATGCCATCGATACAAAATTCAATGGAAACGAGCCGTCGAGTCCGAAAGCAAGATCACGTTCAAAACTTGATTGACGGCGGCCATAACGGCATTACATTGGCAACGATGAAGGTACGCAACCCCGTACCGTTTAGGAATCCAAACACTCAGTTTGCTTTGTCCATGGTGACGTTTGGAATATACGGGCTCTATCTCCATCACCAGTATTCCAACGAGATGAAGCAGTATGCAAATGTAGGAAAAGGCGGTTTCAAGCTTTGGAATCTCATCTTCCTCCTCATCACCCCCGCATTACCGTTTTGGATGATTGCCAGGGTCCTCGGATTCTTGAAGAACGTGAAACAACTTGAGGCACGAACCGGCCACGCAACCAAACTTTCCTTTGGTTTCATTTTGTTGTGGTCGCTGATTGGTATGATTGCAAGCGGTGGAACAATGCTGTTCGTGAGCTTCCTCCCTGATCTGGGCGGTCTTGAAATGATCAAGACTCTGGCCCCGATGGCCGTATACATTTGGAGTGTTTACGTGCCTTGGAAAGCCTTTGAAGATTCACTCAATGCATCTTGGACCCTCTTCTTCACCCGAGATTGAGAGGTCTCGACTGACGTAACCCACACGCCCTAGGATCCTTTGGCCATGGACGTGCAGATGGGCATGTTGGCGGCTTTGAAAAATGAGTTTGTTCTTCCCTCTTACTTCCTCGCAGTGGGCCTGTTCCAAACCCATTGCTCATGAGTTGAATTTGGGAACGCTTATGGGGGTCCCTCAAGTCGGATAAATTGCGGAGCGTATGCTTTGCAACAGGGTGAACATATGTCCGGACTTGAATCGGTGCCGAGCGCTTACCTCTCAATTGGATTTTTGACAATCCTCGGCATCATCATGCCGTTGACAAATTTTCTCATCACCTGGGTCGTCCGCCCTCGTGTTGATCCGGCCCGTCCACACATCACCCGCTCCTATTTGCTCGAAGGATATGAGCGCGATCACAGCCTTTACCCGCGCCGTTTGACCACGTTTGAATGTGGGAGCGAACCCGTCGGCGATGCAATGATTCAATTCCACTTCCAGTACTACTGGTATGCGATTATCTTCCTCGTGTTCGATGTCGCTTTCATGTTCATGGTTCTTGGCGGCATGGTGGCATCAGACGCTACATCCGCCGATGCAGCAGCAGGTGCAGTGGACGAGGCAATCAACGCCCTCTTGGTCCTCGCAGTTTTCTTTGCCACGATGTCACTGGGCGTCTGGTACGTGTTCCGCAAGCGAGGGCGAATTTACATTTGAGGTGGATATTATGGCAGAAGCAGGAGAAAATTTTGCAGCATTTAACAGCCGCGCACTTGTCGAAATGGTCGGCGGTGTCACTGACGAGGCCCTCAAGGCCACCCGGATCAAGAAGTTCCTCAGCGTGCTTGCCGGACGGTATTTCAACTGGGCCGGGCGCAAGTCGCTTTTCACCCTCCACTTGGGAATCAAGTGCTGTGCGATTGAGATGGCGGCAGCCGCAACACCCCGGTTTGACGGGGACCGATTCGGTGTCTTGTTCCGCTCTTCCCCTCGACAGTCCGACGTGCTTTTGATCAACGGCCCAATCACCAAGAAATTCGCCGACAAAGTCGTGCGATTGTGGGAGCAAATGCCTGAACCAAAGTACTGCATCGCCATGGGTGAATGTGCGATTTCCGGCGGCCCTTACTTCCAATCCTACAACATTCTAGAAGGCGTTGACACGGTTATTCCGGTTGACGTTTACATCCCGGGCTGCCCACCCCGCCCAGAAGCACTCATCGATGGATTCGGCCTTCTTCGCGAGAAGATTATCCGAATCGGCGGCGCTCCAAGTGCCGACCGTATGAGCGAGAAGCCAGTGATTGTAGGAGAGGACTGAACATGGGCACAAGCATCACCCCTGAACAGAACACCTCGGCTGCAGAAGCATGTTTGTCGGCCATCAACAACCGGTTTGAAGGCACGGGCATCACCGCATCAATCGAGCACCACAGCAACGGTAAGAAGTTTGCATTCATTCGCCTCGCATGCCCTCCAAACCACTGGATCGCACTGGCAAAATGGATGCGCCACGACCTCGGCGTCAATTACTGCTCTATGGTCACAGGCACTCATTTCCCAGATGGCCCCGACGAACGAGGCTGGGAAGTCGCCTACCACTTTTTGCGACAACCAATTCAAGATCAAACGCCAAACACACACAACGTGATGGTCGCCGAGGAACTCAAAGGCATGGACATCCCAATGGAATTTGAAGTCTTCATGCCCCTTCCACAAGGTGATTCACCAAGCGTTCCGTCCATCCAATCCATTTGGGGCGGCGCCGATTGGAATGAAAAGGAAACTTGGGACTTGGTCGGTATTCGATTCGAAGGCCACGAAAACATGCACCGCGTTCTCAACCCCCACGACAGCCCAGATGGATTTCATCCTCTGCAGAAGCAACACAAGCTTCGCTATCACGATCACAACGAAATGTACGATGACGCTCAAGGCTTCATGCGTAAACCAGCGGACGAGGGCCGTGTTAAGTGAGGGATTGTTATGGCACAAATGTGGATTACAATGGGGCCCCAACACCCGATGACGCACGGCTTGTGGACGCTACGTGTGAAGGTCGATGGTGAAACGGTCGTCGACACAGAAGCAGAACTTGGATACATCCATCGCGGGGTCGAAAAGATTTGCGAAGCGCGAGATTTCACTCAAGTGACCCCGTACTGCGACCGTCTTTGTTACGTTAGCGCAATGACATGGGCCAACTCCTACATCTATGCTGCAGAGGACCTCCTCGAAGCAGATGTGCCCGAGCGAGCGGAATACATCCGTTTGATCTCAGCTGAACTTCAGCGCCTTGCTTCCCACTTGATGTGGCTCGGTGCTTTTGGCCCCGACATTGGAAACTTGACCCTCATGACCTGGTGCATGCGAGACCGAGAAATGTTCCTCGATCTGTTGCAAGAACTCGGCGGCTCAAGAATGCACTACAATTACCCTCGAATCGGCGGTGTCAAGCGTGACATGCCAATTGGTTTTGCCGACCGTGTAATCGCCAAAACAAAACTGTTCGAGAAGCGTCTTGACGAGTACGAAATGATGCTCGACGAATCCACCATCTGGCTGGTTCGTTTGCAAGGTGTTGGCTATGCAAATGCAGAAGAAATGGTCAACGCAGGCGTTTCGGGACCAAACGTTCGTGCAGCAGGCGTCAACTATGACGTTCGCTGGGCTCACCCATATTCGGTCTATGACGAAATCGATTGGGAGCCATCCGTCGAAAAACCAACTTCTGTCAAGGGTGCGGATTGCTATGACCGCTACCGTGTGCGCATGGAAGAGATGCGCCAATCGTGTCGGATGGTACTCGACGCCCTCAACAAGATTCCCGGCGGCATGAACACAAACTATGCCAGCGGCGATGAGATGATCCTCACAAAGGCACCAACCCGTGCACCGGAAGGCGCAACCGGATTCAGCAATTACGAGTGCACCCGTGGCGCATCTCAATTCTACATTCAAGGCGGTGGCGACGGCCGAGGAAAGAACCCCTATCGACTCTCCATTCGCTCTCCGATGTTCATCACCATTCCTTTCGTTGCAAAGACGATGATTGGCTACAAGATTGCTGACATTCCGGCAATCATGGGTAGCTTTGACCCCTGTATCGGAGAAACAGACCGCTGAGGTGATTGTTATGGATGACATCTACGACCTACGAAGCATCTTTTTGGGCGAAGACGCCCCTGTCCGCGAACTTGTTGTGTCTGCCCTTGAAGGCACACCCCTCGAAGAAAGCGCAGGGTCGATCGCCTTCGCTGCCGGCACTTTTGCTGTTGTCAACATCGTGTTCTTGATGTTGTTTTTCAGCCAATTCGCCATCCTATGGATCGAACGAAAAGCCGTCGCTCGTATGAACGACCGTCGCGGTGCAACCACCGCTCTTCGTTCGCTTTGGGTCGGTGAAAACGGCGTGACCGCCGGTGAATGGTGGAACATGTTGCCCTTCGGTGCCGGTGTGCCAATCGGTGCACTCAACCGCTGGCTGAACAAGAATTTCGGAAACCGGGACGAAAAATTCGCTACCGTCGACCGAGTCAACAACCGTTCTTGGATGGGCTACTCAATCTTCCCAGGTTTCTTCCAAAACGTCGCTGATGGTATGAAATTCCTGCTCAAGGAACACATGGTCCCTCGACGAGCAGACAAACTCATTTTCGAAGTTTCACCCTTCCTCATCGTTTCATCGACGCTCTTGATTTTGGGGATCATTCCACTTTCAAGCGGTATCTATGCGACCAACCCTGATCTTTCAATCCTCTATGCTATCGCTATCTTCGGTATTGCACCGATTGGCGTGTTCTTCGCAGGCTGGTCCTCGAACAACAAGTACACCCTCATCGGCGGTATTCGTTCCGCTGCTCAATTGACCGCATACGAAATTCCATTGCTGCTTACCTTGCTCTCCGTGGCGATCCTCTCTGGAACATTCAACATCATCGAAAGCATCCATTTCCAGCACAGTGCTGGGGCTTGGAACCTTTTCTTGATGCCAATGGGTGGGGCTTTGTTCCTCATCACTATGATTGCAGAAGTTGAGCGTGTTCCCTTTGACATGCCCGAAGCAGAAGCAGAACTGGTCGAAGGTTGGTGGACTGAATACGGTGGCATGCGATTCGGTATGTTGTT
>DAFX01000041.1 GCA_002495535.1 Euryarchaeota archaeon UBA433
GGTACCACCTGTGAAGTCAAGGTGACCATCACCGACACCCGCCAAGGCATGACTCTCGATGAGTCCACTTCCTTCGCTGAGTGAAGCGACCATATCTCCCTTGCATTCTTATGGAAAGCGACCTTCGCCAATCCATGAGCGAAGGACCCGGCTCGGTTGACCCTCTTCTAAAGGGCGACGGCACACCGTTCAAAATTGCGGTTTTAATCCCAACCATCAACAACGCCGATGAACTCGACATTGTGCTCGAGCGTTTGTCCAAGCAAACTTACAGCGACTTTGAAATTGTCATCGCCGACTCCAAATCGAAGGACCACACCAAACAAGTGTGCGAAAAATACGGTGCCACATGGATTGAAGATCCTTCTCGAAACCGAGCGGATGCATGCAACTATGTCTTGCGGCAAATGGATCATGAACTCGTGCTGTTCACCGATGATGACACCATTCCTCCACTGGATTGGGTCGAAAAATTGGTTCGCTGGTTCAAGGACGATGAAGTCGGCGCTGTTGGCGGACCTAACTTTGCACCTGATGAAGATCCATTCGGAGCAAAATGCGCTGATGTTGCTTTCTGCACCCGGTTCATGACAGCCGGCACTCGATACGGTGCGCAACCAAAGGGCGAACTTGTACCAATCACCCACAACCCGGGCGTTAACTGCGCTCACCGAATGGCGAACTTGAGAGAAGTCGATTTCTTTGAACCCGGTTGCATCGGAGCAGAAGACGTTGTGCTCGATGCAAAAATTCAGCGGGCCGGGCACAAGCTGTTCATCGATCCTTCAAACGTCATGCCACATCGACGACGACGCCCGTTCAAGCCCTACATGAAACAAATGAGGAATTACGGCTACACTCGAATGGTCGCCAACAAGCGCTGGCCGGAAATCGCAGTTTGGTCGCACACCGCCATTGGCATGTTTCCTTGGCTGGTTGTTGGGGCACTGCTCGCCATGGTGTATGGAGCGCTCACCGGTGGAGCAGAAGCCGATCTTTGGTTCTCACTTGCCGGAGATTGGAATGCATCCCGCATAGCCTTCCATATCCCGCTTGGCATGGTTTCGTTCTACATTGGACTGGCGTGGCTTGGCGCAGCAATCGGGACTTCACCGCACAGATCACTTGGAACCGTGTTCTTCGCACCACTGTTCGTGTTCTTAGCGCATTGGGCGTACGGCCAGGGCGTGAATAAAGCATGGCGTGAAATCCGGCGAACCGGTGGAAAGGCTGGAGAAGGCGCTCAAATTGACGATCGTATCCGCACCGCTTGAAACAACCTCGGATACAATCGAGTGATTTTGTTCGAGGGCGAAATGGTACTCGCCCCTATCGATAAAATGAATTCAGCCAATTTCCATCATCGTCATGATAGCGTAGGTTGTAGGCGGTTGGAATGTCCTCAGTTGCCCACTGCCAATGGCCTTGGCCATTGAAGCCCATCGTTTCGTAAAGTTCGGGCGAGCAATGGACCCCGAGTACACCGAAGTAAAAGGCATGGGGAACGCGGGTGGTAAGGCGGTGAAGACCCGCTTTGTAGAGGGCGAGTGAGGTAATCGCATCTTGACTTGTGGGGGCACTTCGCCACGGAATGCTTGGGAAAGGATTGCTGACTGCTTCGGATGGGGGGTCGATCATAGGGCCGGAATGACGTTGTGTGCTTTGGCGCAAGACCTGTTTCATAAATCTTCGAATCCGATAGTGAGGGCGTTTATTGTAGGGGCGCTTCTGCAAAAACTTGCGCTCGTATTCGTAAAGCGTGGGCTTGATTGCATCCCAGACTCGTTTGGTTAAGCAGTAGGACACAAAGTGGCGATTGGTGAGTTCGACATCATTCATATGCGGCAGCAATTCTTCTGCTGTACCCGCCTCAACATTCCAGACTTGGACGGTCCCTGCATCGCTGAATTGTTCTGCCCAGTCAGACAAAGCCAAGAGTGTTGTAAGGTAGGTCGAATTGAGTTCAATGTCGTTCTCAACCATGACCATCCGGTCGTAGCCCTGTTCATCCAATACTTCTCTTCGGGCGCCGATGAGTTGGGAGCCAACGCCAAAATTATGAGGTCTTAGAACAATCGAGGTGAAGGGTATTCCTGATGATTCAATCAGTTCTTTGAGTTCATCTTGCTGGCTTCCCTCGCCACCGTCCAGATAATGGATGACGTCAACACTGCCGTCGAGGACTTCTGGGCACTTCCCCAATGAAGAGAGCATACGCGAGAAATACTCGGGGCGGCCGTAACCAAAGGTTGTCACAGCTGTGCGCATGGCTGTGTGAAATGGTCTTGATTCAAGAGGCTGGTGTTCAATCGCGGCTTTCAGTGGCTTCTTCGACACCCCTACCAGATACCCGCCCCGAGTCGGAATCAGACTCACAAATAGCCCCAGGGGGAGAGGATGATGTGACAAATAGGGTCTTGAAAGGCGAGTTTTGATGCTTCAATCAAAGGGAACACCTTTGTTTGAGAGGAAGAGCGGTGTCTATGGTGCGTCGTACATTTGCCGATCGTATCTCCGATTTGGACCAGCCAGATATGCGCACCGATGAAGAGGAAATTTGGGGCGTCGTTCGAGCGATTCTCACCCTGACTCGAATCGCAGTTTTGTTGAGCATCATCATCATTGCAGAGATGCTTGAGGAGTATTTCTTCAACGGATTGAGTGTTGCCATCTGGTCGCTCATTATTGGCATACCACTGTTCTTCGCCCTTTCGATTTCAATCATTCTTGGTGACCGTTTTCTTGGCAAAGACAAAGAAAGTGAATCTACGGTGATTCGCCCCATTCGACAACGAAGTTAATCTTCGGCACTGCTCAATCCAGCCATGTCGCCGGTCTGAATGGTCCATTGGCTTGCGTACACTCCACCTGCTTCAACAAGGGAATCGTGAGTGCCACGCTCGACGACCGCTCCGTCAACCATTGACAGAATCTCATTGGCATTGCGAATGGTGCTCAATCGGTGAGCAACTGCAATTGTTGCTCGGTCCGAACCGCTTGCGATGAGGTTCTCTTGTATTCTGCGTTCTGTTTCTGCATCAAGGGCACTCGATGCTTCATCGAGGATCAACAGACTGGGTTGCTTGAGGAGGGCTCTGGCAAGGGAAACTCGTGCTCGTTGGCCACCGCTCAGTTTGGCACCTCTGTCACCAACCATGGTGTCGAGCTTTTCTTCCAAATCTTGGACGAAATCCCAAGAGCCTGCAAGCTTGAGGGCCACTTCAAGTTCATCTTCTGAGGCTTCTTGATTGTACTTGACATTGTCACGCACGGTACCGTAAAACAAGAACGGTTCCTGTGAAACAAAACCTATCTTATCGCGAACGGAATCGAGGGTGTAATCGTTGATGCTTCGCCCGTTGATCAGCACATCGCCGCTGTCAGGCACGTAATACCGCATGAGCAGTTTGAGGATGGTGGTCTTTCCTGCACCTGTGTGCCCCATAACCCCGAGGAAATCACCACCCTCAGCATTGAAAGAAATCCCGCTGAGTACCTTGATCGTCGTGTTTGGATACGTGAAGTGGACATCGCGGAATTCAACCGAAGCAATGCCCTCTTCCAGGTCAACAGCGTCTTCTGCATCGGTAATGGTCGGTTGCAAATCAATGGCTGCAAACACACGGCGTGCTGCTGCTTCGCCCCGTTGTAATTGATTGATGAGGATTCCAAAAATGAACATCGGCATGGTCATACGTGTGCTGATCAAAAGGAAGGTCACCAATTCCCCGGTCGAGATTTCACCGGTGCTGGCAAGCCAACCACCTGCGGTGACCAAGAGGCCAAAAGCGACGCCAGCAATCACGTAAATCATAGGCAAAAATCGATTTCTGTCTCGGCTTGCACCCATCGCTTGGTCGCGGTATGAGCCAGATTCTCGGGACACTCGGTTGGCCTCCCATGATTGTGCATTGTAGGCTTGGACAACGGAAATTCCGCTGATGAGGTTTTCCAAAACGGCGTGGATGTCCCCTGTGGATTCCCTTTGCTTCCGGTACTTGCGCTGGACCCTGGTGGAGAACCAATAGACGCACGGGATGATGAATAGAATTGGTCCAAATAAAATCCCTGCTAATTTCAGCGACATCGATGCTAAGATGACGAATGCTGTCAGGAAGGTGAAAATGATTCGAATGATCGACGTCGACGAATCTGAAACCACGTCCTCTAACTGGTTTACATCGCTTGAAAGAACAGACATGATTTGACCGGTTTGCCTCATGTCGTAATAGGAGGCTTCCATGCTGATCAACGAGCGAGTGGCGTCCATTCGCAAATCGTGCTGAATCTTGTAACCGAGTGTTTGCCATGAATATTCAGAGATCCCCTGAAAAACTGCAAGCATTGCAAAACCAAGGAAAATCATGAACCCATAGCCAACCGCTGGGTCGCCATGAATGGCGTTGACTGCGTCTTGGACAAATCCTGGCCCAACCATTGTACCGATGCCTCCATCAGATTTCGATGTGAAATAATCGACGGCCCAGCCAATGGCAACAAAGGGCACCAAGTCGACAATTCGAGCGCAGGCATTACCGATGAAACCAGCCATCAAACGGCGAGGATAACGCAAGGCATAGGGGACAACACGCCAGACTTGTCGGCCGAGAACCTGATGATTCTCGTTGATGTCATCGGGGGACATCGGGTCTGACTTGGAAGCGTGGGCTCTCGTCATGTTTCAACGGCGCGAACCACGGCATTTGAACCCTCGCTGGTTAAGCCTGAACAATTGGCAATCCTACCAATCATTCATGTGGGAGCCGCGACTAACCCCGACCATGTCACAGAACCGCCGGCAGCAAGCCGTCATGTTCTCAGCCCTAATGCTGCTTCAAGTTCTCGCCCCAATCACGTTCATTGGTGCAGCGACATCACCCGATGTCGAATTGGACTCAACGGTCGATTTCGACCTGATGTCGAGCGTCGGTTTGCATCCAAACGGCGATGTTGCACATGGCTGGTTTGATGCTTCAGAAGGTGCCGGTTCCATTGATTTGCTCTACCGCGATGCCTCCGTTGTTCCGATCGATGATTGGGCGACATGGAGCGGCCTTGGAAACACGCTTGACGGATGGTTCATCCTCACCCACACCTTCCCCGTTCCTTCACCTTGGTTCCACGAACTCGCGGATGCTGGAATTGAGTGCCATTCTTTCCTCCCGCCAAATGGATTTCATTGCCAACTTAACGGCCACACAACCGAGGAACTCGCCAACTTAGCGGTCGAAGGTGTCGTCAAAATGGACGGTGTCGACAAGGTGAGAGAAAACCTTGTTCTTGGCATCACAGGATTCGATATGTCATCGGAAAACCTCTTTGTTCGAGAAGGTGTTGCTTCTGCAAACCTAATCTTGAGTGGTGAAACACTTCCAGAAGGCATTGAATCGAGGGATGACCTCGTGATGGAATACCATCAAGGACGCTATGCTACGGCGATCATCAAACCAACAGCCATCGCTTGGTTAGCTGCTCAAGACGAGATCGAATGGATCGAAGAACGGCCGTGGCACACACTCGACAACGATGTCGCAGACACTGTGATGCGAAGCGATCTTGTTTGGAATTCGACCATTATGTCGAGCATCGATGCCTCATGGAGCGGTTTGGACGGTTCGGGTATTATCGTCACGGTTTCTGATACGGGCCTGGATAACGGAGTGAACAACAGCGCCATGCATCCTGATTTGCGAGACCATATTGTCGATATCGTCTCATTCCCAATGTCCGCTGGGTGGACCACTTCATGCGGAGCATCAAGCAACGACGACGGGGCGGAAGACCTGGACAGTGGCCACGGTACACACGTGGCAGGCTCAGTTCTAGGTGATGGAACAAACACAGGAGGTGCGATTCGCGGCGCTGCTCCCGAGGCACGGCTGTACATGCAAGCAACTGAGCAATATTGTTTGAACAACAATGCTTACTACTTGACTGGGATTCCTTCAGATTACACAACGATGTTTCAACCTGCGTACGATAACGGCAGCAGAGTCCATACCAACTCTTGGGGATCAAATATGGCTGGTGCATACACCTCGGGATCAATGCAAGCAGATTCAAGCGCGAGAACATATCAAAACATGACCATTCTATTCTCCGCAGGAAACAATGGCTTAGACACAAATTCAGACGGTGAAATCGATGATGATTCACTTGGATCTCCGGCGACTGGAAAGAACGTCGTCACCGTTGCTGCTGGTGAAAATGACCGCCCTTCAATTTCATCGGAGTGGGGCGGCTGGTGGCCATCAAAATATCCATCTGAGCCAGTTCACAGTGACAAGATGGCCGATACTTCTGAGGGGCTCGCAGCATTTTCCAGCCGCGGACCAACCGATGATGGACGATTGAAGCCCGACATCACTGCCCCGGGCAGTTTTATCCTCTCAACAAAATCTCGATCCACCTCATCAACCGGATGGGGGGCATATTCTGGCAATTCCAATTACACCTTCATGGGTGGAACAAGCATGTCTTGCCCGCTCACCGCAGGTGCAGCAGCCTTGCTCACGCAGCATTTGATTGACAATGAAGGGCATACAAACCCGAACTCATCACTGATTAAAGCAATTTTTACAGCATCGGCTCGTGACATGCAAGGGCAATACTCATCAGCCGCAAACGGTGCAGGTGAAACGGCGCCAAACAACCACGAAGGTTGGGGTCTCGTGGACATGCGAAGCGCAGTCAATGCCACTTGGATCGACGGGGATTCGGTCCAAACTGGCGAGGAACGAGGATGGAGTTTCATCGTACCTCCTGGAAGCGCTGACCTTCGCGTGGCTCTTTCATGGACAGACCCTGCAAGCACTCCGGCAGCATCAACGAATCTGGTCAACGATCTTGACCTAGCGGTCAAGGACCCTTCGGGCACATGGACGAACCTCTCAAACAACTTAGACAACCTCCGAGGCCTCGATTTTTCTGCACCAACTCAAGGCAGTTGGGAAGTGCACGTGCTCGGCACAAGCATTCCGACTGGCCCTCAGCATTTTGCTCTCGCACTCAATATCGACTCTGAGTTGGTAAACCTCACCGAAGACATGGACCTGGATGGAGTTGAAGACGATAATGATGATTGCATCGATGTCCCTGGTACATCGAATCAAGACAGGGTTGGGTGCCCCGATACGGACGGTGACGGCTACTCTGACCCGAACGCCACATGGACTGTTGGCAACGGCGCTGACGCATTCATCAACGACATCACTCAATGGGCCGATACTGATTTGGACACCTTTGGAGACAACCC
>DAFX01000018.1:0-866 GCA_002495535.1 Euryarchaeota archaeon UBA433
TCGTCGATTACGAATTCCTACCACCTACACTGGGCGGATCTTATGCCCTGCGTGCGACCATATGTTCTCCTCGGTCCAGGAAGAGAAAGTACGCCTCGAACCGTCGGAGAGTGACCAAGAGGATTGGGATGAAATGAGCACAGGTGGAAAGGTTCTATTCCTTATTTTGGGGGCCCTATGGGCTTTGTGGATGATTTAGTATGCGCCCTACTGTCTGTGATGCTCAATACCATCCGGCATCGGAGCCCAAGGAAGGACATCGCACCAGTGGCCAATTCGCCATACGCGTTGATGGGTCATCACCGAGCCGATAAACAGGGGGCCTTGATGGCCCAAACCAAGCGTTTCTTGCAGAGCTTCCTTTCCACGATCTGTGAATTTAGCAGGTTGTTGGACGCCTGTCGGCACAGCGCGCCCCTCTGAATTAAGTGGCTCACATAATTCCAAAACAGCAGCACCTGATGAGGGATCAAATTCATGGATCAGGACAACTGCATCTGAAAAATCACTCTTGTGCAAGGTGCCATTCTCGTGCCTCCAATTCCACCAGTGGGGGCACCACGCTTTCCAATCACAAAACCCGCCACAGGAAGCGTCGCCAACGGTTGGCTCCATTGGCATAGGTGTCGGAACAGTGGCTTGCCATGCGGCATATGCCGCCTCCAACACACTTTCTCCATGGGCGGCCCATTTTGAAGAATCGTGGGTGTACCAACCTTCTGTTCGCACGGGTGGAGCGTCTGGATTGTTCGAGAGAAGGATGTCCCTGTACATCCGTAATTGACGGTTCACGTCAACCTTGAGTTCGCCATCGGGTATGCGGCCAGTTTTGAGATCAGCAACCAACCATCCGTTCGGTTTTCCAT
>DAFX01000018.1:1273-14978 GCA_002495535.1 Euryarchaeota archaeon UBA433
CCTTCGACCGCAATTGCCGTGGATTGGACCCTTCGCCACAATGCAGCGGTCACCCGTTGGTGATCAAGGCCTTTCACGCCGACGTGATCGAGCAACATGATGATGCCCCCTCGTTGGTGTTGCACTGCATCCTTCCATTTTTCTTCCTTCCATTTTGGTCGTCGGGGCGTCGCCATGAAGGATGCTTTTTCTTCTTCCCAACGGCGTTTGAGAACCCGTTCGCCCTCTTCGACCAACCAGCCGCTTTCTGCGTCTGGTTTTGCGGTAATATCGAGCAACAACAGATCTTCAATCGAGGCGTGAACTGCAGTTCCTACAGAGGCCGCCATACCGGCCTTACGTGGCAGGCCTTGTCGGCTCAACCAGTACATGCGGGGGCAGGTCTCGTACCGGTTCCAAGCTGATGGCGAAAGCATGTGGGGTCGCGCTTCATCGGCCATAGATTGTGCTCAGCCTCAACGAACATGAAGCCACCGGCCTCATCAAATGGAGCCAAAGTGTTGATACAGAAGGGGGTCCGTCATTGACCCATGGAAGGCCCAAAGGTTCGCATCACCAAAGATGTCAATACAGAAAACGCACTTGTTGTCGCATGCTTTCCGAGCATTGGCATGGTTTCAAGCGTCGTTGCCCATTTCCTCATCGATCATCTCGAGTTGGAATTTGTCGGGGCCGTTGTTGACAACAGGCTTCCAGTCATTACGCTCGTCAATGAAGGTGAACCACTCCCTGTAATTCGCGCCTATGCCGGCAAGCCACAGTGCACCATCGAAGGCTGTGACCAAGTCATCCTCTTGATGAGTGAACTTGTAATTCCTGAACCATTGATCAACGAGATTGTTTGGGCCATGTTCGAATGGTCGAAAGAAAACAACATCGTCGCAGGTGTTGTCATTGACGCCTTTGCGAAGGAGGGCATGAAAGGAAGCCTCAACGGATCAGAGCCTACCGTCGAATACGAAGACACAGAGGGTGTGGACGTGGTTGGCATTGGTGCCAATGAAAAGGTTCGTTTGATGTTGAAGGACCTTGGCATCCCCCTGTTGAACCAGGGCGTCATCAAGGGCATCAACGCGGCAATACTCAGCGAAGCGAGAAGGCGGGGTTTGGATTTGATGTCAATCATGGTTGAAGCAGACCCTCGCTTCCCCGATGCACGTGCTGCGGCGACATTGATTGAACACCTCAATGCCTACCTCCCTGCAATTGATTTACCTCATGCCCCATTGATTGAAGAAGCGGAATTCCTTGAAGCGCAAATCAAGTCGATGATGGACGGCGCAGCCTTACCAGAACCGAGCCAAGACAACTCGATGTACGGTTAAGATGAGGGGCGGAAGGCAACCGCAGTACAAGCGATCCCGAGCAGGAGCAATCCAATGCTGAGGAAGGTCGGCATAAGCAACACTTCGTTGTAGGGTAAATGAAGCCAGTCCAACAAGGATTCACCACGAGTGAAGGTGCCGCCTGCTGAAGCGGTAAGCAACATGAGGCCCGTTGCTCCGGCGCCAGACAACCCCTGAATCAAGCTCGAACGTGCCGTGGCCCAGACCTCGATTCCATTGCGCCACCGGGAGACGAGGACACCGAGCGCCAACCCTGCGCCGCTCAAAGAAAACAGCATTTTGTTCGCCAACAAAGCGCTGCTCATTTCGCCCCCAGGTGCCGAAGAAAGCCCGCTCAAAATTGCAAAGGGTGTTGCAGCAAGACCGAACAACAGCGCTGCGTGCGCTACACTATCGCTCGCTGTCTGCTTTTCGGAAAAGAAAAGAGGGAGTCGTGGCGAAAGCAAACAAAACAGGAACGCAACGCCAGCAAGCGAGAAACTACCGACCACGAGTTCAGTCGTGACCACATGGAACGTGTTCGAAGAGATCATGCTTGGCCACCTCCATATGTTCCAGCCAGGTATTCGTAACCATACCATGCCCACTGCTCATCGGTCCAACCTTCTGGTAAACCACCTTCGGGTATGGGGGCCACCTCTGGTCGTTCTTGCCCTTCATCAGGGGCAGAATGGCCTCCCGAAATGGAAGCGGCAACATGCTCTGTGTTGTCGTAAATCTTCACTTTATCATCCACAGGCGCCCGTGGTTTTTGTAACGCCACGACAGCGCCAAAGAGCAACAATGCCATAGCGATGCCTTGGAGGTAAATGGGGGCGCTATCCGTGTTTTCTGCTGGAACTTGGGCAACCATGGCAAACCATGGCGTCGTTTGTTCTGGACCCTCTCCGCTAAGGATTGCTCGCCATTCAACTGTGGAAGGTTTCAACGAAGCGGGGAGTGTGAACTTCCATTGATCTTCTTCGGATTCATTGACATCAATTTGCATGGTTGCACCATCTTCTGTTCTCCACTCGATCACGACTGCATCCGTGAATTCAGTTGTGAGTTCAAGCTCAATATCATCGCCAACGTCTCTTGTGACCTCAACCGTAAATTCTTGAGCGAGACGTGGGGCGTTTTCCGGCAGGGGCTCAACCTCCACCGGGAAGGCTGTTGAAACGCCAAAGAAGGGCCTGCCTTGAGAAGATCCTGTGGCATCGCCATGGTGGACTGAAGCGTACAGGTTTCGCACACCTACGCTCTCTGCACGAACGACCCATGTGTGCACAATTGAAGTTCCTGTACCGTCGGTAGAGCGTTCGACATAATTCCCAGTACCGCCGCGCCCATCGGAGAGAATTTCCCACCCATCGGTCAATGGAGTGTCTGCGTTTGCGTTGGTGCTCGAGAGGAGAAAGATCCCAACAAGGTCTTCGTCATGAGACACGTCAACGCCCGAAACCTCGACCGTGATCTCAGTTGGTTGGCCAACCCAAACTTGTTGTGGGTATTGAATGGAAAGCGTAAGCGAAGACGAAGCATTCTGTCCAGCATCACCATGACAGGCCCCCCCGCATTGCATGTCCCGCATGCCATCACCATTTCCGCCTGGTTCAGCAGAGCCGAACGTGGTGGAAGCGATGAGCACCAAAAGAAGCAGGAGAACTTTGAACTGGCGTGCAAACACTTCATTCCCTCCGTTCAAACAGGACAAGTCCAAGCGCTCCAACGCCAACCAGAAGCAGCAAGAAACCAACAATCGAGCCGCTGAATGAAGTGCTGCTGCTCACCGATTCAACAACAGGGTCGATTTGGACGGTGGTCGACTCGGTTGCTCCGTTTTGCAGGAGAACGTCCTCAATAACAGGGCGGATTGTGTAAGTGACTTGTCCAGCTGTCAAAGGTTCGTCAGAATAAGACATCGAATCCGTTGTACCGACCAAGGCTCCGTTTCGCTCAATGTTAAAACTGGCATTTGGACCTTCATACGACCACGTCAACTCTACAGCTTGACCGTTCAGCGTTGCTTCGAGGTTGGCGACAACCGGGCCTTGAATTGGAGCGATTGGAAGACTTGCGCTTGCCGATGCACCAAAATCGTCAACGATGGCGAGGTTGATGGTTGCAGCACCGTTGGGTGCGAAAGTAAAGCTGGCCCCATTACCGGTGCCAGAAGCACCTGTCACATCAGACCAAGACCAGGCGTATGAGGCAATACTCCCATCGACATCAGAAGAAGAAGAGGCATCAACTGTCAACAATTCACCAATCCAAGCCGGTGTCGTTTGTTGCTCAATGATTGCTGATGGGGCGATGTTGAGGATCGTGATTGATTGGTATGCTGAAGCGGTTGATTCGCTGCTATCGGTCACGTCTACTTCGACCGCCCACGACTGCCCTGGGCCGAGGAATTGTGCTGGGACCGTGGTTTGATTGACGAGCGAGGCTTCGAGGAATCCATTTCTGTACCAGTTCACCATTGTGGTGACCTCGTCTTCATCGGGATCCGAAGAGGTGATGTCCACAGAAAGTGGTGTTTGTGCAGAGGGGGCCTCGCTCAACATCACCGTCACTGCAGGTGCGGAATTGACGATGGTCACATCGAGTGTCATTGAGTTCTGGCTCAACTCTGTTCCATCTCCGGCTCTCACTTCAACGGTCCATACTTCGCCTTTGGCAGTGTTGTCAAAAGGCAGAGTGAGGCTGCCATCCAGGGCATTGATGCGGAAGCCGTCTCTATACCATATCACTTCGGAATTGGACATAGCATCGCCATCCACATCATCATGGGTGAAAGAAACCGTAGCCGATTCGCTTGTTGTGAGTTCCGTTGAAGTCACTTCTAAATCGAGCGTTGTAGGAGGGGTGTTGCCAATGAAGACTTGATTGGATGGTGTCCAAGAAGACCACGTGGCTCCGTCACTTACACGGACACGAGCGGACCAAGATTGGTCCTTTTCTGTGGACGATGATGGGACGCCTGAACCAGTGAACATGGAGTCCGAGACCCCGTTACGTAACCACTCTATTTCATGGCGAGTCTCGACATCATTATCGGCATCTGCGTAAACATAAGTGATGGTCAGATCGTCCGCAGTTACCGGGTTTGAAGGACCGATTACGACCGAATTTGCCGTGGGAGGGGTGTTTTCGTCTTCCCCACCATCGATTTGCACTGTTGGCGAGGTTTGCCATGCTGTGACCGCTTCTCCATCATTTGCTCGAACTTCCATGGTCCAATTTTCACCGCTACGCGTGGCGTATGAGGGGACGCTCTGACTGTTATCAAGTTCTGAAATCACAACGCCTTCAAGCATCCATCGTGTTTCATAGGTGATCGAATCTTGATCGTCATCGCTTGCTAGGGCTGTAAAGGAGAGATCGTCATCGCTTTCTGGATCGCTTGGCAGAATAGAGGGGGTGTTCATTGTTGGAAGCGAATTGGCAATCACAAGGGTGTTGCTCGTCACGCTCGTTCCTGCATCTGCTCCATCAGAAGGCGTAACAACTGCGTACCATTCCTGGTGTTTTGCCGTCAGCGAAGCAGCAGCCGTGGTCCCAGAATTTGTGATTTGGATGCCGTCTCTAAACCAATCGATTGTAGTCCCCGATTCTGGATCGTTTTCTGCATCACTGTAGGTGTAAGAAAGAGTGAGTTGTGAGGTTGTCGTTGCACCACTTGGCCCGAGAACGAGGTTGCTTGCCGTCGGTGGCGTGTTTGGAGCCGCTCCCGCTTCAGGAACTTGATAGGTGGAAGTCGCCCATCGATCGCCATTGTTATTGCCGCTATTGTCGGCGGTTAAGCCAGCAACTGAAAGCGTGACTTGGCCCGAACCGGCTGAAGGCGCAGTCCAATCTACGCTCCAACTCCTGAAGCTGTTGGTGGTGTGGGTCGCACTGTTGCCTGCAGAATTCACCTTGACTGCCATAATGCCAATGCCTCCTGTTGAAAGGGTTCCTTGGCTAGCCTCAAGGCTAAACCCGCCGTTGGAACCCGAAACGCCACCTGTCACTGAGATGCTGAGCGTATAGGTTGTTCCTGGCGTATATGAGGAGGGATGACCACTTACTGAAACGGATGCAGCGGTCGTCCCAGAGGGTGAATGGCATGAACACCCAGCACTCTGATTGTACACGCCTCCTGAATTCCCTTCAGTCAATGGAACGACAGAGAGCATGAGGAGGGTGACCAGCAAAATGGGGACACGGACCGATTGCATGCAAATTGGTTGGACGCAGGCTATGAGAGTGTTGCGGTTCAATGATTGGACAAGGGGCGATTTGAAAGAGGTTAATCGAAATCCGTTAGGGATGCCTGTTGGGTGGTTTTTCGAGGAGTTTCCTGTTCTTCAATCGGAAGCTCTTCGAGATTGACGTTGCATGCATCGATGAGTTCTTTCTCGTTCCAAATGGTCACACCAAGTTGTTGGGCTTTAGCGAGTTTTGATCCGGCTTTTTCTCCAGCGACAAGGACATTAAGTTGAGATGAAACGCTTCCAACAACCTTCCCTCCTGCATTTTTGATGGCCAATTGAACCTCTTTCCGGGGCCGTTCTAACGAACCGGTCAAACAGAAGGTCATGTCAGCAAGGGGGCCTGAATTGATCAATTTCGGTTCATCAAGAATTTCGATGATGGTTGAAAGGTCATTGAGCATGTCTTTTCTCTGGGCCAATCCGTCCCTCACCTGAAGGGCCACCTTGCTTCCGATTCCGTCGACTTCGCACAACGAACGAATGGCTAAATTCTCAACAAATGGTTTTCCTTTGTCATCTGCTTCAGGGCCAAAGAGTTCGGTGCCTGGCGCAGCCATTGCAGCGTCGACCCATTCCATGATCCCCATGAAGGAGGTGAGGCGTTGGGCCACCGCGGTTGCCAATTCAGGCCCAATGCCTGGCAACCCCAATGCGTGAAGGAAACGACCAAGTTTGAGGGATTTAGTTTTGGAAAGTTCATTGAGGACGTTGAGCGCTGATTTCTCACCCATTCGTTCGATGTTCTCGAGTTCTGCTTGTTGAAGGCGGTACAAATCTGGAATTGTTTGGATTAAATCTGATTCCAAGAGTTGATCGACCAGCTTCTCACCAATGCCGTCCATTTCCAAACTTCTGCACCAATAGAGAATCGCCCGGCTCGTTCGTGCATCACACATCAGATCCGTGCAACGCAAAAAGGCCCCCTCAATCTCAAGTGGGCCCCGACATGCAGGGCATGCTGATGGAATAGAAATTGAAGCGCGGTCTGGAAATATTTCATCGAAGGGGGTGCCATCTGCATGGAAACGGTCTGCGAAGTCTTCTGTTCCAGCCGGGCCAAGTCCAGATTCTATTTTCGGAATCACGTCGCCCCTTCGGACGATCAGCACCTTGTCGCCCAATTGTAAATTGAGTCGTTCAACCTCTCCGACATTGTGCAACGTCGTATGTTCAACGGTGACGCCGCCAACCATTTGAGGAGCGATTCGGGCCACTGGCGTTACTGCCCCGGTGCGGCCAGTTTGCCAATTGACGTCCAAGAGAACGGAAGTTGCTTCCTCTGGTGGGAATTTCCAAGCCAACGCCCAACGGGGGTGGTGGGCTGTGGAACCTAACCTCTCCCTCTGTTCCAAATCATCGAGTTTGAACACGATGCCGTCGATTTCATAATCATAGGATGAGCGTTTACTGCTCCACTCTTTTGTGAACTCAATCATCGCTTCTGCAACCGATGTGCCCTGAAAGACGGTCCAGGGGGCGGGTTTGATCCCAATTGAGTCTTGTAAAAATTCCAGAAGTTGGCTGTCATGATCGAGTGCTGGTGCGTCGTTGACGAACTTCACATCGTAAGCGCAGAAGACCAAATCAGACGCTGCAGCTTTGCCCTCACCGTGCTTTTGGCGCAGTGCTCCCGAGCACAGATTACGAGGGTTTGGCGATACGTCCCTGTATTTTTCGTGGAATGTTTTCAACGGCATCACCACTTCTCCACGAACATGGCAGGTCACAGGGGCATTGAGGCGAGAGGGGATGTTAGCGATTTGTTTCGCATTGAGGGTGACGTCTTCTCCACGCTCACCACTGCCTCTGGTTGCGGCGCGATGGAGGTTCCCTGCTACGTATTCTAGCGAAAGGGCGGAACCGTCGAGTTTGGGTTGAGCCAAGTAACGCTTACCGCCCGATGTCGACTGGTGTATGAAGTGGTGAATGTCTTCATCGGTGGTGCCCTTATCGAGCGAACGCATCGGGAACCTGTGTTCCACCTTTACCGTCCCCGGCAGAGGTTCCGGCCCGACTTGATGGAGGATTTCATGCCCCGGATCGAGCCGTTTCAATTCGTCCCATAGGGCATCAAATTCTGCATCTGAAATCTCTGGAGACGCTTGATTGTAATACAGTTCACGGTGGTAGCGGACCGCCTCGGCCAATTCGAGAATACGCTCTGCCTCGGCCATGTTGGTTCACCCCTGCCACAGGCTAAGAACATCACGAAAATTGCAGCCCTAACAACTCGACATCAGCCAGCGGGCATCGGGTCATAATCGCGGTTGAAAGAATCCTAAGGTGAAGTTCGGCAACAACATGAACCGTTGATCCGAACATGTGCCCCGCGTGGACGTTGTTGTCATCATCTGACCAGCAGCAATGGATGTGGGTGAACGCTTTGCCGTCTTGCGTTCGTGCAATGTTGCCCGATAGACTCACCAGTTCTGATGGCGCGTTCAACGGCCTTCGTTGGTAAATTCCCTCTTCGTTCATGTACCCGTATACGTTGTCCCGTGTCCTGCCAATGCCGCTGGTGATGGCTGCGGCGTCGAAGCCGATTTCATCAGCTAGCGCTTGCAAAGAGGCGTGTATTTCTTCATCCGGGTCAATGCGTACAAACAGGTCTTCACCGCTTCGAGCCCATTCCATGATTCATCGATAGGGAGCCCGATTATTGAGCATAACGCTCACTCCTGTTCCTTTGCAGCCAAGTTGTGCGGCCATAGAGCGGGCGAATCGAGGGCCAACACAATTCGTTCACGAGCGATGGAGAGGTCGGGTTGAGCGCCCCCTAATGGAAGCGGTCCGAATACGCCCCATCCCTTTCTGAGCAACATAATACGGCGGGTTGGTTGGCGCCTTGCCAGTTTAAGGCGTTGCCAATCGTAGCGCTGGCCATCTGCAAAGGCATGTGTTCGCGTCACGGCATAACGCTTTGGCACCAACAAGGACACAAGGTGCAGCGTCAAGCAAACATCCCATGCCACAGCGTAGGCAGGGTTGGTGTTTGAAACACCGACCAGGCCCCATGGCAGCACCATCATTGCCGCCATTGAACCGAGGTTGCCCCACTGACGAATGACTTCCTGGGCGCCCTCGCTCTCCCACGCAAATCCACCGTTTGGTAACTCTCCCAGTGTTGGGACATCTATGCGTTGACGGGTTAGCCAGTATGCATCCCACACCACAATTCCGAACAGAATAGCAACGGCAAGCGCTGCAAAGGCGTTCGGATCGGGGAGGGTTGGTTGCATGCTGTCGCCTCACAAGTGCCTTAGATCAACTTCGCCGAGGTTGCCACCGCTGCCACCACGCCGCATGCGCAAAACGAAGAGGACCAGTGCTGCACCAATCAGTGCAATCAGCAAGAGTGTTCCTGTTGAAAAGTCGCCGTTGTTCTCAACCGTGGTGCCTTCGAGCACGTCGGGAATTCCGTCGTTATCATCGTCCTGATCTGCGACCAACCATGTGTTCATTCCATCTGGGCAGTTCACCGTATCTGGTTGGCCATCGCTGTCTGTGTCGAGGTGCGCGCAGGGGTCCATTGGGTAATCGTCACGCGCGTCGGGGTATCCATCGTTGTCATCATCGGTGTCTTCCATGTCAGGCCCACATGGGTAGCCAAGATCGGCATTAAACCAAACTTGAGTGCTTTGAGTGAACGTACAAGCATTTGTCCAATCTCCATCCGTATCGAGTTGTGTAATTTCAAAATCAACGGTATCGCTTGAGGATGCCCCCAGTGCATCGGTGACTTTTGCTTCAAGAACATAGAAGCCAGATGGGAGGTCGGTGATGTTGAACTGTGGTTCGTTAGGTCCTTGCATCACCAAATCACCCGAAGCGTCTGTGATGAACCACTCGAGCATGAGTTCCTCAATGGCATCAAGATCGTCGCTGTAAGTGACTTCGGCATTGAGCGGCGTGGTTTCCATCGCTCTTTGCCCCGGGTAAGGTCGTTGAATCTCCACCAATGGTGCGCCGTTGAGCGACATTGGCACAACAACGCTCGTGTTCATTTCAGCGCTGTAATTGAGCGACACGGTTTGAACCGGTAGCCCGGCGGTGGTGGCTGAGATGTTGATGAACGAGAGGGTGGTTGTCGACGCTTCTTTGACAATCGTGATTGGGAGTTCAACAAGAACGGAGGTGCCGCTCGCCTGGAAGGTTGTGCTTTGCTCGTGGCCAATAGTCCGGATTTCGAAGTCCACGTCAATCGAAGCTCCATTGACTTGGGCGTCTAGATTGAATGTGGTCCACATGCTCAAAATTGCACCTTCATAGACTGCGGTTTGCTCAGAGGTCACATCGATCAAATCGATATTGACTAAACCTGAAGTGGCGACTTCACCCACCAAGGCACCGCCCTCTATTCTTGCAGGATAGTTTTCGGCTGAAAGAACTGAAGAAGCGATGATGTCGGGGGCGCGCAGGATCAGTGGTGCGACTTCCCCGTCAACAGCATCAGCGTGCAAATCGACACCAACGGCATAATTCGCCGCGATTAAACCTTCGACGATCAACGAATCAATTGGCTGGCCGTGGTGACTGGCAAAGGCTGTGCCTGTACCTTGACCGTTGAGGATTAAGCCACTGATGATGCCCGCTGTGTCATCGAAATCAACCGCTGGAGCACCGGTGATCTGAATTGTTTGCAGGTCGATATGGCGGTTGTTTCCGCCTGCAAGGCCCCCATTTTCTCCGACGGTTCCGTTCAAGTTGGAAAGGGTGAATTCACCATCAATAGATTCCAACCAACCGATCATGCCACTGCCATCGAAATTCTGCGCATCGATGTTGGTCATCGACCCGCGCACGGCTGTTAATTCAAACCCGTGAGTAAACCCGTTGTTCAAGGTTAATCCATCGACCATAACATGAGCTTGTCGGGCCCACAAACCAACACCGTTGCATGACGAGAGCGTAACGTCTGTGAGAAGAAGGTGGCCTTCAGTAGCAAAGGATTCGATGCAGCCATTCCCCGCATCGTACAGGTGGCTATCACTGAGATCAACAGTCGCGTTGCTGCCGCTTTGAATCGCCAACAAAGCATCAGCACCCGAGGAGCGAGCAAAGGTGGTCCCATCCGCGGTGAACGTGCCGAAGTCAGAAACGGTCAAGGCAGGCGATGCCTCAAGAAGAGAGGTGGCTGAAAGATCGATGCTCGAGGAGGTTAACGAACCCAAATGCAACCCGCCCCAGCGAGCTCCAAGGCCGGTTGAGGAAAGCGTCGCCTCGCCCACATCCATGGTCCCATCGACCGTGATGGTTCGACCTTCTGAAATGCGCAATGAGACGCCGTCGTCGACGCTCAAGGTACCGCTTTGCCCTACGGTCAAATCATCATCCAAGAAATAAGGGCTCCATTGCGATTCAAGAACAAGCCATTGATCCAAGGTGCCTCCGAGAATTCTTGAAGCCATGAACGTATGATCAAACGAGGTGGTCGAATCCCACGTGACAAAATCCGTAAACGAACCAATTTGGAGGTTGATGTTCTTAATACCGCCAAGGGTTTCGCTGCTGTCCGTAACTTGTCGGGCGACTGCAGTGGTGCTTAAGCGACCGTTCTCGTCGGTTTCGCCGACCGCCCCATCGATCGAAATAAGGGCGCCAGCAACGGGCTCTCCTTGGTCGAGTACACGGATGCTCAATTCGGATAATACGTTCAATTCTGCACCAGTGAGTGCCGTGACAGAACCGGACACGCTTCCCGCTGTGATGTCCAATGTGCAGCCAGGCTGGAGCATGAGGTCGCCATGGATGGTCACATAGTGTGTGATTCGGAGGGTTTGACAGGCCCATGAGATGTTGGCGTTGACCGTCAAGCCGTCGGCTGCGTCGGTGGAGGTGAGCGTGCTGTCTAAGCCCATCGAGAAAGAATGTGCATTCACGATAGCGGCATTCCCTAGGAATTGTGCGGTTCCTTGTACTTCGATCGTGCCGCCTTCAGGAAGTTCGAGGGTTGTGCTATCCAATTGAATCCCGCTCCCAGTTTCAAGGGTTAAGTCGCCTGAAAGCACGTGTGGGGCGCCATCTGGACGGGCACCGAGGTACACCGTTTGACCGCTGGTGATGGTCCAATCGCCTTGTGGGATGACCGGAACTTGAACCGATTGGCCCATGGTTGAACCGTAGAGGGTGACCCTCACGCCCGCTCCTCCTAAACTGACATCGACATCGCTGCCTTGGGAAAGAAGCGGTAACGTCGCCGCTCCATTGCTGTTGCTGGTCAACGTAAAACCGTGAACGAGAATGGTCGCTTCAATTGGAGCGCCCGATAAATCAGTAAAAGTGACCGGCGTTTCTTCCAAGAAGTCTGAAGACGAAGTTGCAATCACAGCCGTGGTTGAACCTCCATAGAGCAGGTAGCCATCTCCGAGTGCGTCAGAAGATGTAGTTTGGGTGTTCTGTGGCTGGAAGTTGCGCACGGTTGCCGAGCAGTAAGTGGCTAGATTCAGAGGCGTGGCGTGAAGGTCTGCATACCAATAGCCAAGGTGAAGACTCGAGGCCCCGGACAAAAGAGCACCCGTTTGGAACACCCTCGTCGAAAGTGAATCGAGGGTCGCATGCGAATCCTGCAAGGAAAGACCGACTTCTTTGCCATCCACGAGTGAAAGTGTATCGCCTGTAATGGTTGAATCGGTTGCTTCGATTCCAGTTGCAAAATTGGTGATCGTGGTGTCTTCGAGCATGACGGCGCCATACCATACCTTGAGGCCCATGGAAGAGGTATCTTGAGAGGCGTAAGGTTTGGTGATTTCAACATCACTCCAATGATGGATGCCATCGAGCACATCGGCCCCCAAAGCAAGTGAAGACTGGAGTGAAAGAGTTGCTCCTTGGACATGACTGCTTGGGCCGCGCAGACTCATGGCGGCATTAGAACCACTCAGATCGACATTTGTCAAAGCGACGTGGCCTGTGCCAGTGGCATCGAGGTTTCGTTGGGTTGATGCGAGTGTTGTGTTGCTGAAGGTATGAGTTCCTGTCCCTGAAAGGGCGACCCCCCAGGTCGTATTGGCCAGGGACAAATCATTCCAACTGCACGTTCCGCTGCAGCGCTGGTCGATGACTGCACGGGTTTCATTGAGGTCGCTGACGAAGGTGATGTCATCGCCTGCAATCATGCTCGCTCCGTTCGCTAGCAGGAGCCTGTGACCTTGAATCACCATCGTTTCGAGGTTGAGGGCGTCGCTGTCACTAGCGGCCACAGCTAGGGCCACATCAGTGCCCGTGACGCTTGAAACGTGCACGGAAGCACCCGATTGACTTGCAATGCCCACAGTAACGCCGTCAAATCCGATTCGCGTCGCGTCGAGTTGCCCGGATGTTGCTTTCAGGGCCGAACCAGTTTGGAAAAAGGAAACATCCGATACGTTCGTAGATCCCGAAGAGATGATGCCGCCTGCAACATTCGTCATTGTTGCCTCCTCGAGATGAAATACCCCCGAGGTGCGTACAACATCGTAATCAATATCATTCGCAATGAGGGTGTGAATGGTTGAGTCGCCTGCGTTGTTGATGCCAATGTAAGCATCTGCAATGGTCAGGTCCGTCGCGTGAACCTCTCCGTCGTTTCGAAGGGCTGTTTTGGCGTTGTCAATGATCACGTTGTCGAGCACTGCATGCCCGGTAGACCCTACGTGGAGGCCAACCCATAGGCCGGCTCCGTGTGAGCCTTGTGTGAGTGGTGTCTGGGAAGAAAAGAAGTGTGCATCAGTAGCGCTGAGTGTCCCTTCAATCAAGATCCAATGGTCATCACCCCCGTCGATGGTGGTCCCTGATGCGATCGTCAATGTTGTTCCGTTCGCTACGGTTACATTGCCGTCCAGAACTACAGCCCCCGACCAGGTCGTTTCAGTGTTGACTGTTGTGTCTGCAGCATGTGCTGGCGCCAAAAGAGTGCCGAGGGAGGCAAGCAAGAGGAGCGCGACCAAGGTGGATGCCTGGAGGGTTCGCATGGAAGAAACTTCACAAGCCTTCCATATCAATCCAAAGGGTTCCTGTCATTCGATTTAGAACGCTTCTCGCTTTTCTGAATGTAGTCAGAAGATCAGGTGGGCCCGCCCAGATTTGAACTGGGGTCTGACGGCCCCCAGCCGCCAAGTATAGGCCAAGCTAACCCACGGGCCC
>DAFX01000082.1 GCA_002495535.1 Euryarchaeota archaeon UBA433
ACTAAGGGACTTTGACCTTCGCAACGGCCATGCCCTCTTCAATTCAACGGTTGAAGTTCATCGAGTGTTCCGCCCATGCATGAAGGCGTGAAGTACGAGCACTAAACCTGGGCAAAGCGGAAGAACACTTTCGAAACCGCACTGACCATGAGAACGATCATGAACGAACCTAAAGCCCAACGGGCCCATGGTCGCTCAGGCTTGTCAGGAGGCCAAGGGTCAATCCCGAGGCGTTCTGCCTCGTCAACAATTGCTGCAAGTTCTTGGAGATGCTCTTCGACAGATTGTGCCGCCATGGGTTCACCAATCCTCCCCGCTACATGACCTTCACGCTTCTTCTGCAATACAAAGGCTTGAAGCCGGGGGGTTCAACGAGCAACCATGAGTGAAGTCCCAAAAGGCGTGGCCTTCCCAAACATGGAACGTAGGCCGCCAAGGCCCACAGCGACCATGACAATGACCAGAGACGGGCCAAATGGGGTCGAAGTGTTGCTTGGCTTGCGCTCGCCGACTATGGCAGCATTCCCTTCGTACTGGGCGTTCCCAGGTGGCGGTGTTTCACGCGTTGATGCTGCCGCAGTCGACCAGTTGGAAGGACTTGCTGGGCCACAGGCCAAGACCGTGGCTTGTATTCTGCGAGAGATGAGTGAGGAACTGGGCCTTGCCCCAACCGCTCATGGGATGGTAGCCCTCGATTCAGAAGCGAGAAAAAAAATCATTGAAGACAAAGCAAATTACCTCCCTCTTGCCCTTCAAGGTGATGTACCACACGACCGTTCTTCGATCAAAGTTCTTTGCCACCGCATCACACCTCCCTTTGGCCCAGTGCAATTTGACAATGCATTCCTCCACATCCATGCTGGGGACTCTAAAAATTTCCCAGAGATCGACTTGGAGCCCCAAACCGAATTCACTGAGATCATGTGGGCACCTCCCGCGGAAATCTTGGAACAGTGGTCCAGACATGAAATCAAAGTCGCACCACCAGTTGTAACCCTCCTCATGGAGATTGAACGAACGCTTGCCCGTGTCGACCAGAGCATGCACGAAGCGGCGGACGACATTGCAGAGCGGTTGCCTGGGCGCCGCTCAATTCTTTTCGCTCACGGGGTAGAAGTCGTACCGGTGAAGACTGCGACCCTTCCCCCTGCAGACCACACCAATGCCTACCTGCTCGGAGACCCTGATGGCGAATTCATTCTGGTCGATCCAGCAGCACACCTTCGAGAGGGCATGGAAGATTTGGCTACTGCTGTCGAACGACACAACGGCGAACTTGTGGCGTTGATGTTTACACATTCCCACGGAGACCATCTTGGGGACATTGGATTGCTCAGGGAGGCTTTTGATGTTCCAATTTGGGGCAGTGATTACACTGCAAAAAGCGTAGCATGCGACCGTATCCTAAGCGATGGTGAAATCCTTACCCTCGGACAGACCTCCTGGGAAGTGCTGATCACTCCTGGCCATCATCCGGGTCATGTTTGCCTGTTGGGCGATGCTGGATTGATCGCAGGCGACATGGTGGCTGGAATTGGAACAATTTTGATCCCTCCACACACCGGAGACATGCAGGTGTACCTCGAACAACTCGAGCGTCTTAAGCAACGCAAACCTCACTTGCTTTTCCCGAGTCATGGTCCTGTCATCGCGCAACCGACAAAGGTGATTGAACGCTACATCTCCCATCGAAAAGCCCGCCATCAGCGCGTGCTTGAGGCTGTCAAAGGCAACACTTCGCTCCCTAACATTGCCATCGAAGCCTATGCTGACACCCCAAATGCTCATCCTGGGCTAGCGGAAGACCAGACACTCTCGCACCTTTTGGTGCATGAGCGAGACGGTTTGGTTCAAAGAAAAAACGATGAATGGACGTTCACACAATGACCGCAGGATTGATTCAACACGTGCCGGTGGCGAGGGTATGCCTCGCCGAGTAACGCTGACCAAAGCCGGAAGCCCGAGCACCATCGCAGTCCAGAGCATGGCCATGCCAAACCCAAGCAAAGGTGAAATTCGCATCGAAGTGGCTTTCGCAGGCATCAATTTCGCTGATTTATTGATGAGGCTTGGGCTGTACAAACCTCGACCGGCCTATCCGTTCACTCCAGGCTATGAAATGAGTGGCATTGTTGATGCTGTTGGCGAAGGTGTTGTTGGTTTTACCAAAGGACAGCGAGTCGTTGCTGCGCTCCCAAACGGTGGGCAAGCGAGCCATGTTCTCGTTTCATCTAAGCGGGCTTTGGTTTTACCAGATGAGGTGAGCCTCGAAACTGCAGCAGCGATCCCGGTCACCTACCTCACAGCCCATCACATGCTTCACCACCTTGGTCATATGACCAGCGATGACCGTGTCTTGATTCATGGTGGAGCCGGGGGTGTGGGCACGGCCGCATTGCAAATTTGCCAATGGGCTGGCGTGACCCAGGTGTGGGCAACCGCATCAGGTCACAAAGCGTCGACCATTGAGAAATTTGGTGGCATCGCCATCGACCGGCACAACCAAGATTTCGTCGAGATCATCAAGCAGGCTACCCATGGAGAGGGGGTCGATCACGTCCTCGATCCAATCGGAGGCGACAATCTCGGACGGTCCCTTTCAGTTCTCAAAGAAGGTGGACGACTCTACACCTACGGCATGTCTGCGGCTGCACCCTCCTCGAAGCGTACGCTTTTGCGTTCGTTCCTCGCGTGGCGAAAAACGCCGAAGTTTGACCCGTTGAGGCTCATGACGAGAAACAGAGCTGTCTTCGGCGTGCATATGGGGACATGGAAGGATGAGACGGTCATGATCGCTCAACTTCAACGGATTTTGGAAGGCGTCACAAGCGGGACACTCAACCCTGTTATCGATTCTATTTTCGATGCCGACGATGTTGCTGAAGCCCATCAATACATCCATGATGGGAAAAACATTGGTAAAGTCCTGCTTCGCTTCAAGTGAGCATTCAAGAAGCGTCGACCTGTCGATAAAATGAGGCGAAGGCAATGAAGGCGGCGATGTCAGGGTTTGATTTGAGAGCGGTTGCTCAAGAATTAAACGAATTCACCGGTGCCTACGTCAAGAAAGCCTACATGCCGCATTATGAACAAATTGTGCTGAGGATCAATCCTAAAGACATCGACCAGTTTGACCTTGTGCTGGTGCGAGGTGCCCGAATTTACACCTCGAAACGAGACCGCCCAATGCCAATGACTCCGCCACCGTTCGCCATGGTCCTTCGTAAGCATCTGAAGAACGCAAGAATGGTTGGTGTGCGTCAACTCGGCTTCGATCGGGTGTTGGCGTTCGACTTTGACACGAAGCACGGATCCTATCACTTGTATGTCGAAGTGTTCCGTGATGGGAACATTATCCTCACGAATGAAGATGGCATCATCATCCAACCACTCACTCACGCATCGTATGCCGGTCGCACCCTCAAAAAAGGCGTAGAATATCAACCACCCCCTGCCGCAATGGACCCTCACGAATTGGATCAAAGCACCCTTGCAGATTTATTCGCAACTTCTGATCGGGATCTCGTTTCGACCCTAGGTGGAAAGGCAAACTTAGGCGGCACGCATGCAAATGCAGTGTGCGACCTTGCCAAAATGGAACCAAATATCGCAACCCAGGAAGCAGATGTCGGTGCAATCCATGCCGCACTTCAAACGCTGCTCTGCTCCCTGGCAGAGGAACGAAAGGGCATTTTATTGATGAAACCGAATCAAGAGAAAGACCGTGCAGCGCTCGAAGCAGAGGCTCAAGCGTTCGAGGCGAATGGATTGCGTGATCGGTTCTATGAAGCACATGCCGTCGAAGCAACACCAACGATCTTGCCATCCCATTCGAATCTCGCACAGGCCATGTTCCCATCCCTATGCGAAGCAGTAGATGCGTGGAAGGGAGCACATGACGCAGGGGCACTCGCTCGACGTGAAGCAGAAAAATTAGACATCGCGGCACCCGGAAGAGGGCATTCAACGGATGTTGAGCGCCTTGAACGAAGAAGGGTGCAGCAGGAAAAGGCACTCGCAGGCTTCTCAAAGAAAATTGAGAAGCAGCAGATGGTGGGCCACACCATTCAGAACAATTGGACGCACGTCGAAAGTTTGCTCAAGCAAATGGCAGAGGCGGTTGAAACTCACGGATGGAAAGAAGTCAAATCCATGGCAAAAGAAATCCCTTGGATTGTGTCTTTATCTCCTGCTGAACGAACCTTCCTCTCAGTGTTGCCAGATGAGAACGGTGAACCAAAAGGCCCACAAGCCATGCTTTCAATCGATGAAACGGTCCACCAAAACGCCCAGCGATTTTTTGAATCTGCACGTAAACAGAAGGACAAAACTAAAGGCGCAGTGGACGCTTTAGAAGAAACTATGTTGCAGCTTCAACGCGCTCAAAAGAAGGAAGCAAAACAACAAGCAAGTGGTAAACTTAACAAAATCAAAAGAAGCAAACGCCTTTGGTTTGAGCACCACCGATGGAGCATGATTTCTGGCGGCCATCTTCTGGTTGGTGGGAAGGATGCAAAAGGAAACGATGCGGTGGTCAAAAAGCATCTGTCCGGCGAAGACCGTTACCTCCACGCTGACCTCCACGGCGCACCAAGTTGCAGCCTAAGAGCCACGCAGGGTTTTGCCCCCGATCAGCACAAACCCGCCCACATTCCTGATGACGTCCCAGCTTTTCGCATCGTCGACAAGCTCGGTGACGAACGGATTACAGAAGAAAAATTGCTTGAAGCTGCCTCAATGGCTCTGTGCTGGAGCCGTGCGTGGGCGGGAGGAGGCGCACACGGAACAGTCTACTCAGTGAAACCAGCCCAGGTCTCAAAAACCGCTCAAACAGGAGAGTTTGTCGGGAAGGGATCGTTCATCGTTCGAGGGCAACGGCAGTGGTTCAAAGACCTCGATGTGCAAATCGGCATCGGGATTGTCGCCATCAATGGTGTGCCTTTATTGATGGGTGGGCGTCCTGAGACTATCGCCGAAACCTGTATGCGTTATGCGATTTTGAGACCAGGTTTGACCAAGAAGGAGCAACTTGCTAATCGTATTTACAAAAACACTGGATTGGTCACTGATGATGTGCTCCCCGTACTCCCTGGTGCTTGTGAGATCATAGAAGATCACGGGATCTTTTCACCACCAAAGACAGCAGATGAAGAAGAGTGACACGACTGCCTTTCAGTTGAAGCCACGCTTTTTGCCGCCTTTGAAGCCACCTTTCGATGATTTGTTGCTGCGGTTTGCTTGGCTGTCACCGAACCCCTTTCGGGAATTCTTGGAAGGTTTGTAGGATTGGCCTCTTGCCTCGCCTCTGTATCCTTTTGAAGATTGATTTGAGTTGCGATCGCCTGATCGGGATCCACCGTCACTGTTGCGACCACCACGGTATCCGCCACCGCCGCT
>DAFX01000055.1 GCA_002495535.1 Euryarchaeota archaeon UBA433
GAGTCTGCAATGGAGTATGTTCTGCCAGCACTTATGCCGCTAGGAACTGTTTTCCTGAGTCTACCAATCCTCAACAATCCTGGAATGTTCAACATCGTGTTCCCAATTACGCTCTTGGTTCACATCATCATTGGTGGCCTCATGCTTACAGGAAACCTCGAAGTCCCAGGCTCATCTGAGGAGAGTGCTTGAAATGGATTGGAAAACTGAGGCATTGAACCCAAAGTGGTGGCTGGTCATCACGGCCTTGATTCACACCGTTGTTGGCGTGCTCATGGAATTGGACCCGGACAACGACAACGAGTTGATGGTCGCAGGAATCATGCTCATCATTCCCGTCTACATGCTCTACGCCGCTTTCATGAACGAAGGGCGGGCGCAGGCACGTTTGGCAGCCGTGATCGCTGGACCGATCTTTGTGTGGTTCGTATTGTGCATAATCCTCGGTCTCGAAATTACGTACGCAACAACGGATTACAACTTTGAGTTTTCTGGTGAAGTCATTCCACCGCTTGTGTTCTGGGGCATGACCGCTTTGACGGGCGTTCTCGGATGGAACATGGACGAAGCCTCATCTGCTGAGGCTTGAACATGGACTTTCTTCGAGGTTGGCATGCTTCGAACTACATTTGGAGCTGTTTCTTCTTTCTTTAACGTACACCAGTGAACGAAAACAGATTCATTCCTCTTCATCGCTTTGAGTTTGATACAGTGACAGAGCAGTCGCAAGCAGTACTGAAAAGAAGATACTCAAGGTCAGCAAACGTCCCGTTTCACTGGATGGTGGGAAGGTCGTGAAAGCGATGAGAATGAAGACGCACATCGAAGTGAAGGCCGCCCACCATCTTGCTGCATGGTCATTTGAGGTCGGCGCATGGTCGGAACTACTGGAATGTGAGAGATAGTCAGCAGCAAAACCCATTCCGAGTAAAACTGCCGGGGCAGAACCTACGCCTCTTCCGCCAAGTAAACTTGCCATTCCATCGACTGCAGCACCAACAACAACGGTTCCTACAGCGATTCGAAGTGCTTTTTCGGGCGAGCGTAGAACACAAAAGGCGACGAAAAAGACCGCGATTCCTGCTCCGAAGATTTGAGTCATTCGTGATTCGTCAAAGGAGTGAGCGGCTTCAGCACCAATCACAAAATTTCCCCCAATATTCCCAGAAACATCCATTTCCGAGAACAACACTCGAACGTCGTCAATGAAGGCGAGAGCTGCATCGGTATCGAGTCCATCCAAATAAACGACAAGAACAACTGCATAGGTCTCGCCATCCGATTGCAACCTAGGATCTTTGACCATCAACGAATCAAGACTGGAAGAACTGAGCACTTGGTCAAGCGTCGCGTTTGCATCATTGGAATCAGGTATGCCAATCATCAGTTTCGATTGTGAAAGACCCGTATCAAGGGAAATAATGCTCGGATGATTTCTCAACTGCTCTTGGAACGCTAACAGGTGACGGTACTCTTCTACTGAATCGCCCTTGACATTCACCAAAATCCATGCATCGGTACTCGAGGCGAGGATGTATTCATCTTGCATTTGAATTAACTCTGCCGAATCTGGGTCATCTTCTGGAAGGAATTGGTGGATATCCAACGCCTCAACGCCACCTGGAGAGACAAAAGCCACCCCTGCAAGGAGCAAGAGCAAAGCTGGCCACAAAGCCGTGAAAGCAGGTTTAGAAAGTATGTTTCTTGTCGATGGGAGCGACATGTCGACCTTTTTTCTTGACATGTAGAAGTCTTCAAGCACGTATCTGGTAATCAGCCAATCAAGGAAGATCCCAATCACCATTACCAGTGCCAAAGAGCGTTGTGCTCGCAGTGGGGAGAACAACGCAAGTGAAACGGCTGCAATAGTTGTCAGCATTGCCACAAACAACATCTTTCGAACTTTTTCAACATCGTGTGAAGAGCGACAATACCAAAATGCACCATCGACTGCAACCCCCATTATGATTGGAACAGCAATCCCATCGATGACTGAAAACGTGTAGCCAAACATCGACATGATCCCCATTTCTGCTCCCACTACAAGCGTGGCGCTACCTAAGGTCACCACGGCTACAAGCGGGTCTCGCAGCCCGATACAGAGCGCTGACACCAACAGTATTGCAAGAGGTATCATGACGCCTTTCAATTCACTTTCTGCCAACGTTTTTGATTTCGCAAACAACATATTGGCGCCGACTGCTTCGAAGGTAAAGTTGGTTGATTCAGACAACTGTTCCGCCCATACTCCAAGTTCCGACCAGTTGGTATTGGACTGGTTATTTCCAATCCAGACCATCCAAAGTAACTCGTTTGATACAGGTGGCTGATGCGCGTATTGACCTGGCATTGATGGGCATGCAACGCCAAGGTCAGCATCATTCGGTAGCAAGAGAAGTGTTGCCTCGAAGGCAAATGACTCTTCATCCGTGGCATTCATTCCACACCATCCTTCTTCAATCAAAGGTTGAAGCACGTCACTCCAGCCCTCTGCTTGTGTCAAGGAACGATTTCGAGAAGTAAAAGCCTCATCCCACAAGGTGAATGGAGACTGAATACGATTCAATTCCGTGACATCAGTATGCCATGCAGTGTCGGGGTTCTCACCGGCAAAAGCCTCTTTTTCAATACTCAAGAGTTCTTGCACCCGCGAAACTGGATGCATCAAACCAGCGCCATCATCATGAGTGACTCGTAAGACAAGCGACTCACTTGATTCAGTTCCTATGCCGTCTGCTTTACGCAACTGAGTGACTTCATCATCAAAGATGACCTCAGTTGACATTTGAGGCTCAACGGGAAAAAAAGCAAGTAACAGCGTACCAAGCAGAAGACCAGCAATCAGAATCTGACGGACTCTGTTTGCCTCCTCCATGAGCATCACTCTCTCGCCCTCAGTCATGAAGTTGCTTCACAACTTGAGCGCCATGTGTGGAAATATACCTATTCCCACTTTGTCCATTGACCAGTGGTTTGGTCTCTATACCACCACTTTCCAGAAGACGGAGGGAACTCACAGATCTCGTATCCGTCTTGCAT
>DAFX01000050.1:0-20725 GCA_002495535.1 Euryarchaeota archaeon UBA433
TAAACAGCCAGACATAGGTGCAAAAACAAAAAGCATAACAATGAACAAAGTTTTTGATCTCATGAACATTGCAAATTTAAAAATCAAGTTAAACCATTCCCCCAAATAATCGAATTCGGATAGGTTACATGGGGTTATCCGGATACCCATTGCTTAGGTTGTGACAAATCAAAGGGCTCGCAATGGGTCTTTTCAGTGCCTACCCTCTCAACACCTCTTTCATGCGTGGGATTCGGACGAATGACGGGCCAAGAATTAAACATTAAACCACAAAATCATCACTGTGGTCGAGGTAGAATGCCCTTATTGTGATGAGAACATAGACCTTGGTGCTGATGCGAGTGGAATGTATGAATGCCCCTATTGCTCAGAGGTGTTCGAGCATATAGGTACAGAAATTTCGGATGAAGATTTGGAGTTGATTGATGGCATTCAGAATGGTTTACACCACCACAATCGAATATTCTCGCACTACAAGTTTAGCAGGGATTACAGGTGGTACCATATCCTGTTCCAATGTTTATTGATCCCCCTTGTTTTTGGAGTTTTTATGCTTCTAGAGACATATTGGAACATTCGCAAGAGTAAGAGTTCCCAAGTAATGGTCATGTACATCGCTGAGGAAAACTGCATCCTCAAGTACAATATGGAACATTTCAAGCCTTACATAGTTCAGAAGATTTTCGTGGACGATGAAATGGAAATACACTGGAAGCATAGACCTGGATCAGATGGTGCAGTAAGGCCAGATTATGATTATTACACAATAATCTCATCAAGTGGTGAAACGATAGAATTTACAGCAACTGATAGCCGAATGTGCAACATCAAATCGTTTGCTGATGGACAAAATATAGTTATGAACAAAACATATTCGATGTTTTGACTGCGGAAGTCTGAGCCTCACAGTTGTCCCGTTGAGGCTTTGAGTAGACCGAGGAATGGAGGGCTTGGTCGACCCGGTCGACTCTTGAATTCGGGATGATATTGCACCCCAACGTAGTAGGGGTGCCCGTCAAGTTCGAAGATTTCGCATCGTTGCCCAGTTTCGTCCTTTCCGACATACACCAACCCAGCAGCCTCGATTTGCTCAATCAAATCTGGGTTGACCTCGTAGCGATGCCTGTGTCGTTCGTCAACAGCATCCCCGTCGCCATACAACTGTTTGATCTTACAGTCATCGACCTGCCAAAGGGTCGGGCGTGCACCCAAACGCATGGTACCACCCAAATGGGTTTTGGAAATTTCAGGCATGAACACAACTGCAGCAGTAGGTGCATTTTCATCAAACTCGGTTGAATTCGCCCCTTCGAAGCCTAGCACATTGCGGCAAAATTCAATCGTTGCAACTTGAAGCCCAAGGCAAATTCCGAGGTAGGGCGTGTTGCTTGTACGCGCATAGTTCGCAGCTGCAATCTTTCCTTCCACACCACGGTCACCAAAACCGCCGGGAACGAGAACTCCATCCGCCTGCTTGAGCAAATCCCATGCAGCGATTTTCTCTTCTTCATGTTCCCAGTCAGATTCCAGATGGCTTGCTTCAATCCAATCGATGATGAGTTTTCGGTCCACCGCCATAGCAGCGTGTTGAAGGCTCTTGATGACCGAAAGGTAGGCATCTGACAAGTCGGTGTATTTGCCGACCATGGCGATATGGACTTCCTTCGTGAGCGTATCGAGGTGATGCGCCATGACTTTCCAATCCTTCAGCAAATTCGTGGCATGGCAGTCGACGCCAAGAATATCACACAGACCCTGTTCCTGGAGCATCAAAGGCACGTGGTAGATGTTCGGGACATCGTGGGTCGACATGACCGCTTGTGGCGATACATGGCAGAAAGCAGCGAGTTTTTCACGCGTTTCATTGGCCAATGGAGCAGTTGAACGGCAAACGAGAATGTCTGGAGTGATTCCAAGGCCTCTGAGTTCCTTCACCGTGTGTTGAGTCGGTTTGGTCTTCTGCTCGCCAACCGGCCCCATGACGGGAACTAATGAGACATGGACGAAGGTCACATTTTCTCGGCCAACTCGGAATTGAAATTGACGCAATGCTTCAATGTAGGGCGAAGACTCAATGTCGCCAACTGTGCCACCGAGTTCAATGATACAGGCGTCGGGGATTTCATCACTGCCATCTGCTGGCTGATGGGCGACGTCTTCAATCCACTCTTGGACTGCGTCGGTCACATGTGGGATCACTTGAACCGTTTTTCCGAGGTAATCGCCACGCCTTTCAGCTTCAATGACCTTTGAGTAAATTTTACCCGTCGTCAGGTTGTTGTCCTTGCCCAAATTGATATCGAGGAAACGTTCGTAGTTGCCGAGGTCCAAATCAACCTCGCCACCGTCATCTAAAACGAAAACTTCGCCGTGCTCAAAAGGTGACATTGTTCCTGCATCGCTGTTCAGATAGGGATCAATTTTGATTGAAGTGACCCTCAGCCCCGCGCTTTTGAGCAAAACGCCAATGCTGCTTGCAGTTACTCCTTTGCCCAATCCGGACAGGACGCCCCCGCTAACAACAACGTACTTCATGCACATCAACGGGCTTTTAGGCCGTCGCGCCTCCCATATCAACATACCTCAAGGAACACGTGTTCCGCGCCTTCCCAAGGTGAGCGAAGAATCAAAAGGCGCACTCGCTGAACAACAGGAGAGGGCGAACATGGACGCGATTCCGAACACGATGATGGCCTGGACCAAAACCCTCGACAGCGTAGGGGGTTTCACTCGCGAAGAGCACCCCGTGCCTAAGCCTGGAGCCAATGAAGTGCTCGTCAAAACCCATTCCACCTCCGTGTGCGGCACCGACATTCACATTTGGAAATGGGATGAATGGAGTCGAGAAAACGTGCCTTTGGGCACAATCACTGGCCATGAAACATGTGGGGAAGTGGTGGCCGTAGGCGAAGGTGTAGAACATCCGTCGGTTGGTGATTTTGTAGCCATTGAATGCCATTTTGCCTGCTGGAATTGCCCGCGTTGCGATGAAGGAAACGCACACATCTGCGAAAATGGCTCAATATTTGGCGTCCACATTAACGGTGCATTTGGCCCGTACTTCGTAGCACCATCCGTCAACGCACGAACAATTCCCAAAGGGCTGGACCCCGGTCACGCATCCATACAAGACCCGTTGGGCAATGCCATTCATACGCTGACTGGAGGGCCTGTTGAGGGGGCTACGGTCGCTGTCCATGGACTTGGACCAATTGGCTTGTTTGCAGTCAATGCCGCCAAAGCAATGGGGGCAAAAATGGTCATCGCGATTGATTGGGACAATGAATACAGAATGGATTTGGCCAAGCAATTGGGTGCAGACATCGTCCTGGGAAAGGAGGATGACGTGATCAATGAAATTCTTCAAGCAACCAATGGACGAGGTGTTGACAATTCATGTGAATTCTCTGGTTCCCCTCAAGCCCTTGCAAACACCATTCACAGCACCCGGATGGGAGGCTATGTCAACGTTCTCTCCGTCTACGGCAATTCGATGCCGGAAGTTCCAATGAACGAGTTGGTGTTCCGCTACTTGCATCTCAAAGGCATCAATGGCAGGAAAATGTGGTCCACATGGGACACAATGCACGCCTTGCTCGAGCGAGGTGCAATCGACGTTGAGCGTGTGCTCACACATAGAATGAGCATTGATGAGTTTCCTCAAGCAGTGGAACTCGCCATTCAGGGCGAATGTGGTAAAGTCGTCTTGGACTTTTGAGCCTCAAGCTCCAATCCAACGGTAGCGTCGAGCACCTTCGTCCACGCCTTCCTCACCAATTTCAACAAGGGCAAATTCGCCCTTTGGTGTGACAACACTCTCGTCTTGAAGCCCTTTGTGCAGGTTCTCATACGTCACGTGATCGATCGCCATGCGGCCCGCTAGACGTTCGAAGAGGTGCCAGCGGGAAACAACTTCTCGCCATCTTGGATTGACTTTACCTTCGAACACTTTCGCCTTTGCACCCGAGCCGTAGCCACACAGTCCAAACAACGTATTGTCCAAATTGCTGTTGTCTTCGAGGTCTGATTCGAACGTGGACATCAAGGCAAGGAAGATCGAACCGGTGTACTGGTTACCAATGAGGCTGCTCGCTCGTTGTCCCTTTTCGATACGGCTTGCGTGGAAACTGATGTATTCAGGTGTCTTTGAAATTGCGCGACGGTATCCATCCATTGCTTTCTCCCAAATTTCGATGATCTGTGGATCTTCTGAATTATGGGGTTCTGGCATGGGCCCAAGATGTTCTGCGACTTCCTTCCACATTTCTGTGTCCATTCTGTCATGGCGGAAAATGTCGGGGAACATGCGCTTCGCTTGGAACGCGTATGGCAAATGCATGATGATGCGAGACCACTGTTCGGTCAATCGTTCATCGTCCGCGGATGAATAACGTCCTTTCAATTCAGCTTTCTTTGCAAAGTTGTGGAACGCTTGGCGAACTGCTGCTTGGTAGCAGCGATTGGAGAACTGCCCGTCGAAAATAGGCTCATCTCGGTGAACGCTCACACTGGTTTCTCCGTGGGAGAAAATCCCGAGTTTGCGCACTGTGGATTCTGGAAGGTGACGAATCATCCGATCAACAAGGCCTTGTTTCATGGTTTGGCCCGTTTCCTGTGCCAGTTGCAATACATTGGAGATCACGGTACGAAGCGAAACTTCACGTCGAGGTTTGAAGAAATCGTGGACAGGGGTTGTTGAAACACCAATGCAATCCGGGATTTCAAGCAAACGGGGGTTGCGTCGAATCAAGAGTGCTCCACCGCCAGCACCTTGCGTGTATTCTCCAGAAGATTCCAGCGCATACTTCGCATTGTCAGAGAAAATCACGATCCCGACTCGCTCGTCGTGTTCTGTTGACCTTGCAACCCAATCGAGGGTGGTGTGGAGGGCGTCGACTGCACCGATGCATGCAAAGGTCATATCGACAACGTCACAATTTCGGAAGCATTCACTGCCATAGCGTTCTTCATAGCGCTGGGTGAGCATATCAACAATATAGGTCGCAGTTGGCTTTGCACCATCAAGAGCCGATTCAGTTCCAAGGTACATCCGGCCGATCGTGTTTGGATCAATTCCATTGCGGTCAATAATTTGCATCACCGCCATGGCGCCCATTGTTGCCGTATCTTCGTGAACATCAGGGATGGCCATGGCTTCAAGACCAAGACCCTTGTTGAGTTTGCCGAAATCGGCACCTCTCAACTCTGCGAAATCTCGCATATCCATGTAAAGTCGCGGGAAATGAATTGCGATATCATCGATACCAACACAAGTTTCACTGTCTGTTCCCATCAGTAAAAGGTCCAAACCACCCCTATTTGAATCAACATCCCTCGCTTGGGAAGAAGGAGGCGGTTTCAAAACCTAATCAGTTTGTGGGACTTCAGGTATTGTAGGGTCTTGTTTCGCCCATAGAACATCGTCAATTCGCAAAACCGATATCGCAGCCTCTGTTGCACCCGTGATCCCCTGGTCCAGGATCAACAATGGCTCAATAACGCCCATCTCAACCATATCTCGAGGTGTGCGTTGAATGACATCCAATCCGATCAAGTCGGCTTGTTCTGCGGAGGCGTTGGACTGAGCGGCAACCAGATTCAGCAGGGTATCAATAGGATCGAGGCCCGCGTTCTCGGCCAGCACACGAGGAATGACTTCCAGCGCATCAGCAAAGGCTTCCACGCCCAATTGCTCGCGGCCTGGAATCGATTCTGCATAACGGCGAAGGCGGCGAGCGAGCGCAACTTGAGTTGCGCCCCCGCCAGGAACAAGGCGTGCGTCTTCGAGGAGTTGGCAAGCGACACCCAATGCATCCGCAAAGCAGCGTTCGACTTCACCAAGGACCGCTTCCGTGCTGCCTCTTGCGATAAATGTGGCACCACCAGCCTCTGTTTCAACAATCCAATGAACCGTGTTGCCCCATGTTTCATTCTTGCTGGAGATGAAGGCACCAAGATCGGAAGATCTGGCTCGTTTTACATCATGGACAAGTGTAGCACCGCAGCCACGAGCAAGCAAATCCAAATCCGTCCGAGCCACTCTTCTGAAAGCTTTGATGCCTGCATTCATGAGCATCATTCGAGCGTCATCATCGATGCCTTCCTTGCAGGCGAGGAGATCAACGCCAAGGGCTTTAAGTTGCGATACCTGTTCTTCTAGCAGTGCCGTCTCCTTCTCTCTAAAAGCGTCCAGTACCCCAGTTGAGGTGACGTTGAGTTTGACGCTACCCATCATGGCTCTGCGTTCAATCCCTCCGTCAATCAGAAGGATTTTGCCACCTTTGATGTGCCGAGGCATATCGTCATGGATTCGATTCTTTGCCAGCACGAGGCCGGTGACCAATTTACATTCAGCAATCGCCCCACCAGATTGTGGCAGGATTTTCACCCGGGTTGGGTCGGCAATTGTACCCTCTTCATCCTCAACGAGAATTGCTTCTGCGGCATCTAAGGCCAGTTGTGCGAGCAACGATTGCATGCTCTCATGGCCTTTTCCAGTCAAGCAGGTTTTTGTTGCAAGGATACGGTGAGAACGCTCCGAAGGGAAAGAAAGCGACTCAAGTTCCTGCCTCGCATGTGCCTCGGCCATGCGGAAACCTCGAGCGATGATAGCAGGGTGCACCCCTTGGGTAACAAGATGCCATGCATTCTGTAACATTTCAGCGCTTAGCAAAACGGTCGAAGTGGTTCCATCGCGGGCAATTTTATCCTGCACAGATGAAGCATTGATGATCATTCGAGCGACGGGGTGTTCCACCTTAGCGGATTCCAACACCGTCACGCCATCGTTGGTGACCATGGTACGCCCATCGTCATCGATGAGGAGTTTGTCAAGCCCTCTTGGCCCCAGGGTAGAGCGTACTGCCCCCGCAAGAGCGAGAGCGGCCTGGATGTTCTTCTGAAGCGCACCGCGGCCTGTTGACCGGTCGGTGTCCTTCAAGATTGGAACATCGCTCATGAGTGGCCCACCCGACTTCACGCCATAAGGTCAACTCTTGACCGGTTCGCCGATGGATGGGGCTCAGTCTTCATCTTCATCGACAACTTCGAAGTCAGCATCGACAACATCATCGCCGCCAACATCGATGTCTCCGTCATCTGCAGATCCGTCTTGTTCGGCCATCTCAGCCGCTGCTGCTTCATACAATTTAGCAGAAACGGCATGCATTGCTTCCTCAACTTCCTTGACTTTTGCTTGAATTGCCGCATCGTCAATGGTATCGATGTCCAACGGTTTGCCGTCTTCATCTTGGACCATCTTCTCCAATTCATCGAGGTGGGCCTTGACCGGATCTGTTTCTGAATCGTCAAGTTTGTCAGCAGATTCATCGAGGGTTCGTCGAGTTTGGTACACAACTTGGTCCGCCATGTTTCGAAGTTCGACCTTTGCCTTGCGCATTTGATCTTCTTCAGCGAATTTCTCTGCTTCTTCAATCTTGGATTGAATTTCATCTTCTGAGAGGGACGTTTGTGCTTCAATCTTCACGGATTGTTCCTTTCCTGTCCCCATATCCTTGGCGCTGACATTGACAATTCCATTGGCATCGATGTCGAAGGTGACCTCGATTTGAGGGGTCCCACGAGGCGCTGCTGGAATGCCCATCAAGGTGAATTCACCAAGTGTGACATTGTCTTTAGCGAAGTTTCGCTCACCTTGCAGCACGTGAATGGTCACCGCTGGTTGGTTATCGCTTGCCGTTGAGTAAATTTCAGAACGGCGAGCAGGAATCGTCGTGTTTCTTTCAATCATGGTCGTCATAACGCCACCGAGGGTTTCAATGCCCAGAGTCAACGGGGTCACGTCGAGCAAGAGAATGTCCGAAACACCCTCATCGCCTGCGATGATCCCCGCTTGGAGTGCAGCACCCATAGCCACCGCTTCATCTGGATTGATGCCCTTGTAAGGCGCCTTTCCAGCTTCTTTCTCTACGGCTTCTTGGACCGCTGGAACTCGAGTGGAACCACCGACGAGAATGACCTTGTCGACGTCGCCTTTTTTGATGCTAGCATCTTTCATGGCTTGGCGAGTTGGCCCCATTGTGGCTTCGATCAACTTTGAAATCAAGTCTTCGAATTTCGCTCGGCTCAAGGTCATGTCGAGGTGTTCTGGTTGGCCGTCACGCATGGTGATGAACGGCAAATTGATTTGAGTTTGTTGAGTTCCGGAAAGTTCGATTTTAGCTTTTTCCGCAGCTTCCTTGAGCCTGGACATTGCCTGTGCATCTTTGCTCAGATCAATGCCGGTGTCGCGCTTGAATTCTGCGACCATCCAATCGATGACATGATCGTCAAAATCATCGCCACCAAGTTTGTTGTTTCCTGCTGTTGCCTTGACTTCGATTTGAGGTTGGCCGTCCACCTGGTAGATTTCGAGCACAGAGACGTCAAAGGTTCCGCCACCGAGATCGTAGACCAAAATGGTCTGATCTTCGCCTTTGTCAACCCCGTAGGCAAGGGCTGCAGCGGTAGGTTCGTTGATGATTCTGAGCACTTCCAAGCCAGCGATTCGACCTGCATCTTTGGTTGCAGTTCGCTGTGCATCTGTAAAGTAAGCAGGGCATGTGATGACCGCCTGCTTAACTTCGTGGCCAAGATAGGCTTCTGCATCCGCCTTCAACTTTTGAAGGATAAACGCTGAAATTTCTTGTGGAGTGTAATCGGTGCCATCCACATCAGTCTTCCAGTCTGTGCCCATGTGGCGCTTGACTGAAATCATTGTCCGGTCGATGTTGGTGACCGCTTGCCGCTTTGCAGTGACCCCAATCATACGTTCGCTACCGTCTTTGGCGAAAGCCACAACGGAGGGGGTCGTCCGTGCGCCTTCCGCGTTGGCGATGACAACGGGTTCACCGTTCTCGATGGTTGCCACACAGCTGTTTGTTGTTCCTAGATCAATTCCAATTACTTTGCTCATATGTTTCACTTCCTTTTTCAAAAGATGGGGATGCCACCGTCGTCGTCTTCATCGTCATCGTCCTCGTCACCAAGGTCGATGCTGATGTCTGGTGCTTCAGGGCTTGAGTCATCGGTTTCCACCGCTGAGCCTTGAGGCGTGAGTTTGAGTGTGATATCGAGGATACCATTGTTGAGTGACCAGTCCACGAGATCTTCACATGGGTGAGGCAAATCGATTTGAGCCAAAGGCGCAGGCAGGGTGTCTTTGATGACATCAACTCGCTGGCCTTGACGCACGAGTGCAAGTTCTAATTCGCTTTCTTCGACTTCACCACGTAGGGTAAAATCAACGGTCACCGCCATGTTCCAACCATCGAGGTACACATCGTTGGCGGGGATGTTGATGATTTCATCGAGGGCCACATCGACTTCAGGCGCCTTGATTTCAACCGGGCTGGCATCGACCTGAATATCCATGCCCAAGTTCTTGAGTATATCTTCCATGGGTTTGCCCGATTGGAACATCTTACTGAGGTGTGAAAGATCGAAATTGAAGTTCACGTCGCCTTTGGCGATTTTTTCTGCGTCGAGTCCCATGTTTTCGAATTGGGAACGGAATTGATCCATCATCCCACGGATTTGTTCTTTGTCCATGTTCATCCCCATGTTGCGGAACATTTCCACCAGTTGCTCAATCAGTTGTTCTTCCCAATCGTCTGCACCAGCCATTGAATCCACACTCCATTACTGAACCATCGGTTACATAGTGGCCATCGAGTCACCCTATATCAAGTTCACGAAATACGCCGCCTCGTCTTTTGGTGTTGCAATCTTTAGCTCATGCTCGTTGAACAGACCTCTGAACTTCGTGATTTGACTGGGTGCTTCAAAACACTCCTTCAAAAGCAAACTCTACGAATAGAAACTATGGGGGAGCACGCTCAAGCATCGTTATTTGAGCCGATTAAGGACCTCTGGAAGGTCATTGCAGGTTCGACACTCATCGCTTCGATGTGCTGCCTTCCATCGGTTGTCTTGGTCATGCTTGGCCTCGCAACGGTGTCCACGGGGGCTGCTCTTTCAGACACCCTTTATTGGGGCGAAAACGGGTACAGTTGGTTCAGACCCTTGATGGGCCTGATCGCCCTTGGAAGCGTTGTTATCGGCCTCACCATGTACTTCAGAAATCAAGGCATATGTACCCTCGATCACGCAAAAAGGGAACGAAGAAAAATCATCAACATCTCGATCACTGTCCTGTGCATTGCCTTTGCTTGCTACTGGGTGTTCAACTATGTCATCCTCACTGAACTCGGTATTCAATTTGGACTCCCGTGGGAATCGAGCCGTGACAGTTACATGTTTTGGCGATGATCATACGTTGTTGCGCATGGTGTTGCACCCGACGCCCCATTCACCTTCTGCCATGGCCGCTCGGGTCGCTTCCAAAAGAGAATCTTCGGCGGTCACTCTTGAATGGGAGCCTGGTGTAAGGGCAAGTGCTATTTTCGCTTCCTTATGCGTCCATTTTTTCAATTGGATTTTTGATTTTTCAATTGAGATAATCGAATCATTAACTCCAATTGGAATTTGAATATCTCTAGGGTTGAGATGCATGCCTAATCCCAGTACCTTTTGGATGGCTTCCTTGGCGACCCACGCTTCGATGGCATCGGTTGGATGATGGTTCAAATGTTCTAACTCCTCCCCCTTGGCCATCATGTCAAAGGCGTTCAACTGAATCCCACGATCTTTTGCTTCCGCATCAATGCCAACCCGCCAACCCGCTTCGACAAGAGCGACATAGGCCCATCCATCGCTATGACAGATGCTCAAGGATGGGAGTGGAGTGTTTTTCCAAACGCCGGATATGTAAGTGAGGTAGGGTGCTCGATGTTCTGTCCTCTCAACCATAAGCAAGGAGGGATCACAGCCCCACTTCACAAGGCATTCATGCAACAACCAACGCCCAGAAAGGTGTTCATCGGTTCGTTTCTGAATCGCAAAAGTAGACACCTCGTCGGGATTGGCCAAACCGACATCTTCCACCTCGTGGGAGCGAACACGGACCCGGGCGAGAAGGGATCGAGGTTCAGCCTCGCCAGGAGGGTGAAAAACCTCAATCGACATGTGAAGCCCCCATCAGCGTTCTAGTGTGAATGCATCCTCTTCGGACACGGGAGCCATCCCCTTTAGACGAAGACCTTTGAGTGCTAAAACAGGCGCATCGTCATCCCCTACGATGACAACATCGTGAACGGTGATCCCCGCTTCCTCTATGGAAATCTGAACGCTTCGCATTCGCAGTGCTTCATTGCGTTCGGGCACCCTGAGCATGCTCGACCATTCGATGCCAACAGGCAGCGAAGAGAATCCTGCGCTCTCCATGGCAACCAAGCCTGCATTTTGGAAACCAGCTTCAATCAGCATTGGCAAGGCTTCCAGCAATACAGATTCTCCATGTGACTCGTGAGCAAATTGATCGGTTGCAGGCAGTTGGTGACGCATCAATGCAATTCCATCCGCCCCCGGCATACCCGCATCACCGATGCCTCTGAGCACGCCTCCGTGAGATTGGAACCTTGGTCCATGGAAGTACCTGCGGTAAATGAACGAAGGCAATTCCATGACCTCGCCTGGCGCAGGCACGCCGATCTTCGGCAAGGCGTTGACTTCAGATTCCAAAAAGGGGCTGAAATCATCGCACCGTTCCACCACACGGACCAGTGCCTTGTGGTGTTCACGTTCACCGAACACTTCGCCTGCTGAGTTTGTCAAATCTGACACCAACCGACAAGAGATCCAAGTCAAGTCGCCATCCGTGCGTTCCAACTGGGCGTGAATGCGGACCGTCATCGCCCCTTTGAGCAACTTGACAGGGAGGCCGAATTCCACAGACTCAAAGCCTGCTAAAGAGGTGGATGGACGAAGCAACAAAGCAGCCTCTGCAAACATCTCAAGCGCCATGACACCCGGGTGATAGGGAACGCCCTCGATGGCATGATCGGCGAGGAATGGGTGATCTGCAACGGAAAGAGTCGACTGAATTGCTAGTGATTGACCTTCCTCGAAGGAGAGGACCTTATCGACAAACGGGAAGCGTGCCGGGTCTGCTATCGCACCTGCCATTTCTGCTGGTAGGCGTAGAGGCGCCTCCCTGAAGGCATCGAAATGATCCATCGTACCCAGCGAGCCGCATCCAATCACACGACGCTTTCCTCCACGTAGTGCTTCATCAACGAAGATTTCAACGCCTTGCTCGACCGAAAGCGTGTCAATTCCAGCAGCGGCAAAGACCGATTCAATGGAGCCACGGGTCGCCATGCCAACATCTCGCCAGCCAGTCCAGCCAATGGCAACTGCTCGGCATGCTCCAGAAGCGGTGAGCCGAGCCATTTCAGCATCGAGTACGCTGTTTGCAGCAGCGTAATCGGTTTGTCCACCGTTGCCGAAACGTCCAGCCACGCTTGTGAAACAAGCAGCAAACTCAGGGGTCGTGGTACCTGATGCCGTGCACGCTGCTAGCATGCACTGCCATCCATCAACCTTGACGCGTACAACTTGGTCAAAAGTAGTGAAGTCCTTGTCAGCAACCAGTTTGGAATCCTCTAGACCTGCCCCGTGCACAAGACCTGTGATTGGGCGACCCAACGAAGCACCCACCTTCTTCATGCCTTCGTGATCCATGACATCCACCGGATGATAGGATGCTGTATTGCCTGAAGTTTGGATGGTGGCTAATGTTTGGAAAACATCCCTGCTGCGGGTGAATTTTTGCCACGCCTTATTCCACTCCACGATGGTCACTTTTCCACTTTCGTTTGCAGATGCAAGCCGCTCCCTCAGAGCCATGCGTTCAGCTTCGAGTTCAGCATCGTTCCATGAAATCCATGCTTCAGTTTGTTCAATCAGCCGTGAACGCCCCAGCAATGCGAAATGGGCACCTGCATTTGGGGAGGCTTCTGCAACACCGATGATTGATGCTGCGGTAACGCCTGAACCACCGCCGGAAACAAGCCATGTGTCTCCTGAATCAAGTGCTGTTCGTTCTTCTTCCAAATCCTCTGCAAAAGCGACGAGCGCCCACCGGCGTTCATCTCGGTCCAAGCCGATTTCAACTTCCCCTGCCAAATTGAACACGTCGTTGTAAATCAGTTCCGCTGCTTGGATTGGCTCGAAAATCAGTTCCGGATGGACGTCAAGAGCCCGACAACGCAAGTTTGGTTGCTCAAATGCGTAAGATTTCGTCACGCCCGATGCCGCACATTGGACCGGATTGAACCGCTCACCAATGTTTCCGTGGCGGCCGTCCATCGCCGTTACCGAGGCGATGACGCCCCTATCGAGGTTGGAAAATGATGCATCGAGTCCTTGGAGGAATGCGAAGTACCCTTGGGCTGCAAGAGCAATCTGGGCTGAAGGGTAACTGTCCTCCGACCAAGATGCGCTGGCTAATTTCAGTGGAGCCATGTGAATGAAGGCGGTCACGTTTTGCTCTTCCAGTGCTTCGCACACCGCTGCAATATGTTCAGCATTACCAGGGTCTGCCCTGTAGACCGTACGTTTCCCTTCGTGCTGCATTGACATGTCCCTGATGTTGCTCTCAAACCCAATACGAACGGCGTTCATTCCGAGGGCTTCGAGACGCTCGCACATCGCTTCTGCAATCCCCCAACCGTCATCTGTGATTACGGCAGTACCTGAAAGCGACAAAGGTGAGCCGATGCCGGGTGATGCTTCGACTTCAATTTGCCATCGACGGACACCAACACCTGTAGAAGTGGCGGGGCGAGGCGCTGAGGTCTCAGGGGCGGGTTGCGTCTCTATTGGAGCGGCTGGTGTGGTTCCGCCGCCTTTCATTCGTAGGATATAGGCTGTGAAGTGATTCAGTGTTGGATGATCAGAGAGAACAAAATCTTCGTCCAATGGGAGATCGAAAACCTCTCGAACATCACCCATAATTTCGGCTTGCTTGACCGTATCAATACCGAGTTCACCCTCAAGGTCTTGATCCATTTCGATGAAATCTGCTGGATAACCTGTGTGCTTCACAACAATTTCAACCAGCTGAGCATTGACCCCTTCATCCGATGCTAGCGGAGCAGTTGGTGCTTTGGCAACGGGTGCTGCGGCAGGTGGCTGTACGGGAGCGGGTGCTGGAGTTGGCACAATGGTTGGTGCCTGAGGCGCGGGTGATGAAGTGGGAGAGCCGCCCTGCATCCGTTGAATGTATGCAATCATGTGATTGAGTGTTGGGTAATCCGACAGCACGAAATCCTCATCCAAAGGCAATCCGAATCGATCTCGGATGTCGGCCATAATCTCGGCCTGCTTGACCGTGTCAATGCCGAGTTCACCCTCGAGATCTTGATCGAGTTCAATAAAATCGGCTGGATAACCTGTGTGGGTGACAACAACTTCGACCACTGTGGTCCGCAGGGATTCGTCATCCACGACTGCGGCGGGAGCAACCTCTACCATCACAGATGCGGGTTTTGGAGTGGTAACCTCAACGGGTACAGGAGCGGATTGGGTAGGTACAGGCGCCACATCACCACCAGTCATGCGTTGGATATAGCCAATCATATGGTTGAGCGTTGGGTAGTCGGAAAGCACGAATTCTTCATCAACCGGGAGGTTGAATTGCTCGCGGATATCCGCCATGATTTCAGCTTGCTTCACAGTATCAATACCCAATTCCCCTTCGAGGTCTTGGTCCAATTCCACAAAGTCAGCGGGATAGCCTGTATGGGTGACGACGACATCGATGACGGTCTTGGCCACGTCAGCGGGCGCACTTTGGGCCGCTGCTGCTTCAGGTTGCGATGGTTTTTGCTCTGCAGGCAATGGGGCCGGAGGTGTGGAAACTGGCGTTGGGGCTGGGGTTGGTGCCGGTGCTTGCACGACGGATGGTTTGCCCTCAAATGGAGCCGTAATAGCCCATGGCTCGCCTTGAACCCCACCGTGGAGGTTGTTCTCTCCATCGACATAAGCGACCAATTTCTGATCAAGTAAACGCATGACCACATCTTCAGTACCGGCTAGTTTTCGGTTCCAAGCCAAGAATTTACCACCATCGATTCGCTCACCGACAACGGGCCAGCGGCGAACTAACGACAGCGCCATTTGTGATCCAAATCCTGCGGCAAAACGCAGACCATACTTGAGGTTGGGATATTCACCACCAGTTGAAAGATTGAGGTCGCCCAATTCAGGATCCGTTTCTTTGTGGTTGGCAATCGGAGGAATGCGACCTGTTTTCATGCCATGGAACATGCTAGCATCTTCGATTCCGACCGCCATTGGGTGGCCAGTGAAGCCTTTTGTGTTGGCAATCACGAGTTGATCGGTGCTGTGAGTGAACGTGTCTCGCAACGCTCGAACCTCCGATTGAGCTGAACCTCCACGAGCGGGGGTGTAAGTTTCATGAGAGAAGAAGACGGTGTCTGCAGCAATTTCATGCCGGTCAATGCCCCATTGTGCTTCCATAGAGGAAACGAAATGATCGACTGTTTCTGCAACATGGTCAACGTCAAGTCGAGTACCGTGGAAGGCGGAATTCGCTGTTGTAGCACCCAAGAGTTCAGCAATTGGCTGTACGCCTCGTTCTGCGGCTTCTGAATTCCGTTCGACAACAAAGGCTGCAGCGCCCATGCCCAGAATCAATCCGTTTCGACGACGGTCGAATGGCAGAGCGGTTTCTTCAACCACATTGTGGGTCGCAGCGGCACCTGAAGCAGCAAAGCCGCCACCGATCCACTCCCACATGTCATCGCCCGTTACATCGTCAGCAGAGATGATCACCACGCGGTCAACACGATCTGCATTGAGCCAGTCTTCCGCCACACCAAATGCTGCGGTAGCGGAGGCACAAGCCAAGTTGATGATGGTGTTAGGGCCACGAATTCCAGAGTATTGGGCGAATTGGGAATGCCCCATGGCCAATGTTTGGAAGAGGTAGCGTCGATCGAAGCGCCCTTCACCGTCATCTCCGTTGTTCTTGGCATGTTTGAGGGCCATTTGGAAACCTGGGAAACAAGAAGCGAAGACAATTCCTGTTCGGTCTCGGGTGTGTTGTGGCACTTGCCAGTTTCGAATAAGGCGCAAACCGCCTTTCCCGATTTGTTCAACCGGAGTCAAAGGAATCGCTGCATCCCTGAGAGCAAGCAGACCCGCTGCCATCCCCAATTGAGTGGTGATGTCCCATGCGAGGATGACTTTCGGATCGATGCCAAATTCTTCTGCAAGGTCGAACGCACCTTTGACCCCAGCGAGTTGTGGCACATCACCGAATTCTGTCGCCTGGTCCATGTTGACCGAGCCATCGCGCCCTTTGATGAGGCGGACTAAGTTCTTGTCAAGCAGGCGTTGTTTGTATTCGTCCGTCACTTCTGAGATGCATGTTTCACCTCTCACCAAACGCTCAAAGGTGTCTTCGGTGAACACTTTTTCACCACCGGGAAGCCCCAATGAAACACCCGTGACCACAAATGGATCCGCTCTACGTCGAGCCATTGGATCGTGGACTGAAGCGGGAGGCGTGGTCCCTGATGGCCTGCCTGGCGATTGAGTCAATGAAGTGCGTGGCGACCATGTGCTTGGCGGTGAAGCAATCCAACGAGCGACATCAGCAACCGTTTCTGCAGTGCTCACGTCGACCTCAGTGTTGGTCGTAGCTTCAGCAGCCAAGGTCTGGAAAAGAGCGGTGATGTCCGCATCACTCATTCCCAATCCCAAGCGAAGGTTGACCATCCCGTGACAGAATCGAGCCGGGTAGCCGCATAGCGCAGCAATGCGGTCGCCCAAGTAGGCTTGTTTGGCTTTTTGAGCGGCAACTTCGGGATCGAGTGGTGGTGTCGGCGTTTGAATGACCTGGGCGGGTGCTGTCGTGGCGGTGGCGGATGGTAAAGGTCGAGCGCTTTGACGCAAATCTTGCCCCGTTGAGTCAGTCCGGTGTGCCTCGATTGGCCCCGCCCTGAACGCTTCGGTCAAAACCGCTGAAGTGGGCAGTGGCCAATGCACGGGGCGGCCAGCGAGGGCCATGGTGGCAAGGGCTGCAAGGAAGGATGCGATGCCACCTTGTTTTGGATGATTGGTCATCACCGGCAAGTGAGGTTGATGTTCGAGAATTTGAGAGGCAAACATGCTGAGCGCCCGCTTCGGTCCCACTTCGATGAAAGCCCTTGCACCTGCTTCGTACATGGTTTGAATTTGTGTGGTCCATTCCACAGAAGATGCCATCTGGAGCGCCAATTTGCTTAGTACTGCAACTTTTGAAGCCTCCAAATCTTCGCCGTCATCGGGGTTCATTGGATAGAAACCACCGTCGACATTGGCGGTGATTGGAATTGTTGGCCAACGAATTTCCAAACTTTCCAAAAAGCGGCGGAGCGGTTCGTTAGCTGGTGCAACAATTCGTGAATGGAAAGCGTGGGATGTGGCGAGCGGCATCGATTGGAAGCCCTTCGCATCGAAGGCGGCCATAGCAGCCTTCACCGGTGCGGTCTCCCCTGCAATGACCGTCATTTTGGGTGAATTCTTGTTGGCTGCAATCACGTAGCCATCGACAGAATTGATGATGGTTTCAACCTCGCCATAGGGCGCACTGACGCTCGCCATAAGCCCCTTATCTTCGATTTCAACAGCACCCATTTCTGTGCCTCGAGCCGCTGCTGCTCGAAGAGCGCCATCCATATCGAGGATGCCGGCCGCCATCAGTGCTGCGTATTCTCCAAGAGAATGCCCGGCGACCATGTCTGGATGAAGGCCGTGATCGTTCAGCGCTCGTTCAAGAGCCAAATCTGCTGTAAGCATTGCAGGTTGAGTGTATTCTGTTTGCTTGAGTTTATGCTCAGCCTCTTTTTGTTCATCCTTTGACAGGTTTGAACGAAGTACGAAACTGGAGAGCGTTTCGCCATCAAGCACCTCGGTCATTGTTTCATCTGCCTGCTTCCAAACTTGCTGAACTGCGGCGTATCTTTGGTGAAGGTCGTGCGTCATACCGACATATTGGCTCCCTTGGCCGGGGTACATGTGAGCGACTTTGGCCTTGTCATGCAAAGGTGCATCCTTGGTGATGAGGACGCCTTGGGCTTGCAAGAAGCCCCACTTTTCTTCATCTTCCATTGCTTTGAGGGCGAGTGCCTTGCGTTTTTCATACTCCTGCCAAGAAGTAGCAATGATTGCCATTCGCATGGTTGCCTTCGGATTGAAATTTGACGATGCCTCATACAGTACCCGTGAAAGACGGTGCCCCTTCGGATCTTGATCGAAATTTGGGCCTGCAAAAGAGAGCGTTTCCAAACTTCCCATCAAACCGCCGACTGAATCAGCAGACAGAAGCAAGAGACCACCTTCTACGGCTTTGAGTTCTTCATGCGTCATGGTAGGTTTCGCACTCGAATCGAACACTGAGGCAACCGATGAAGCAACTGGCGTTGGGGACTCGATTGCAGCGTATGCAGCCCATCGTTGATCCCACATCTCTGCGAGCGAACTGTGGTAGGCCGGTTCATACCCTTCAAGCGCGACGTGGAAATTTGTCCCTCCGAATCCAAAAGCAGAGATTCCGGCGCGACGAGGGTGGCCGTCTGGTTTTGGCCAGTCACGGGCTTGGGTCGGGACAAAGAAAGGGATTTCACTCCATTCAACAGTCGGATTTGGCGTTTCGAAACCGGCCGATGGAGGGATTGTACGGTGGTGAAGCGCCATCACGCTCTTCATGATGCCGGCTATTCCTGCTGCTGCCTTTAGATGACCAATTTGTGATTTGATTGAGCCGACTGCAATGTGATCTCCTTTTGGAAAACCGTCCCACAACAGGGACAATGTGGACAGTTCGGTTGCGTCGCCAACTTTGGTCGAAGTGCCGTGCGCCTCCACCAGTTGAACGGTGCTTGCAGGGTAACCTGCCTGGTTGTAAGCGCGTGCAATAGCCTGAACTTGACCGCGCTGACTTGGTGCAGTGATGCCCTTGCCACGCCCATCTGAAGAGCCACCAATGCCGCGAATCACAGCATGAACTTCATCGCCATCCCTGATCGCATCGCTAAGGCGCTTGAGCAAAAGAACACCAGCACCTTCACCCATCACAAAGCCGTTAGCTCGAGCATCGAAAGGTGTTGAATGGGTGGGTGACAGGGCCCCAATGGCACTGAATTTGGAGAATGTAGCCGGATCCATCGTGCGATCTGTTGCTCCAGCAAGCATGAGGTCAACCTGGCGTGTTTGAAGCAAACGGCAGGCGTCAAGGACAGCAGCCATTGAGGAAGCACACGCTGCATCCATCGCGTGGTTCGGGCCTTGCAGATCAAGTAAATTTGCCACCCGTCCCGATACGACGTTGGCAAGTTCACCCGGCATGGTGTCTTCGTCAATACGAGGGGTCCCTTCAAGCAAATCCTCGGTGAACGCCTCAACATTCGATGCTGCTAACCCATGCTTCACAGCGAGTCGAGAGGTATGATTTGACCATACTCGGATGTTCGACATGTTGCGGTTTTCCCCTCCAAGGGCGTTCGCAAAAACTACGCCGCAGCGGGTACGATCGATGTCTTTTGAATCCCCGTCATAGCCTGCTTGTTCGATGGCATCAGCAGCCACTGAAACAGCCCAGAGTTGGCAAGGATCAATCTGCGGAAGGGTGCCAGGAGGTTGCCTCCATCGCCGCCAATCAAATTCAAAACCGTTGACAAGCGCTCCGATTTTTGAGTAGGTGAAGCCCTCTTTGCTGTTGCCTGGGCCACCTTCTCGGTAGAAATGATCCACTGGTCCCGGCCAGCGGCCTTCATGGAGTTCACGAATGCTGACCTTTGAATCAATGATGTTCTGCCAAAAGGCTTCGATGCTCGGCGCATCAGGCATAAGAGCCGCTAAACCGATCACAGCAATGGGCTCGAACGGCCCCTGATCCAAACCCTCGCAGGGTTTTCCATCGGCTGTTGTCACGGTCATCGTCCCACCTCATTCGTTCATAATGCTCTGCGGTACCATGGTTATGGAATATCCACCGTCCACGTAGATGCATTGGCCCGTGACCCCACTCGCAAGGGGGCTAGCAAGCCATAGCGTCGCACCTGCAACGTCGTTTTGACTCACATTCCTACGCAAGGGTGCATTCGCCTCCACATGATCTAAAATTTTGTCGAATCCTGGAATGCCACCTGCGGCTATGGTCCGAATCGGACCCGATGAAATAGCGTTGACTCTGTGGCCTTCTGGACCAAGATGGCAAGCAAGTTCCCGTGTCCAGCATTCTAAGGCAGCTTTAGCCATCGACATAATGCCATAATTTGGCACATAGCGAGTCGACGCAGCATAGGTGAGCGTCACCGTAGAAGACCCCGGGTTGAGGTAGGGTAGAGCAAACTTCAGGCACCGTTGAAGCGAATTGGCAGAGATTGTCATTGCAGTGTTGATGTCTTGATCCTCGACAAACAAAATTGGGCGGTCAAAGCAACTTCGTGGTGCAAAACCAATGGCATGAATCAAAATATCCGCCTTTTGACCGGGGTGCTCAGCAGCAAAGGCATCAAAGAATTCCTTTGTCGTGGCGTCAGCTGCAACATCGAGTGGGTAAAAACCGCCAATTTGTGGTAATTTGTCCTTAAGTTGGAAAATTCTGCTTCCAAATCGCTTTTGGTAGCCCAAATAAAGTGTCACTCCCGCAGCAGCGAGTTGTTCGCAAATTGCCCAAGCGATTGAATCCTCACTGGCAACCCCAAAGACGAATGCGGTCTTACCTTGCAATTGTAGCATAACAGCACCTACCCAATGGGTAGGTGTTGGCCATCACACCTAACCTATGACTGTTGCCTATGGCTTAACCGTT
>DAFX01000050.1:21066-27068 GCA_002495535.1 Euryarchaeota archaeon UBA433
AAACCGCTAATCTGCGACCCATTTTGAATCGCCGTTGCGTCTTACAAATCATCGAACAAATCGTCGAATTCATCCGCTTGTACTGGTTCGTCCAGATCCGAAAAGAAGTCGTCAAGGTCATTGTTCAAACTAGCGGCTGGTGACATTTCCTCTTCAGGCACATCAAGAGGGGTTGGTATGTGCACCGCATTCGAGCCTATTGCTGGCTTGGAAGAACGCTTGGTTGCTTTTGCCAATACGACGAGCAACAGCAAGACAAGGATGACCCCGCCGCCAATCGCTCCGTATTGAAGCAACTGATCTTTGTCGACCTCCTCCAGATTGCCACCCAGTGAATTGGACTGGCCCGGTGCTGCTACGGCGAGTTGGACGGTGATTTCACTGGATGGAGCACTGGTATCAACACTGCTTTCTGCCTTGAAAAGAACTGGCAAGCGGATGTCGTCGGTCAGTTCAGAAGGCGAACGAACCGTCAAGGTGCGCAGGCTTGATGTTCCTTGATATGGGACGTCTTCGGAAATAAAGGTCCCACCTGGGAATGAGAACCCTGCAGCGACAAGGTCTGCTTCATTGGCAATGCTGACTCGAATGTTGTCGGCATCGTTGCCTTTGTTGGTGAATTGGAAGGTGAACTCCACTTCTTCGGAAGTTGAAAGTTCTCGTGTCGTTTTATCGGACATGAGCAGTTCCACCATGCCGTATGATTCGATGGAAAAGTCACCGAGGTACGACTGATTGACAACCCAGGGCCCTTCTGGTAGTTGGCCGTATGGAAGATTATTCCATGAGGTCACCTTTGCTTCGATTTCAAACTCATGGGTGAGCGAAGCAGGCAATCGAGTTTGCCCGGCAAAAATGATGTTGAATGTTTCTTCATCGCCCGCAGCAAGCGTGAATTCGTCTTCGCTGAGCGTCATTTCGACGTTGACCCCGTCCCACTCAATTTTGGTGACTTCGACCACTTCACTCGCCGAGGTCGGGTTGGTCACAGTGCATTGTAAAATTGCATCTTCGTAGAAATTCGGGTGCACATTCATCACGGGATCTGCGCCACAATCCAACTCGACTGCGGGCAATGGAGAGCCTTGAGCAGAGACGGAAGCTGAGAGGGCAGGAAGGACAAACAAGGCGACGACAATCATCGCAGTGATGCCCCTACCGAACCGTGCCATGAAGCATCGGTGACGGCGCTATCTCATCAATGTGATGGCGAAAAGTTCCTCAAAAGATTGGCTCTTTGCATTGGAATTTCACTCGGAAGCACCGTACAACAAGTCAGGCAGGTCTTGGTGAGCCTTCCATAAGAAGGATTCATCAATCCCAGCCTCGAACAACTGCTGTGTTCGTTTTGGCACTGTCTTTGGACCAAGCACAGCACCTGGCCTGCGAACGTCATCCATGTAATCAGTTTCGAGTAAAAACCCGTGCGTTGAAGATTCAGCAGTCGCCAACACTTCCTCAATGGCACCCTTTCCAATCAATACACTTGGAGTCAGCCCTTTGGTGATCGCCCCTGTGAGGGTGGGCGGAGCGTAATGGCGGACGAGGCGTTGCTTGTCCAGCCCGACTTTTTCAGCCATCGTGGCGAGATCGGAATACGTTGATTCCAATTCGCCTTCAACATGCAATTGGAGGCTTACTCCTTCGCGACGGGCCAAGGTCATGGTCTCTTCAAGCAGCACATTGGAAAGGTCCCACACACGTTCACTCACCGGCCAGTGAGGACGGCCGACTTCACCTACTGCATGCGCTTTACCTTCGTGGATAAGTTCCATTGCCGCATCGATGCTGTTGCGATAATTTTCCATCGCACGCTCTGCTCCTCGTTCACCATCTTCTTCCAACCAGGCTTCAAATTGGTGGGCAAAAGCCGCAGGATGGGGGCCTAAAACCACGCGAACACCAAGGCCGTGCTCGGCTCTTACTTCTTCAGCCATCGCTACTGTGTCCCTGTAGGTCTCTGAGTGACCTTTTCGCGTTGTTGGAGGTGATGAAAAATCCGGACAGTGGACCAAGATCAAATCGGTGCCGCCAACCCTTTTGAATTCACCAGCCGCTTGAAGAAACAGCCCATTGCGGTTGAGGTGGAAGTGATTGTCCACAATTGGGCCTGTCCATTTTGACGCTTCAGCCATGCACAAACCTCAGACCTGTGAGGGAGGCCTCGCCTTTCAACGCATGGGAGGAAAGGAAGTCAAATGCGCTCAACAAGGAGTTTACGTTCTGTAAAACGACCTTTCCAAAATACAGCGGCCATAGCGACCATGTTGCGGTGTCGAGCGTCAGTGGCAACACAGCGACCGTTTGGCCACATGTGCAGCGTAAGGTTGTGGCGCGTGTCATTCACGATTGTACAGCCTAGCCGCTCATCGAAATGAGCGTCGCCTGCTCCAAAATCGCCGACCACGTTTTCGACGAGCAGAGACTGGCCGAATTCAAAGGAAGCAACAACTGGACCAAGTTCCGTTTCCAAGCCGGCATCGTCCAAACCAAGACGCAGCATCAATTCCTTTGCGGCTGCGCGGGCGGCTTCCACCCTGTGAGTTCCATGGACAACAATTCGCCCCGCTTGATCAATCACGAGGGTCGCACGAGGCCGATCGAGGACCTTGATGACAACACCGCCGGTCTGTTGGCCACCTAACTGGGCAACCACTGAAGCTTGGTCGACGGGCGTGGGAGGGACAAAACGTACGAGTTGATTTTCAATTCGAACTTCAATTGCGCCTGACATGTTTACTCCTCCTCTGTGTTGGCCGTACCAGTGGGGTTTGAAGTAATCTCCTCTGGTTCTGGAAGAGTTTCAAGTGCGGCCAAGACTGCATTCCTATGTGGAAGGAAGAGCGGTAAAAGCAAGACTGCATCCAAGCCGTGAATGGTTCTCAACTCTGCAAGAGCCCCACGAAGCCTCTCAGCATAACGAAGGTCCCGTGCGTCTGCTACCTTTTCCCCAACCAGCCACTGGTTGAGGTCCCACCACGTCGCAGCGAGGACCGCTGCTGAACCGTGATTTACCGAAACGCCCTTGGGAGGTTTTTGTGCATCAAAGATGTTCTTTTTCACTCGCTTTCGCCACTTTCCACCAAGTGAGATGAGGCCAAGCAATTTTTTCCAGTGTGAACCTGCCTTCGCTTCATTGGTCAGATGCTGGTTCCAACCTTCGTCGTCTGCTGTAGGTTCTATGAAATACACTGGACGTTCATGTCGTACAGCATTCCTATGCAAACGGCGAGGTTCAGGATCGGGGAAACTTCCAGACTTCACATCTTCAAGCAACGTGATCTCGTCAAGATAGATGGCAAAGGAACCGCCAGAAATCAAACCGTGAGCAAGATTCACCCCCGGGGATTCTGCTTCATCTATCTCCTCTTGCACCCACATATCAACGACGTCTGGGGCTTCGAGAATCGCAAGGCCATGCCATGCTTCACGTGGCCGCATCACTCTTGGATAAACCACCGTAGGCAGCACGCCGTGCAGCAGAATGGTGCCCCCATCTGGGTCAGTCCAAGCATGGTCGGACCAATCCAATCGCTCAGGCAAGCCATTCACACTCACTGGTTTTTGACCCAGTCTTGAAGCGCTTCAACGCTCCAACCCTGGTCGAAGTAACCTTGGATCTCTTCTTGAGACCATTGAGGGAATTCAGCCATTGCGCTTGCCATTTCAGGAGACACATTTGCCGCTGGTGCAGGTGTTGACTGACCTGGTAGTTCTGCGTAGGCCTTTGTTGGCATATCATCCATGTCATCGTCGTCATCGAACATATCGCCGCCTTCGTCTCGGCGGACGAGAACAAACACGACAACACCGAGAATGAGGACGATGGTGACCAACACGATGAGCAGCAAAATCACGGTTCCGCCATCGTTCGATTCGCTCTGAACTTTGACGTTGAACTGCTGGCCTTCAGACGAGCCGTTGAACAACAGTTGGTTTGTCGTTTCATCTGAGATGAGGTAATACATACCGGTTGTAGCTTGGGTGAATTGAGTCAATTCCACAGTGACCCACTTCTTTGCAAGAATGTCGATTTCGCCTGTCTCGATGGTTGCTTCCAACACAGGAACGCCCCCAGCGGTCACCGATCGCACAACGAGTGTTGTACTGCCAGCCATCGTACCGTTATTTTTCACTTCGATTTGAAGTTCCATTTGTTCACCAACTTCAGGCGAAGATGGCGTCAGAATGATGTTTTCGACAGTGAAACTAGGTTCCTCGTGGATGAAACGGTAATTGGAACGGTGTTCCTCTGAACTCGAAAAGATTGCGGCTATACCACCATCTTCGGTAGGTCCGCCGCCAAAGATGACGCCTGCACCTGCTGAATCCTTTGCATCGATCCACATCACCAATTCTACGTTGTTGATTTGCTCTTCTTCAGGCTCGAATTGATTGTCCTGAAGAGGCCACAAGTCGATGCATGTTGCGGATGCTGCATAGGATCCACCAAGTGGTGACAAGGTGAGTTCTGCAGTCATTGGTTCATCTTCAAAGCCTGCTTCGGACAAGAAGGTCCTGAAGACTGGCCAGACGATGTTGTTGCTTGAATCGGAGTAGAAACTCCACGCTACGTGGACATCGCCTTGGAACAAGGCTTCTCGTTCTTTGAGAACGACTTCAACATCAACACAGTGGTAGGTCGAGGTTGGCATGTCGCCGCTGATGACATCACCAGTTGCACCGCGCTTTGCCGTCCACGAATCCGTATTGACTTCAGGCGGGTTGCCGTCGACCTTGATGTTGAAGGTAGAGCAACCGTAGGAACTGGAACCAGCACAGACAGCAGGTGTGCTGTCGATTGCACCGTCTGGCAACCCAATTTCTTCTGGGCCACATGAAGTTGCATCATCAAGCGCAGTTGTTGGATCATCGAACGGACACAAACGGAATGAATACTGGTAGTCGTTAGCCACTGGAGCGGCCGTGAGGTTGATTTCAAAGACACCACCGGTGAAGGTGTGGTAGGTGACTTCACCAGGGAAAGGAACGTAGCCTTTCGCACCATTTGCCACTGCATCTTGACGGGTGATTTCCAAAGTGAGTGGAATCTCCGGCGTGATGAACACGTTGTTGTTGATACCGTCGAGGTATGCGTATTGTCCGCTGAACGAGATGGTGTCGCCCGGGTAGACATAGCCCTTGCGAACGTCTTCAGTTTGTGGCACTGAAACGTCTTGGAACTGTGGAGTCACCATGATATCGTTCAATTCATCGGTTCGGAAATCCAATTGTATTCCATCGCTGTAATACCAATCTTGGATGTGACGTCCAGGTGCTGGCAACATTCTGTAGCGAGGGTTGTCGAGATCTTGCATGTAGAGAACTGGGTTGTTGAGTGCTGTTGTAGCGCCTAGAACACCCCAATCGATGCGGATTGGTAGGTCGAGCGTGAAGTCTGCTTCAAACGGATCGATCAGTGCCCCGCCGTCCATTCGGAGCATGCGTGGGCCGTCAGAAATATCGCTCTCTTCGAGGATGGTGATCCAAGGTGAATCGGTCCAAGCCGTTTCGTTTCGAGGGAAATAGTAGACGTTCATATCGTCGCGGTCATCTGCGAGGTCAATGTGGAAGTAATCCACATCACGCCATCCGTTGTCATCGTTTGCTTCAACGATCAATGAGTATTGGTTTCCAGCGTACATAGTTTGGTTCCACTTTCCGTCGTACTGCGGCTGATTGGAATTCAAGAAACGGCCGTCCCGTGAATCATCAACAAAGAAGTTTCGAATCACAGGGGACTTGGAATTCATCGAGACGTAGGTGAAGTGATCGTTCTCGAAGCCAGGTGCACCGCCATCGATAGGGTTGCCAGCTAGGTCGAATCCTTCAATCCAGACCGAAACCTTGCCAACTGGATCAGCGCCAATGTTTGCCATATCGCTGAAACTGCCTGTGTAATTTGCAAACGGTGCTTCGCCATCGTTCGTCACTGTGACGGTGATGTATTCAGAGGCGTTTGCATGCCCGTCTCCATTCGTGTCGTGATCGTTTTCGACCCA
>DAFX01000050.1:27288-37301 GCA_002495535.1 Euryarchaeota archaeon UBA433
GTGTAATTTGCAAACGGTGCTTCGCCATCGTTCGTCACTGTGACGGTGATGTATTCAGAGGCGTTTGCATGCCCGTCTCCATTCGTGTCGTGGTCGTTTTCGACCCAGATCTTGATGTCGAGGGAAGACGGCGGGTTTGGTAAGTCATAGGCGTTGAGACGAATCTGTTGGTTCGCAGAAGGGACCACCCAGGTGTCGTCAACCATGGTTCGCCAATTGCTTTCCAGGGACGGGTCAACTTGTCCGTTGAGGATTTTCACATCTATCAACTTAGGATCGAGGGTGTCGATGGAGAGGTTGAATGGAATAGCACAATCGCTGTCTGGGCGGTAAACTGCTGCAGGGCAGAGTGTGTCGCCACCTTCGTAACCATCAATTCGGAATCGGTAAGTTTCCTCACCTGCTGCGAATCCAAGGTCGATGTTGAGGTCGAAATCGCCCCCAATAACGCCAGATTGGTTTTCGATTGAAAGCCATTCAATGGTGAAATTCTCAGTCGAGGTGTTGATGGACTTCTGTTCAAGCACCATGAAGTAGCGACTTGGATCCGGTGAAATGTCGAGGTTCTCAAGACGAATGCTGCCTGCAAGGTTGACGATTTGGTTTGATTTCCCATTGTCTAAATCCTGAGCGAGACCGATATCGTTGCGCACCTCAAAGTTGGTGATGATGGCATCGTTTTCGACAGCATTGCCGCCTGGTGGTGCCATGAGTACTGCAGATGGCAAACCGTTAACGCCATCTGATGCGAGAAGTCCTGAATAAATTCGAACTTCATCGGTGTCTTCCCAGTTGGAATTGACAATGAAACGCCAGATGACCTGCTTTCCATTGGTCACGTCGCTGAAAACAGAAGTGGATTCCAAGGTCACCAAATCATTGACGTCTGAAGCCTCGGTGAATCCGAAGTTGTCAGAGTAAGACAACACAACAGTTCCCGTGCTGGATTCGAGGGTCAAGTGACTTTCAACAAGCGAAGCACCAGTGGATGGCGCAACGGTATGGGAGGTGACGACCTCATAGAGATCTCCGTTTGGATAGAACCCTACTGGGTTGCCAGTGATGCTCAGCGTGTTGTCATAGCCGCTTGCAGTGACGATGTTGAGGTTGGAGAAGGTAAGACCGCCGCCGCTCGTTGAGGTCACCGCCATCTCGACGTTCGCAGTAGCACCGCCTGTCCAAAGCGCAACACCCTTGTTCAGTTCAAGATCCAGTCCATTGCTGTTGTCAAGCGTGGTTGTGTAATTGTAGATGATGTCAAGGTCTCGAATGACCATGGTTGCACCCGTCGATGAGTTTGGTGATTCGGCCTTGAAACGGAAGGTCATCCATTCGGTACCGTAAGCATCGATATGGCTAACCGGTACGAGTGGATTGGAAAGCAACGAGTTAAGCGATGCACTCAAGTCCACTTCAGTGAGGTATTCAGGGAGCATTCGTGTCTCATTGTTCACCGCGCCCAAACTGACAGATTGAGTCCCAGACAAGATGGAAAAGTCGAACCCTTCCATTGGATCGGTTGTGGAATGGATGGTCATTTCATCGAGGACAAAATCGCTTGAAAGGACCGTAGCACCCTTGGGGAGCATGAAACTTCCACCTTCTGCTACACCGCTCAAGTCGGTGGTGATGTTGGCGGAGTGTGTTCCGTAATTGATGCCGTCCACCTTGTTGAAGAGGAATTGTGTTTGTCGGCCAAAGGAACCGAATGCCGGCTCATCGAAGGCCCAATCGATGTTGCTGTCGTTAGCGACATCCACTTGGAAGTTTTCTGCATGATGGCCGAAACTCAAATCAAACCATAGGCCTCCGACGTTGCAGTTGTTCTGGTAGGACATCATGGTCTCGAATCCAAAGATTGGTGTATCGAGAATGTACTCTGTATCGGGGATCATACCGATAACACCGTTGCCACCATATGCTTGCAAGTCAATCGAGGGCACCTCGGTACAATCGTCTTGAACATGGGCGGTAATTCGAGTGATGGGCTTGCCAAAGTTGCTCCTTTCAAGTGTAGGGTTGTATGAGTTATCGGTTAGGATTGGCGAGTACATCAAGGGCATACCTCCCTCAGCTTCCCAAACACCGTTGACCACGCCGCTCACCGTCTCATCTGTCTGGTTGAAACCGGTCCCGACTCTCGTTCCTATGCTGAAACCATGGAACACGGGGCTTGAGAGACGAGAAGAACCCGAATCGAAACTCAATCGGAAATTGACTGAAGGGTGTTCTGTGGTGTTAATGTCCCACAGTTCGATGATTTTCCCTTGCAAACCGACCATTGGATTGCCGTTGGTATCAACAACGGTTTGACCAGTAGCGGAATCTATCACTTCAAGCGACAAGGTGGCTGAAGATGTGGTTTCAGATTCGATCGTCAACAGACCGTAGCCGTTTGGTTGGTTTTCTCCACCTTGAACGGATGGAAGGAAACCATTGATGTCCATGGTAGCTGTTTGAGGCAAACGGTCACCGAGTCGGAAGTTGTCGATGTACCATCCTGCTGCACCACCGTCGGCGGTGTTGATGTCGTTGTCGTCCATAACGAAGCGAAGTTGAATGTATTGGCCTACATATTGGATCAAGTCAACGGCAATGTTTGCCCATCCCGTCGGGTTGCCTGTGCCAACAGACGTGCCGCCAAGAGCGTAATCTCCGGAAGGAACTCCGGTACAGCTGTTGTAAATTTCTCCGGCATTGTTTGAGCCCGTGCTGACTCGGTAGTAGCCGTTTGAATATCCAACACCGCTGGAGTTACCGATATCGATATCGATGTACTGGAAGCCCGATGCATCAGGTGGGAAGACACCGTTGCTCGAAGTACGGATTTGCACATAGGCGCAATCGGTGTACTTGATGGCAGGGTTGGTCCCTTGGGGTGTGATTCGGTCGAGATCGTGGTAAGAGTCGAAGTACGCCGTCGTGTCTTTCAAAGCGAGATCGATGTACATAGATGGGGAGTTGAGGGCGTAAAGTCCGCCGTTTTGATTGGTGAACTCGTCGGTGTAATCGTTGTCGTAGAGGCCTGTCCCCCAGCAATAAGTGCCCGAGAAACAATCTGGAAGGCCAGGGGAAGGAGGTGAACCAGCTGCTCCAAGTTCGCCATGGTCGAACCCGTACCATCTTTGGTAGAGATCGCGCTGATCGACGAAACCAGCCATCGTTTCTTCGAAGTCAGTCAGCACGCCTTCAGCGGTCAAGGAAACTGGGGTGGCGGTTGCGCCGTCTTCGAAGGTGAAGTGTGATGCATTGGAGAATTTGGTGAGTTGGTTGTTGTAACTGGGGTTCCAAACACGTGACATTGTCTCGGTGTCGATCCTTTGGTGGGAGGCATGCTCCATCATGTGGACGGAAAGATCCACACTGGCACTGGTCACCGTATCGGTAGCAGGAAGATCAATGCTGCCATCTGCGAGGTTCGAAAAGGGGCTGCCGCCGCGCATTTCGATGTCGGATTCGGTGTCTGAGTTGGCAAATGTTGTCACATTGGCTGCGCCGGCAAAAGGGGCCAGCAGCATAAGGGCAACAAGGAACAATGGGGCGGTTAAGGTTCGATTCTCGTGTGTCATAGACTCACCTACCTTTCACGCGAGGATTCTTCTCCCTAAAATCACATCGCATTCATGCCTAAGGAAATCACGCCTAAGAGCGAGGCTAATCAACGAATGCTTTCACAATTCAACACGACGGTGCTGAGCCCATGCATCAAGGCATAAATCCTGCAATCCACCAACGCGAACTTCGCTTTTTTCAATCCACTCTTGATTGGCAATCGTGACTGGCGTTGTTGGCCCGAGTGCGTCGCAAACCTCTGGGCCAAGACTGAGATCGTAGGTCCCCAAAACACGAGCCATACGAATGATGGTGTTCTTGTCAAAACCAAGCAAAGGACGCAAAGGAACGAGGTTTGAGGCCTGTTCAATGCTCCCCAAATTACCTAGAGTTTGTGACGATACTTGACCCAAATTTTCCCCGGTCAAAAGATGAGTTGCTCCCACGTCTAAACCTGCAACCTCGGCCAAGCGATGGTACATTCGTTTCATGTGGATGAAGTATTCGGTGTGAGCCCATTTCTCTGTAAACAGAGCCAGTTGTTTTGCGACTGGAATCACAATCAGCGTGGGATGAATCTGAGCCCGTGCTGCCTCACCAATCGGTCCATCAGATTCAAGCAAATGACGGAGTGCTGCGATGGTTTTTGCCTCTGCCTCTGGCCCGACCACGGGTTCTTGGCTGCAATGAACTGGGTAAATGGTCCAGCCGTTCTTCAAAGCACGTGCTACTGCCACTGGAGAATCCAACCCCCCCGAAACCAAAGCAATGCAAACCTTGGCTTCACCCATACCCAACGGCAGGAGGACAAGGTGAAGAAACCACCCCTCCATCCCCCAATCCCTTCCATGACTTCATGAGGGTGATGTCGCTGGCAAAGTCATGGAACCCTACTCAAAGGAACCGGTAACGCTGATTGAACACATCTTTCCCGGCGATACGAACGACCATGACACATTGTTTGGTGGCCGTCTTCTCTCGATCATGGACAAGGCAGGCGGCATTGCTTGCTCAAAATTCGCCCACAGAGAATTCGTGACCATTTCCATTGACACCCTCAAGTTCATCGCTCCTGCACGTCAAGGTGACCTCCTCGAAGTCACCGGTAAAGTGGTGTTTACCAGCACCCACACAGCCTGTACAAAGGTCACAGCGATGGCTGTGGACAAAGCGACTTGGAAGAAGAAGAAAATCTGCGAGGGTTACTTTTTCTTCGTAGCCATCGATTCGATGATGCGCCCAATCCCGATCCCCCAACTCACCGTAGACAACGAATCTGAACAGAAGGATTGGGACCACGCAAAGCGCATTCGTGAACAGATGCGCAGCAATCAGGACGAATGACCACCCCTACATTGATGTGGGCCTCGCAGGTGGCAGGGCCATGCCTGTTCTCAACATAGCCATGGTTGGAAGCGACGATTTGGCCCGTGAAATAGCCAAACCCACCGACCAACGCGATGTGCATACCTACGTCCACAAGGAGAACGGCAGTGACGGTCCACGCATTCTCTCGTTGATCCGCCCGGCAAAATACCCTGAACGATTGCGACCGTTTCTCAATGCTCTATCAGCGGCCCGGGTCGGTGTTATCGAAGTTCAAGGCATAAACGCTACATTAGGTGAAGCGCTCGTCGCATTCGCAAGTTCTGGACTCACGAAGGGCATTGCCGTCATCAACCCTCCACAGGGCGAATGGGTCGATGAAGACCAAGTCAAGATGGTGTTCTCACAAGCAGGTTTGGGCGGATGGACCTTTGCCAAAAACGATGGTATTGAACTGCGAAACATGCTTTACGACCTTATGGACGCAATTTCGGGTGAATTGAAAGCAAACGCAGAAGCGCCCTTGGTGATCCCTGTCGATCAGCATTTCAACGTCAAAGGAATCGGTTTGGTCGCCATTGGATATGTGCAATCAGGCACTGTCAATGTCCACGACGACCTGGTGCTCTTGCCTGCAAACGGTACTGGGAACGCGAAATCGCTTCAAGTGATGGATGATGATGTCCCTGCCGCTCGAGCTGGAGACAGGGTTGGATTGGCCCTTCGCAACGCAAAGGAAGAGCACTTAGGAAGCGGCACCCTGTTGGTTCGTCCAGCCATTGAAGACAAGAAAACCAACACCAGCATTCCATTGGCCGTAGTGGCCCACCACCGTTCGAAAATTGTGCTCGCACGTTCACCATTCCAGAAGCGAGTGTTGGCTGAAGGTGATGTCATTCACGCAAGCGTTGATTTGCAGTTCGTGGTTGGTCGCATTGCCTCAGTTGAAGCCGACACAGCGGTGGTTGCTTGGGAAAACCCATTGTTCATTCGCCGAGAAAATCCTGAGCCTACGCTCATCGCACAACTTGATTCCAAGCCTCGGATTATGGGGAGCGCTCAACTGGATTGTCTTGAGTGATTAGAGCACCCAATAATAGATCGCGATGCCGATAAAAGGAGCGATCATAATGGCCCAACTGAGGGCTTTGAACCACCAACGATCAGACCATCGCTCTGTCGAATCACCGATCGACTCCATGACCTTTTCACCAAACTCAGAAGCGATTATTTCCCCTATGATTTCTGCCATTGCCTTCACCTCAAGCAGGGGGCATCTAGACTTAAGGAAGTACCCAACGACTCTTGGTTCGAAGTCGAGAACTCTTGTTGTGTCCGGCTCTGAAAAAAAGGCGCGTTTTCAAGGGGGGTAACCCTCACATTCGTCGGTGGATTGATAACCCACTCGACGCCCTTTACGCGCTGGGATGCGCATCACTGGACAAGAGGAGGGTCCACAAAGTGCAGAGGACTTTGAAGTCTTCAAAGGGCTGCACTTGATTGGAACCTCTGGAAAGGTTAACGTCAAAGTGACTGAGCGCAAGCTCTCCATCGAACAGAGAAAGGGGCACACCACTGAAATCGCTCATGAATGGGTCATGCGACTGAACCATTCCCAAAAGCCACTTTTCCCGAACGGATACGCTGGTCTCGGTCTAGTGTTGTTGTGGGTTGGCTACCGAGGATTGATTTTTGGAACCGCATCTCAAATGCTAACCATAGGGCTCGGTTTGGTGTTTCTGTTTGGACGGTTTGGGATTAAGCGACCCCTCTTGACCATTGAAACTCAAGCGCATGACTGCCACATGATCACCGGGAACGACGCCACACTGATGCGCTTGTGCGAACTTCACAATCGTTTGACGGAAGGCATGACGATGGAACAGGCCAAACTCGGCCTTGATCAGTTGAACCGGGACACCGATTTCCCTCGCATAAACGCTGAACGAATCATCCCTGCGGAACCAATCCATCTCGATTCGCCACTCCCAATTGCAACGTTGCTCGCAACGCATGGAAATGGGGGGCAAATGGCAAACGCTGAACCTCCACTCAATCTTCTCCGGGCTGAAGAGCAACTGGATCTGGATTTCGGTGAACCGATGAATGCCGGGTGGATGTTCGGAGAACCAGAACTCGAACCTCAGGATCTCATGAACCACGGACTCATTCAACGAGGGCGAGCCAACGCTCAAACCCGCCGTCATGCGCTCCCTGGTCCACAGCCTGGGCCAAGAGATGGAACCTACACCCACCATCCAGCACACCCATACCCTTCCCCTCAGGCCATCAATCACGGTCGCTCATACGGTCAGATCACAGAAGCACAGCCAGCGAGGATGGAACAACAAGTCTCCCATCCCCACGACCAGGTGCCAACTGAATTTTTACCGAGCTTTGTTGGGCCTGAAGGAGCGCATGTCCCCAGGCACATGCCTCCGGTCGAGCAGGAAATTGTCGAATTTGAATCGAACTTGGACGAACTTTTCTCTGAGCCCGAACCATCCTTGGTCACAAGCGCTCGGCTCGAGGAGACCCTTGATGCCGAACTGGTGCATGAATTGACCCAGCCTCCAGCCAAACAAAACGCCTACATCATGCGTCGAAAAACCTCTGGGTTTGCCAACCCTCGTTGGCTGCAACGGCAAAATCGCTTCAACGGCGGCACCCGAATGCAGTCGTTCATTCACGGCATCAAAGACAGTGCTACCATTGCGAGCAAACTCTTCACAGGGACCATCCCCGCATCTCCCGCGCCACGTCCAGAATCAGAGACCGGGCATGAATTGCGTGAGCGTTCGGCCAAAACTCACCAGGAGGAAATCGAAAGCAGTGTTGCGAACCTCTCAGACACCCATGGAGGCGTGTTGCCCGCTGAAGTTGTCGAGCGAATGACAAGTCATTTCTCTCGTCGCCACACCTTGGTTGAGCAAATCGAACAGGAACGAAAAGCGCAAGAAGCAACCTCTGACTTAGACGGTTTGTCCTTTGAAGATTTGACTGAGCGGGTCGAGAACCACAAGACCACGGCTGGAGTTTCCGGGCTTCCCAGACTCGACTTGTGATCAGTTGAGCATGCCTTCGAATTGAGCGACGCGTTCATTGAACGAATCGACGCTCATGTTTCGAAGCGCCTCGGTTCCAAATGATTGCAGCGTGAAACTTGCCGAGACCGTGGCAGCAACAAGGGCGCTTCTCAATTCAGTGCGCTCCAAGGCACCTTCCCCCGAAGCGATGTAGGCAGCTAAAGTTCCAGCAAATGTATCACCGCACCCAGTGGGATCACAGACATCTGCAATTGGGAAGGCGGGTAATGCAATAATCTCCTCGCCGTGGAACGCAAGAACTCCATGTTCCCCACGCTTTACGATGAGCGTTGGTACATTGGTCATAGACCGAACAGTTTGAGCCGCTCGAATCAAGTTTTGATCTTCAGCGAGCATGCGCACTTCCCCGTCATTGATGATGAGCAAGTCAACTCGTTGCATCACTTCAAGCAGAGGTTCTTTGGCAATGGTGATCCAGAGGTTCATGGAATCAAGCATCGACAGACGTTGTGGTTTCGTTTGGTCGAGAACACTTGCTTGAAGCGCCGGGTGAAGGTTGGCGCAAAACGTGACTTTCGGCGTCTTGGCGTGGTCTGGGACTTTGGGTTGAAAGTGTTCGAACACATTGAGGTGGGTGGCGTGCGTTTCAGCTTCAGCCATTGACCCGTGATAGGCTCCTTCCCATCGAAATGTTTCCCCAGGGGCGGTTTCTATGCCGGTGAGATCGGTGCCGTGTGTTGCCAATGTTTGGCGATCTGTGTCGGCAAAGTCTTCGCCAACGACGCCAACCAAACCCACCGTACCCGAGCCAAGTCGCTTGGTGTGAAATGCGCTTGCTAAGCCACCATATGTTGCTGAGCCGCCAAGCGCTTGCTCAACTTTGCCAGCAGGAGAAGTGACTGAATCATAGGCGATGCTGCCAACCAAAAGGACATCCATGGTGGGACGAAATGGGGGCCCTACTTCAAGATGTCACTGAAGGTGGGAAAGGTGTTCAACAGGAAAGTATGAGCCTTAGCCTAGCAATTCCTCATGCATATCGATGTATTGGATTGTGATGTTTCGATCGAGGAAGTCCTGCTCATCCATAATCCGACGATGGAGCGGAATAAGGTGTTCCACACCGGTGATCATTGTTTCATCGAGGGCGGTACGCATCCGCCGAATGGCATCGTCTCGGTCCCTGCCCCACACCAAAAGTTTAGCCAGCAATGAGTCGAAACAACCCGGCATGTCGTAGCCGGGATGAGCGTGGGTGTCGACGCGAACCCCATAGCCAGAAGGGAAATGGCATTCCCATAGCCGACCGGGGCTCGGGATAAATTTACGAGGGTCTTCAGCATTCAAACGGCATTGAATGGCATGGCCATTCCAAGTCACATCTTCTTGGGAAAGTGGCAAGTCTTCGCCTTGTGCGACACGAATGCCGAGTTCAACCAGGTTGTAACCTGTGATGAGTTCGGTCACTGTGTGTTCAACTTGGACCCTAGGATTGACTTCAAGGAAGTAAAAATCTCCATTTGCATCGCGCAAAAATTCGAACGTTGCGAGGCCTTTGTAGCCGACTGATTCAGCACCCCTGCATACCAAGTCACCGATTTCTTGCCTTTTCTTGTCGTCGAGCCAAGGGCCTTCTTCAACCAGTTTTTGATGCCGGCGTTGAATCGAGCAGAAACGTTCGCCGAAATGAATCGCTGTCTTTCCATCGCCCAAGACTTGAAATTCAACGTGTTGGGCGCCTTGGATGTATTTCTCCACAAAGACGCGCTCGTCGCCAAATGCTGATTTAGCCCTTGATTGGCAAAGTTTCAACGCACTTTCGAATTCGGAGGATTCCTCAACAATTTGCATACCAATTCCGCCGCCACCAGCTGCTGCCTTAATGATCACTGGATAGCCAATTTGTTCGGCGAGCGTCGACGCTACACCGGCATCAGAAATTGGCTCCGAGGAACCCTTAGCCGTTGGCAAACCGGCAGCCTCCATTGCCGCACGGGCCTCGATTTTGTCCCCAAGTAAGGTGATCACATCAGCCGATGGGCCGATGAATGTGATGCCCTCTTCTTGCAAACGACGCACAAAATTTGC
>DAFX01000050.1:37686-41043 GCA_002495535.1 Euryarchaeota archaeon UBA433
GCAGCGATGACCGATTCGATGTCGAGGTATGTGTCCAAAGGGTTTGGTTTGTTGTTGGCATAAGCGACGTCTGCAAGTCGAACTGGCAAGGAAAGACGATCTTCTCGTCCGTGGATGATCGCCGCTTCAATGCCCATGTCACGGAGCGTACGAAGGATTCGAAGAGCGATTTCCCCACGGTTCGCAATCAGCACTCGCTTGAACGTCATGGGTGCTCGAGGAGGATTTACCCTATGATGCCAGCGGTTCAAAGTGCTCTCATTCAATGGATTTTCCACTGCAAAATTCAGGACGAGAGAGGGTGCCAAATTCAGTTTTATTGTGATAAAACGACTTGAATATTCCAAATTACTACCGAAAAGGGGAAATTTCACGCCAAGTTTCATATCCTTCCACATTGTTCGTCAACCATGCCGCCGACACCCCAAACTGGAGCCGAAGCCCTCGACCGCCTTGCTGGAAAAGATCTGAACAACGATGGACAAATTGTAAATCTCGTCATTTGTGGAAATTCAAAATTTTACGACTACTCATGGCTTGAAGACGCCATTGATGAATGGGTCAAGTACAATTCCTACCCCGATCTGATCATTCTAGGGGGGGCAAGTGGCGTCGATTATCTTGCAGAACGTTGGGCGGACAACAACAACATTCCACTTGCTGTGTTCACAGAGGCTTGGTCCGACCCACGTCCCAACCAACCTGATGACAGCGGTCGACCTGAAGCAGAAGCAAGTCTCGTCGATCGAATGCTCGAGCGCGCCACCCACATGCTCGCTTTCCCCGGTCCTGATTCAGTTTGGACAAAGCGTATGGAAGATGCTGCACATCGCCGTTCAATCCCTGTTGTGAGCAAGGCAATACCGCAATGAAGACGGGAAATGTGCCTATTTCGGCCAAAAAACGAGAAAATATCATTTTCCCGTTCCAGTGGCAATTAAGGTGTTCTAAAACACACCGCTTGTTGCAAAAAGTCACCAAAACGGCTTAATTCACCGGTTTATGGCCCTTCGCGGTTATATACTATGCAAAGAAGGTAACAAACGCTCTCTACAGGAGGGGGAAAAAATATGGAAATGAAATTGAAAGATATAATGACTGAACTTGGCGGTGCCTTCACCGTCACATGGCTGATTATGGGGATCACGGTTTGGAGCGGCGACGTTGGTGCATCAGCACCTGCAGTTGTCGGTCTTGGCATGGCCTCACTCGGCGGCATGTTGGCACTTGGTGTTGCTTGGATGGCGTTCTCTGGAGCCCACATCCTGCCACCGGTGACTTGGATGCACGCAATGACGTCTGAAGACCTGACCGACCAAGACATGTGGATGGGCACGGTCATTCGATTGATCACTCAAGTTGTTGGTGCAATCTTGGCTGCAATCATGATGGCTCAAATGAATGAGAATTACATCACCTATGCAGATGCCTGGCCAGATGGTCAAGTGGCATATGAATTCGCTATGTGGTCGATCCTCGGCCTCATTGCAGCTGGTGCAATTCTCGGTCAAATCCAATCCAAGGCTGGAAATGCTTGGGCCATGCCTATTGCAGTCATGGCTATGGCTTCCATTGTCAACTGGGAATCTGCTCAAGACATGGCATCCATGCTCATGAACGGAACTGAAGACGCTATGGCGGTTGCAGTTCCTTGGCTTGTTGACGGTATTGTCATCGGTGTTGGTGCCCTCATGGGTATGAAGATCGATGAAATGATCGAAACTGCCGATTCGAGCGAAGAGTGATTCGGTAAAACGAACATCTTCAAGACACACCAAATTGGAAGAATTTGGAGAGCCGCCCCTGTTCCTTCTTCGGAGGGGATGGGGGCTTTTTTTCGTAATGCTGATCAGTAGACGTCACGAAGGTAACGCTTCTGTTCACGCATCATTGTCTTTTCAATGAAATGTGTAGCATCTTCATTGGACATTCCGCCATGCTCTTCAGCAATAGCGATCAATGCTCTGTGGACGTCTTTCGCCATGTATTGCTTATCGCCACAAATGTAGAAGTAAGCTCCGTTCTCGAACCATTCCCAGATTTCAGCACCATACTCCTTGAGCCGGTGTTGCACGTAGATTTTTTCTTCTTGGTCTCGAGACCATGCCGTCGTGAAGCGGTAGAGATCGCCGCTGTCCATCCAGCCTTCGATGGTCTCTTTGTAATAGAATTCAGTCTTGGCGGATTGATCGCCGAAGAAAAGCCAGTTCCGGCCGTCCCCACCATCGAAGACTCGTTGTTCCATGAAAGCACGGAATGGGGCAATCCCCGTACCGGGTCCAACCATGATGATGTCAGTGCTTTTGTCCTCTGGAAGTATGAACGATTTTGTCGGTGACATGAACACACCAATCGGGGCGCCAGACGTATCTATTTCATCGGCCATGAAAAGGGTGCACAACCCGCCACGTGGTCGGTCGTTGTATTCAAAGCGAACAATACCAACTGTGAGTTCAACAAACCCTGGGTGAGCGTCATGCGAGGAGGCGATAGAATAGAGGCGTGGTTTTAGACGGTCCGCAAGTTCGAAAAACTCCTCTGGAGAATACTTGACGTCGAATTCTCTCATGATGTCAATGTAATCCCTCGTCCACAGGTAATCTTCAACCGCTTTTGCATCATCAACCAGTGCTGCTACTTTTGCAACAGGGTCATCGGATGGCTGATTCGGGGCGAGGCCGGGTGGTAATTCACCCGCATCATTTGAGGACCACTCATTACCGTTGCGAGAACGGGCCACGATTGAGAGGGAAATGTTCATGCCGCTTGAAACAACCTTGTGTGCAAGGGATTGAACGAATTTTTTGTTGGCCATGTGGACTTCGAAATCCTTCTTCAATGCGGTGTAAACGTCGCGCTCACCGTTGTGGGTGGTAACCATGGCGTCTCGGTCCCATCCCTGCACTTCGAGCAGTTCTTCAACAATATGAGGTGGGTTTTCAGCGAGCACACCAAGTGCATCGCCCACTTTGTAATCCAATCCAGAGTCTCCAAGATCGAACACAATGTGTCTTGTTTCTTTTCTGGAACCTTTTCCGTTGAGGATATAGTTCTCTGTGATTTGGGACATGTATGGATTCTTGGAACTCCAATTGCTCATGGTATCACCGTACAACCAAAGGCTGTAATTTGCCCCAATCACAGCCTCCTTAAGATGCTTATTACCGCAAGCCATGCCGAGCATGACAAGCGGTTTGGAGGGAGCGTGTCATGCTCTGCGATACAAGGGTGGAAACGGCCTTTTATATGGAGAACCCTGGCTTTGGAAACCATGTCCAGCACAAAAGCTCCAACTGCCATCATCGTAGGGTCCGGGCCTGGGGGCCTAGCCTCGGCTCTTCTCCTCGCCCATTCGGG
>DAFX01000098.1:0-6659 GCA_002495535.1 Euryarchaeota archaeon UBA433
CTCTGGTACGGCGGCTCTAACTTAACCGCAGTCAATGGCGTTTGGACTTTGGATGAAGACCAAGTGGCCCTCTTACGCATTGGGGCGGACGATACCCTCTCAGATCGAGATCAGATCAATGTGGAATGGACACCGTCTGACCGAGATCTAAACTGGACTGAGACCACACGAGGCCCAGCATCGACTGCGACTGTTTCGTGGGCAACATCTGGACTCCATAACATCTCAGTGGTTGCGTATGATGACGATGGAGAACAATCCGTTGTTCGCACCGCAATGGTCGATATTCAAAATGTAGCTCCAACCATCACAGGGCTCGGTTCCGACGTCCCAATTCTTGAAGATGCGAACGTCACCTTCTCGGCTCTTGTCGATGATACCGCTTCTGACATGGACTCCCTTGTTGTGTGCTGGGACATGAATGGGGCTGTCGACAGCAACAGCGATGGGAACCCTGTCAATGATTGTGAAATGCAAGGCCTTGAAATCACCGCATCATGGGCAACTCGGGGTATTCGCCAGATCACGGCTACGGTGACTGACGACGATGGAGCACAGGCTCTGACATCGGTGAACGTGAGCGTTCAAAACCTACCGCCATCGGCCACAATTACTAATTCCACAAGCGTCATCTCCCTCATGGAAGGTGACAACATCACGCTTTCAGGATTGACATCTCGAGAGACCATTGGTGACAAATTAACGCTGATCTATCAATGGGACAGCAGCCATTACGACGCCGATCTCGATGGGGTAAAAACTGGCGATGTTGACTTCACTGGACCAATGTACACAATCGAAGATCTTCCTCCGGGTCAGTGGACGGTTCAATTAACCGTCATTGACGACGATGGTGAATCCTCGATGGCGAGCATTCAACTCACCGTCACGGAACGGCCGCCCGATGGCATCATTGAATCGGTGAGCGACGTCATTGGTACGGTGCCAACCGCAATCATTGGAGCGCTCGCAATCCTCGTTGTGCTTCTTGCCGGCTTCCTTTTGCTCACTCGTAGAAAGGGTGGCGCTAAGGACGAACACTACTCGAATTTCTCGGCCATACCAACTGGTGAGCCTCCTGCCCCGGTCATGGGCACTGCTCCTCAAGAGAGCACCTCCATGTACGCAGAACAAAGTGCTCCACAAGACATCTATGCCCAAGCAGGGTATCCGGCTGCAGCCACACCAGTGGTCAGTGCGGAGCAAACCTATGCACCTGTGCAAACGATGGCCCCTGCTCAAACAATCCAGGAAGACCCATTCGCAGCCCTCGTGAGCCCCGCACCGGTTGCTGTTGAACCAGCACTCACTTCCCCTGCCCCTGCCCCAGTTGCAAGTGGCCCACCCCTGCCCGCCGGCGGACTTCCAGAAGGTTGGTCGATGGAACAGTGGAATCATTACGGTGCACAGTATTTGGCAGCTCAACAAGGCCAAACTGCAGCGATTCAACCGGCAACTACTGATACACCGTCGTCACCTCAAATGTCAAACCTCTCAGGATTGCTTGACGATTTTGATTTGTGAATGGTGGAAAGATGGTGAGTCTCTGGCAATTTTTCGGCCTGCCAGACCCTGAAGCTGGCCAAGGTAGCCAACGATCGAAACCGGTGCTGGCCGCCCCAGCCGAACCCGTGAGCATTCAGCAGCACATCGCGCCTCCTCCAGAGGCGAAGCTCATCAGCGCAGAAGCCCCAAAGTCACCAGAACCAGTTGGTGTCAAGCCCCCCCGCAAACTTGTACCGTTAGGCTGGCAGGGCCCTGTGACCGCCGATGGTGAACCATTCCACGACTTGGGGGCGTTGCATCAACCAACGCCAACCCGTCCCAACAGGGCTTTGAGGTACGTTGCCCCCGATTCAATGAACCGCATTCCAACGCGTGAAATTGGAACGCGGGTGCTTCAAGGTGATACTGTCATTGTCGATCTTCGACCTCTCGTTCACATGGACACGCATCAAACCGTTTGCCGTAGAGAATTAAAGCAGTTGAGCGATGAAGTCGGCGTTGGTGTGTTCGCCCTTGATGCCGAAGACAAACTCTTGCTTCTTCCAGGTAACGACGTTGTTGTCGACGTCTACAGTCACGAATTGGGACTGGGGAACTTGTTGAGTTTGTGAATTATCGGCGGCTAATTTATACCCTACAAGTTGGGTGTGATTATCAATGAATAAGTACTCGGATTTTAGGGCCACCTCAACTGGCTCCTATTTGGCGTTGTACTTTGCTTCATGCATCATGAACGCGGCTTTCCTCCTCGTGTTTGCTTGGCATTTATTGACAAGATCGTTTTATTTTGACATGCTGGTTGAACAGTACACATCGCTGGCCTACGTCCTCATTGTATGGGTTTGCCTTGGTTGGTTGATGGCGCTGGTCGCAGCGATTGGATTTGATATTTTGCCGTTGATTCACGGGTCATCACCCTTTGAAGAAACGACCATGCGTCAATTTTGGATCCTCAATGTCACGGGTCAAACCGTGCTTATCTTTTCGACCTTCATGAAAAGTCTGGAGGGAATTGAAGAATTCTCCACTGTCGGCATTGTATTGCTTTCTCTTGGTGTTATCTTGCTCGGTGTGCCTGGCCGCCGCCTCTACCAAGAATCGAAAAGAAAGAAAAATAACGATGAGGTTGGTATCGTGTCTTTGATTCCCGGCCTTATATTCCCCTTTTTCGGAGGGACCATCATTGTATGCTGGCTGTTAAGAGACACCATGGGTGTGCTAGAATTAGGCCGTTCCATCATGATCATGCTGTACCTGCTGATCACCGTTGCCATGATCGTAAGTCATTTCAATCGCCGGCTCAATTGGAGCATTATTGAACCCTCAAAAATTCCACTTCGCTTTGGGATCTTTTTTGTGTTCCTTGGCCTTCATATCCTTTTCAGTTTCCTTGCAGCGCGTGAAGCCTCTGAAACTCTCACGCTGCTGGGACTAATGAAGGACTACTCACTGGGCATGGCGTTCTTCTCTGCGTTTTTCGTTTGTAATCCTCTGGGAGTGGCGAAGAAAGCCTTCATGCATGGAGGAATGGCTCATAACAGACTCGTTTTTGCAGCATTGTGGACGCTACCGTTTTGTTCCTTCCACGCGTTCAATTCAGCGCAATATTCTGAACGAATTGGCATCCCAGGATACGTGACCTTCTTGAGTACGACTGCAATCCTCGCAGTTTGGGGTTATGCCATTTACTTGCATGAAGACCATCTGCACATCAATATACACAAAAGGCGGTCAAACTTCCTGTTTATGGCCATTTTCTCAATTGGGTTCATCGCCATTCAAGTTTTGTTTGTCAAAAATTGGATGAATTGGGGGTCAACTGCTCTTGAAGAGAGGATTTGGTTTTGGCTTATTCCAGTTGCTTCAGCCATGATTGTGGTTAAGATTCTACGTCAGACCGTATTAAGTCTTGACACATGGCACAAAATTCCGATGTTCTATGGTCGCTACATGCAAGAGAAGTCACACGAGTGACCCGAGGATGTCCATCACCTCTTGAGGGATTCCGAGCACCGTTGTTTCTGAACCATCAACGAGTTTTGCGTGAGCGCCCATAGGCCCAGCAAGGTCATAGCCGCCTGCTTTCCCTTTCCAAGACTCGTTCAAAACCAATTCCACAAGCGCTTCATCGCTCAATGCTTCGATTTCAACAACCGCATGCTCAACGAAAAAATTCCATTGCCCCCGAACCATGATCCCCCCAGCCGACCACACTTGATGCCGTCGACCCGATAAGCGATGAAGCATCGATGCTGCTTCAAGAGCGTCACTCGGTTTTCCAAGAATCAAATCGACTTCATCTGGATCGGCAAGTACTGTGTCGCATACAAGAACAACATCAAAGGGGTGATCTTGGGGGACTGCTTTTGCCTTTTGCTGACAAATGGAGAGCACCTTTTCAGATACAGAACCAAAGGAGGACGGAGTTTCATCAACACCTTCGAGGCCCTTGCATGTGGCATTGGCGACCACAGCCTTCACCATGGCTGCTCGACGAGGCGATTGTGAAGCAAGCCAAAGGGAAACCATACGACGTCGTGTCAAGTCAGGGGGGGCTATGCTTTACCCTTTTCATCAATTTCACAGGTCCCATTCCATTCTAAATGAGGGAGAGGTTCAAGAATCGACCCGTTATCCAGCAAACGGTGCCGGCATGAGCGATGTAGAAAGAATCCCAACTCACATTGAAGGATTGGATGAAAATATGCAGGGTGGTGTTCCGCAAGGCCACATTTGTATCGTGGCCGGAGCATCGGGTGCAATGAAGTCCAGTCTCACCTTTTCAATGCTCTACAATGCCGTTCTCTATGGAGAAACCAGCGGGATCTATGTGACCCTCGAACAAGGGAAAGACTCCCTGCGTTCGCACATGGCCAACATGGGCATGAACGTCGATGATGCTCGTGTTCGAAATCGAATTGCAATTATCGATCTTTCCGACCTTCGCGTCGAACTTGACAAGCAGGGAATGAGTGACCGCGTCGATTGGATGGGGCAACTGATCAAGCAACTCACCTCATACCGCGAAGCAATTGGATTCGAACTGCTGGTTTTCGACTCCCTAGGCGCATTTTTCACCCTCACCAAGATGGAAAACCCTCGAGATGAAATTTTCCGATTGTTTGAAGCTGTACGCCGCCTAGGCCTCACCTCATTCTTTATCTGTGAAATGACCGGAGAAGACCACAAACAATTCGGCGAATATGGGGTTGAAGACTACCTTTCCGACGGCGTCCTGCATTTGGTCATGGAACGATCGGGTGACGATGTCAACAGAAAGCTCGGAATTGTCAAGATGCGACACACCCGACACTCCCTTGGCTACAAGCCATTCAACTGGAAGGAAAACGAGCAACGGTTCACGATTCTTTGATTCCTTCACTCAACGGTCACAGACTTGGCGAGGTTTCTCGGCCGGTCGACATCGCACCCGAGTGCAAGCGCAGTGTGGTAGGCAATCAGTTGAAGAGGAACGACCGTCAATAGCGGTGAAACGAGATTGTGAACGGGTGGAACAGCGATGCACACGTCACCTTCTTCAGCTATTTCGTCGCCTTCTTCGTGAATGAGAATGATCTTGGCACCGCGTGCTCGGCATTCATGAATCGCAGAGACGGTTTTTGTTTTCACATGGTCATTCGGAGCAATGAACACGACCGGACTGCCTTCTTCGAGCAAAGCGATAGGGCCGTGCTTCATTTCTCCCGCAGGGTATGCCAAGCATGGGATGTATGCAATTTCCATGAGTTTGAGGGCGCCTTCTTGTGCCACGGGCGCAGAGATTCCACGGCCGAGGAAGAGCACGCTTTTGGCATTCTTGACAAGTTCGACAGCCTCTTGAATCGGTCCTTGTTGTTCCAGGTATTCCTCAACCAAATGCGGAACTTGCTGGAGGGCGTGAATCAATTCAACACCTCGCTCCTTGCTGATGTTGCGAGAGCGCCCAATTTGAAGGGCGAACATCGACAAAGCAGCCACCATGTTAGAGAAAGCCTTGGTGGATGCAACAGCTTGCTCTGGTCCTGAATGAATGTAGACGCCTTTACCGCACAGTCGAGCAATGGACGACCCCACGACGTTGACGACACCGTGAACGCTCCCACCCTTGAGTTGGATTTCTTTGATTGCAGACAACGTATCTGCTGTTTCACCAGATTGTGTAACTGCAAAGTGCAAAGCACTTGGATTGATGACCGGGTCATTATGTCGAAATTCGCTTGAGATGTGTGCCATTGCGGGAATACGTGCTAATTTCTCGATCAGCAATTGTCCGATCTCTGCGGCATTGTAGGAAGTTCCACAGCCAAGAAGACGTACATGGGGGATCTTAGCAAGGTCGCTTGGTGAAAGATTCAAGCCACCAAGTCGGCCACTGCCTCCTGCCCTGTCGAGGCGTCCATTGATGCAATGGCGAAGGGCATCTGGTTGCTCATAGATTTCCTTGAGCATGAAGTGGGGGTAATCGCCCAATTCAGATTGACCCCATTCGGATTCGAGCATGGTGCTCTTTGTTTGGCTCTTGCCACCTTTCAAGGTGGACAACTTGATTGAAGTTGAGGTCAGTGTTGCAAGGTCACCATCTTCGAGGTAAATCACCTGTTGAGTGTGACCAGTGAGAGCGTGGGGGTCGCTTGAGACAAACATCTCTTCGACGCCTTGCCCGATGATGAGCGGCGAGCCGTTACGAGCGCATACAATGGTGTCGTGATCCTTGAACAGCGCACAGATACCCCAAGTCCCTCGAGCCTGGGCTAGGGCGCGGCGAACTGCTTCCTCTGGATTGTCATCCACTGATAATTCACGTTCGATGATGTGAGCTAATGCCTCTGAATCAGTTTCACTGGCCAGCGATACGCCCTGAACTGAAAGGGAAGCACGCAGCATCCTAGCGTTTTCGATGATGCCATTGTGGACGATGACAACCTTACCGTTTGCTGAAGAATGGGGGTGAGCATTCTCATCGGTCACTCCCCCGTGGGTGGCCCAACGTGTGTGAGCGATGCCCATTTTTCCTTCGACAGTTTCGGGCAGGATTGAGCGTAACTCTTGGACCTTGCCAACTTTCTTGTGGATGCTGATCGAGCCATTTTTCACAGCAATTCCTGTTGAATCATAGCCACGGTACTCCAAGCGTCGAAGTCCTTCCACAAGCA